>JANNHY010000399.1:0-6654 GCA_031404635.1 Ilumatobacteraceae bacterium
CCGAGATCGGCCAACTCCACAGATAGACCCCATAGGAACGTTTGCCGACGGCGACGAGTGCATGCGATCCGAAGAACCGCCGCGCCGACGATGCCGCCGGGTGCACGACCGCCGCCACGACCACGAGCGACAGCACCGACACCGCCGCCAGTTGCCAGCGATAGACCGAACGGTCGGAGAGATGCACAGCAGTGAAGGAGTAGACCAGCAGAGTTGCAGCACCAAGGCCGGCCGCATTCAGCAAGGCACTGACACGACGAGACGCGGCCGACTTCGCCGTCCACGGGCGCCACAGAAATGCCGCACCGGCGCCGAGCAGCAACCCGCTCGATCGCGTCAACGTCGACAGATACAGCACGTTGACGCGGTCGGCCGTCAAAGCCTTTGGCGCGGCCAGCCACCAGGTGAGCGCCATCACGACGCCGGCGACCACCAGGATCGATCGCCCGATTTCGATACTGCGCCGGTTGCGCCGCGTGAGCAACACGAACGCCAACGGCCACAACAGGTACCACTGCTCTTCGACCGCCAGGCTCCACAGGTGGCGCAGCGGCGAGAAGTTGCCGAAGTACTGGGCGCCGCCGAAGATCTGACCCCAGTTGGCGAAGTAGAAGATGCCGGGCAGATAGTCACGGTGCAGATCCGATTGCTGTTGTGATGTACCGAACAGGGCGACCCACGCTCCGACAGCGACGAGCACACCGAACAGTGCCGGCAACAAACGGCGAGCACGGCGCATCCAGAACTGCGACAGACGCACGGCCCCGTTGCGTTCCTTCTCCTCGATCAGGAGCGATGTGATCAGGAATCCGGAGACGACGAAGAACACCTCGACACCGAGGAAGCCGCCGCGCATCCATCCGAACCCGGCGTGGTAGAAGATGACTGCGATCACCGAAACGGCTCGCAGTCCGTCGAGGCTGGGCTGGTAGCCCATCGGCGTCGAGTTGCGCCGGGATGGCCGGGAATCTGAAAGCCAACGGGCTTCGAAATCGGCAAGCCGATCGAGGGCACGGTGTTCGAGCACGTCAGTCATTCGCCCCGACAGTCTCGCAGCCGCCAGGGCCAACAATTGACATCCGGCGATGCAGGCCCCATGTCACAACCAGCACCATCGCCACCGCACAAAGCATCGAGCCGGCGGCGTAGGGACTCCAGATGCCGACCCGGTCGAACACCGCGCCCGCCGCCGGTGGGCCGACGACGCGACCGACCGCATTCGCCGACTGCTGAAAGCCCAACGCCTCGCCACGCCGTTCGGGTGGAGCATGCTGGGTGACCAGTGCCGTGATCGACGGCGAAGCGCAGCCCTGGCCGATTGACAACAACAGCAAGGCGACGATAAGCACCGGCCAGACCGTGGCCACTGCGGTGACGGCCAGCCCGGCGATCAGCATGGCGAGCCCGAAAGCGAACAGACGCTGCGTGCCGAATCGTTCGACCAGCCTGCCGTAGGCACCCCCCTGGATGACGACCAACACCAGACCGATACCGAGGAACACCGCGGCCGTCGAGGCCTCGGTCAGCGCGAAGCGACGACCGCCGAACAACGAGAACGTAGCCTCGAATGCGGTGAACGCGACCACCGTGATGAACCCGATCACGGCGAGGTGCCGCAGAACCGGCGAGGTCGGCGTCGTGAGGCCGCGTGCGCCGGCCCGATCACCGGGGCGGTGCGTCTCCGGCAGGCGAATGATCGCCGCTATGGCGTTGATGGTTCCAAGGACACCGGCAACATAGAACGGCACATGCGGGCCGCCGAGTGCAGAGAGTCCACCGATTGCCGGGCCGAGCACGAACCCGACGCCGAAGGCCGCGCCGAGCAGACCGATGAGTCGCGGCCGCTCCGCCTCGGGGGCCAGGTCGGCCACCGCCGCCTGGGCCACCGACAGGCTGCCACCTGAGGCGCCATCGACGATCCGTCCGGCAAACAGCAGCCACAGCACCCCTGCCGCGCCGGTGATGAAACTGCCGATCGCCGTGCCGATCAGGGAGATGACGATGACCGGCTTGCGACCGATCCGATCCGACAGCCGCCCGAGCAGCGGCGCACACAGCAGTTGAGCCAGCGAGTATGAGGCAAAGAGCAACCCGACGGTGAGACCGGATGCCCCGAACCGCTCGGCATAGCGACCGAGGATCGGCACGATGATCCCGAACCCGATGAGGTCGAGAGCCACAGTGGTCCAGATCGTCCAGTAGCCCTTCGGCACCGGGGTGTGCGCTCGGTTGGCCACGGCCACCCGTTCTATCGGATACAGGCTCCACCCGACAGCCATCGCTGTCCGCGCAGGTCACCGGGCCGGGGATTTGTGATGGCTGCGTGGGATGGCGCCGAGCTGAGGCTCAGTCGGAGCGCCAGTCCGGGCGCCCAGAGAACCCGGGGCGGGAGTCGACGCCGAACCGCGGTGCCAACAGGGCTGCGACGAGGATTGCAATCAGTACGAAGGCTTCCATGACAATCATCTCCTTGAATCGAAGTTACACTCTATTATCGCCGGCTCCGATCAATAAGAACAATCGATATAGATGGTGAAGATGATCTCGAAATTCGATTTACCCGTTGGAGTAGAGGTTCGCCACCTGGTGGCGCTGGAAGCAGTCGCCCAGACCGGTTCGTTCTCGCAGGCCGCCACTCGGCTCGGCTACGCCCAAAGTGCCATCTCGCAACAGATCTCGACGCTCGAACGAGCAGTCGGGCACCGCCTCGTCGAGCGCCCCGGTGGGCCGCGGCCGGTGTCGCTCACCGAGGCCGGCAAGGTGCTGCTCGAGCACGCCGGCCACATCATCGCTCGCCTCGCCGCCGCCAAGGCCGATCTCGACGCGATGGCCGCCGGCGAGGCAGGTGTATTGAGGGTCGGCACCTTTCAATCTGCTAGTGCCCGCCTCCTGCCGCCGACACTCGCCCGCTTTCGTACTGCCTGGCCCGACATCAACGTCGAGCTGCGCAACGAATCGGTCGGGGTGCATCTCGAGGGGCTGATACGTACCGGCCAGGCAGATCTGGGGTTCGCCGACATCGCCTCGCTCGTCGAGTCACACGCCATGGTCGAACTCATCCGCGATCCATCCGTACTGATCACCGCACCGGATCACCCGTTGGCACAAGCCGACACCGTCGACCTTGCAGAATTGGACGGGGTGCGGATGATCTCGCTGCCCATCGACGACGCCTACGCCATCCGCACCGCCCGCGCCCTCGAACGAGTTGCGGTCGAACCCGACATCGTGTTCCGCAGTGACGACAACCTCACAACACAACGTCTCGTCGCGATCGGACTCGGAGTAGCCATCGTGCCGCTTCTCACCGTCGAGCGGTCGATCCCCGATGCCCAGGTCGCCATCCGAGCACTCAATGCCAACCTCGAGCGACAGATCGGGATCGTTTGGCATGGAGACCGCCAGCAATCACGCGCTGCTCAGGCATTTGTCGAAACCGCGGTGCAGATCAGCCTCGGCGTCGATATGCCGACGGTGCCGTCGCTGTCGTCGCCGGGCTGAGCCGCAACCTTTCACAGCTCAGCGGCGGAGTGTGGTGCCGGCCTTGGTGGTCTCGACTGTCCAACCGGCCGCCTGCAATTCGGCGCGGATGGCGTCGGCTGCCGCGAAATCCTTGGCGACACGGGCAGCATCGAGCGCCGCAGCCTTGGTGGCAACCTCGGCCGGCACGTCGCCGCCGGCATTGAGCACCAACCCGAACGCCGTGCAGATCTCGTTAACAGCGGCCACCAGCGACGGCGCAGCTGGATCGGCGGCGTCGAGTGCCGCATTCGCCCGCCGAACCGTGTCGAACAACAGCGCCGTCGCCCCCGGCGTGTCGAGATCGTCGTCCATCCGTTCGCGAAACCGAGCCAACACGTCGCCATCGGGTTCGGCCTCGGCGACACCGGCCGTGCGCGATGCGAACGAATCGAGACCGGCGAGCGCATTGACCGAGGCGTCGATGTTGTCTTGCCCGACCGACACCGGGCCGCGGTAATGCGACTGCAGCAGCAACATCCGATAGGCGCGCGGGTCGTAGTGCTCCATCAGGTCGAGCAGGTTGTCGACGTTACCGAGGCTCTTCGACATCTTCTCACCCTCGGCATCGATCACGAACCCGTTGTGCATCCAATGGTTGGCGAACCGCTTGCCCAGCGCGACCGCTTGAGCCCGCTCGTTCTCGTGGTGCGGAAACTTGAGATCCATCCCGCCGCAGTGGAGATCGAACCCTTCGCCGAGCAGGTCGAGGCTCATCACGACGCATTCACTGTGCCACCCGGGCCGACCGTCGCCCCACGGCGACGGCCAGCACGGCTCGCCCGGTTTGGCCAGCTTCCACAGCACGAAGTCGGCAGGGTGACGCTTGTTCTCGGCACCGAACACCTCGCGGTCCCCGCCACCTTCGATCATGTCGCCGAGGCGCTGGTTGGCGAGCAGGCCGTAGTCCTCGACCGTTTCGACACTGAGGTACACCCCGTCATCGGTGGTGTAGGCGCGCCCGATCTCGACCAACTGGCCGATCATCGTCACCATCTGTTCGACATATTCCGTGGCGTGGGGCACGTCGGTCGGTCGAGCCACACCGAGCTTGCCCATCGCCTGGAACCACACCGCCTCGCATTTCGCCGTGATCTCCTGCCACGGCCGGTCCTCACGATTGGCGCGGTTGATGATTGCGTCGTCGATGTCGGTGACGTTGCTGACTAGCCGCACCCGCAGACCCGACCATTCGAGATAGCGGCGAAGCACGTCGTACACCAATGTGGCGCGGCCGTGGCCGATATGCGGCGGGCCGTACACCGTGGGGCCACACAGGTAGATGCTCACCGTGCCGGGCTCGCGCAGCGCGAGCTCACGTACCTGTCTGGTGGCGGTGTCGTACAGGTGCAGCATGGCCCGCCAGCCTACGTGTCGGCGACCGCCAGCCCCCGGATGAATTCGCCGGCGAGATCGAACGCCGCAACCGCACCGATAACGATCGTCGCAGGCGATTCGACTGCGGCGTCGGCAAGTTCGCAGAGAGCGCAACGAACGACGTGTTGGTCGGGCGATGTGGCATGACTTATTGCAGCGACCGGCGTAGTGGCCGACAGACCACCCTCGATCAGGGCCGCGGCGATCGTGCCGCGATTCGCAACTCCCATCAACACCACGATCGTGCCACCGGCTTGGGCCAGGGCATGCCAGTTGACCGCAGCCTCACCGCGCTGGCGGTGACCGGTGACAACGGTGAACGAGGCGCTGACGCCGCGATGAGTCACAGGAATGCCTGCCGCGGCGGGGGCGGCGATCACCGACGAGATACCAGGCACGACCTCGAAATCGAGGCCCGCCCCAGTGAGGGCCAGCGCCTCTTCGCCGCCGCGCCCGAAGACGAACGGATCGCCACCTTTGAGGCGCACGATGTTGCGGCCGCCGTGTGCAAGCTGAACCAGCAACTCGTTGATCAGTTCCTGCGGCACCGGGGCACCGGGCCGCTTGCCGACATCGATCAGTTCGGCATCGGCTCTTGCGAGGGCGAGCACGCCGGTGCCGACGAGCGCATCGTGCACCACCACGTCGGCATCCTGTAGACGGCGTAATCCGCGGATGGTCAGCAACTCCGGATCGCCCGGACCGGCGCCGACAAGCGAGATCATGCGGCCACCGTGATCATCACCGCGCCGGCCGTGGTGTTGCTCACCTCGTCCACCAGGATCAGGCGGCCACCCTCGCGACTGATCTCGTACGGCGTGGCGACGATCGGCTCACTCAGCGACAAGCGCACCATCGCCAGGTCATTCAGCGCAATGTGGTCGCTGGCGACCGGCTCCAGAGTATGCAGATCGTGGCGATACTCGACCGCATCGACCACGGCACGACCGACGCGGGTGCCGTGCTTGAACCAGTACCGCGAACCTTCGCGCAACGGTTGATCGATCATCCAGCACACGTGGCCGGACACCGCTTCGGTGGGCAATGCGTTGCCGACCACCAGCACATCGCCGCGAGCGACGTCGATGCTGTCGGTCAACGACACGGTCACGGCGTGACCGGCGTCAGCTACGGGGATGTCGCGACCGAACCGCTGAATACCCGACACGGTGCTGCTGCGCCCGCTCGGCAATACCGTTACCGGATCGCCGACCCTCAGGCTGCTGCCCGCCAGTCGGCCGGCGAAGCCACGGAAATCGGACCCTTGGGGCCGGATCACGCGCTGCACGTCGAGGCGCGCCGGAGTGTCGGCGACACCGGATCCGTCGAAGGTCTCCAACCACTCCAACAGAGAAGGTCCTTCGTACCACGGCGAACAATCGGACAACTCGACGACGTTGTCGCCGTGCAAGGCGCTGATCGGGAAGGCGACCACCGGAACTGGAGTCGGCAGGGCCTCGACATACCCGGCGAGATCCTTGGCGACGGAATCAAACTCTCCCTCGTCCCACTCGACCAGGTCCATTTTGTTGACGGCCAGGGCGATCGCCTTCACACCGAGCAGGGCGGCGATAAAGGCGTGACGGCGAGTTTGCTCGAGCACACCATGGCGGGCGTCGACTAAAACGATGGCGACATCTGCGGTCGATGCTCCGGTGACCATGTTGCGCGTGTACGGCGCACAAGAAACGGCCCCATGCCTTGGACGATCTGGCGACCGCTTTTCAGCAAAGGCAGTTGGCCGAGGACATCGCGAAG
>JANNHY010000400.1:0-16573 GCA_031404635.1 Ilumatobacteraceae bacterium
TAGATGGTCTGGCGGCGCAGCTTGTTGACGTGCAGGCCCGACACGTCGGAGGCGTTGGGGTCTTCGCCGATGGCGCGGACCTCGAGGCCCCATCGGGTGCGGTAGACGAGCCACCACACCAACGGCACCAACGGGTAGCTGAAATACAACACCCACGGCTGGTCGAACAGCGCCGGGCCGAGCAGGGGGATGCGCGACAGCAGCGGAACTTCCAATCGACCGACCACGTCGGACTGCGGGTCGATCGAACTGGTGAGGAAGCCCACCAGGCCGAGCACCAACACGTTGAGCACCAACCCGACGACGAACTGGTCGGCGGGCAGGCGGTGACTCATGTTGGCTTGAACGGCGGCGACCAACAGCCCGGCGACCGCTGCGGAACACATTCCGAGCCACGTCGAGTGTGTGATGTCGACACCGATTGCCGCGGCGAACGCTCCGGCGAGCAGCATTGCTTCGAGCGAGATGTTGATGGTGCCCGCCTTCTCGGCGATCAGTTCGCCTGACGCCGCGAACAGCAACACGACGGCGGCGATGATGGCGTTGCGGTAGGCGCTCTCGTTGGTGGCGACGTCGCCGAGCGCGGAGAAGAAGTTGCCCACGGCTCAGACCCTCGTGCTCGTCGCCGACAGCGCTCGGCGCCGCTCGCGGACATAGAGAATTGCCGGCGGCAACAGCATGGCAAGCACGAGGAGGCCCTGCACGACGTCGGCGATCCGACCGGAGACGCCAGAGGCGCGAAGAAAGCCGGAGCCCGTTCGCATGCAGCCGAACAAGAAGGCGACGAAGACCAGCACGATCACCCGTTGCCGAGCGACGAGTGCGGCGAGCAGGCCGGCGAATCCGATCCCTGCACCGAAGTTGGCGACGAGTTGGTAGTTGCCGAAATCGCCGCCGGCCAGCATGACCCCTCCGCCGAGGCCGGCCAACCCCCCGGACACGAGCATGGCGCCGATACCGTAACGCCGCTCGGCGACTCCGGAGCGGCGGGCGGTCTTCGGGTTGCGGCCGAGCATCCGCAGCCGGAAGCCGATGACGGAGCGGTCGATGATCACCCAGACGACGACCGAGAGCCCCAACGCCAACAACACACTGAGCGGGAACTCGTTGCCGAACCAGGTCACCCGGGGGATGCGGGTGTTGGCGGCCAGTGGCTCGCTGACCTGGTTGCGGTTGGCTCGCCCGGCGGCCGGCGCCAGGAGCAACCACTGGTTGCGCAAGCCCCAGCCCATCAGATTGGCTGCCACGGTGCCCATCAGCAACGTACTGAGCACCTCGGGCACGTTGCGGTAGTACCGCAGCGCGCCGGCGATACCCGCCCACACTGCGCCGCCGATGACGCCGAAGAACATGGCGATAACGAGGACGAATGGTCCGGGGCCGCCGAGTCGGACGGCGACATAGGCAGCCAGACATGATCCCATCACCAGCTGCCCCTCCTGGCCGATGTTGACCAGCCCGGCGCGCCCGTTGACGATGGTGCCGAGGGCGCCGAGCAGGATGGGCGCCGACACTCCGAGGGTGAGACCCCACCGACCGGGCTTGCGGATGCTGCCATCGAGCATCGCCGTGTACACGTTGGTCCACGAGCCTCCCGTCGCCGCGACGCAGATGGCGGCGAGAGCGAGGGCGACGAACAAGCAGAGCGCATAGAGGGCGACGACCTCGGCGGTGACTCCGAATTTCGATCGCTGCAGGGCTGCAGCGGCGACCTCGTCCTCTTCGGTGTCGGTGACGATGTGTTCGCCGACGTCACTCATTGGCGCCGCTCATCATCAGACCGAGCTCGGCGAGATCCACCTCGTCCCGCGGCATCTCACCGACGATCCGTCCGTTCGACATGACGACGATGCGATCGGCGAGGTCGAGGATCTCCTCCAGCTCGGTGGAGATCAACAGCACTCCCACGCCGTCGTCGGCGGCGGCGCGCAATTGTGCCGACATATACTCGATCGCCCCGACGTCGAGCCCGCGTGTCGGTTGCGCAGCCACGAGGACACGTGGCCCGTGCGACAGTTCACGGGCCAGGACAACTCTCTGCTGGTTGCCACCACTGAGCGACCACATCGGCGCCCGGGGTCCGCCGCAGACGATGTCGAACTTCTCGATAAGTCTCGATGCCTCCTCGTGCATCTGCGCCCGGTTCATCAGGCCGCGCCGCGCAACGCGTTCCGGATCGGCGATGAAGATGTTCTCGGCGACGTTGAAATCGAGCACACAACCGCTGTCGTGGCGATCTTCGGGGATGATGGCGATGCCCGCCCTCGCCATCGCCCCGGCGGTTCCGATGGGTACCCGTTGGCCATCGACTTCGACGTGTCCGCCGGCAAGCGGGCACAGGCTCGACAAGACGTCACCGAGCGTGCGTTGGCCGTTGCCCTCGACCCCCGCGACGCCGACGATCTCACCCGCGTGAACCTCGAGGTTGAGGCGATCGAGCAGGACCCGACCGTCGCGGCCGGTAACCGAGGCGTCGGTGATGCTCAGCACTGGTCGACCGTCATATTGGGCATTGGCGGGCTGCTTGCCGACAATGACCCTTCTGCTGGATTCGTCGACTACTCCGAACGCTGCGTGCTCGCGGCGCAGCACCACCTCGCGGCCGACCATCGCTCGGGCGAGTGTGGCTGGATCGGATCCGGCTGTCGGGCGGGAGGCCACCACCTTGCCGTCGCGCATGATGGTGATCTCGTCGCTCGCCGAAATGACTTCGGCGAGCTTGTGGCTGACGAGGGCCACGGCCTTGCCTTCGTGGTCGACAACACGACGCAGCGCCTCGAACAGGAACTGTGATTCGGCGGGCGACAGCACCGAGGTCGGCTCGTCGAACACCAGGATCTCGGGGTCTCGGCGTAGACACTTGATGATCTCGACGCGCTGGCGCATGCCTGCTGACAGATCCGAAATGCGATCGTCGGGACGGATCTCGAGGCCGTACTGCTCGCTGATCTCGCCCACCCGTCGGCGGATGCGCCTGGGGTCGAGCCTGCCGGTATCACCCAACGCCACGTTCTCCCACACCGTCAACGGCTCGACCAGACTGAAGTGCTGATGGACCATGGCGATGCCCATCCGCGCCGCCTCGATCGGGTCCACGATCTTGACCGATTCGCCGTGCACGCGGATCTGCCCGGTGTCGGGCAGAACCAGGCCGATCAACATTTTCATCAACGTCGACTTGCCGGCCCCGTTCTCGCCCAGGATGCCGTGGATTCGGCCCCGATACAGCGCGAGATTGACCCGGTCGCAGGCCACGACCCGCCCGAACCTCTTGGAGATGTCGATGAACTCCGCGGCGGGCGGGGAGTCAGGCTTCCCGCCCGCGCGGTGATCGGCCGCTTGGGTCACAGGCTGCGGTCAGCCCTGCGCAAAGGCTACGCCGGCGATCTGGCCGAACTCGTCGGCGAGGTCACCCGCGGCGATCTGGGCGTACACGTCGTCCATCGCCGTCTGTTGGTCGGGCGTGGGGTTGCAGAGCACGGCCCCCGGCTCGGGATCGATGCCGACCTTGAACTGCTTGATATCGCCCTCCTTGAAGGTGCCGGCGATGATTTCGTTCATGACGGCCTTCACGTAGTCGCCGCCGTCGAACTTGACGGCGATGTCGTACTGCAGGTCCTCGGTGCTCTCGCACACGGTCGAAGACCCGGCACTCATCGTGATCAATCCTGCGGCGTTGGCCGCCTGCACGACCGGGCGGTGCGCACCGCCGAGATACGGATACACGGCGTCGGCACCCTCGTCGATCGCGGTCTGCAAGGCAGCCGTTGCGTTGGCAGTGTTGTCGAAGTCGAACGGGAAGTCGCCGGTTTGCACGTAGGTCTGCGTGTACGACGGATCGACCGCCTTCAAGCCGAGTTCGAACGACATGTAGGCCTGCTTCTCGAAGCCGAGATCGCAGCAACCGATGAACGCCACCTTGTCGCCGCCCTTCTCCTTCAGCTTCAAACCGGTGGCGTAACCGGCGGTGTAGCCGATCTCGCCACCGTCGTCGGTGCTCTGCGATAGACCCGGATCGGCGGGGAAGCCGGCGCCGCAGTTGCAATACCAGAAGACATCGGGGTACTCGCTGATCAACTGCGGCAGCGGCTCGGCGATCTCCGAAGCACCGACGATGATGACGTCGACGCCCTGCTGGGCGAGGTCACCGATCAGTGTTGCCGCATCGGCCGCTTGGATGTTGTCGACCACGATCGGGTCGTCGAAGCCGTTCTCGGCCGAGAGTGTCTTGGCTGCGTCGACGACTGCCTGGTAATACGCGCCGTCGTCGGCGGGCCCGGCGGCAGCGATGCCGAACACGACCTTGCCGTCACCATTGGTGTCGAGCGCGCTGGCTTCTGCTGCAGAGGTCTGCGGCGCGTCAGTGGCCACCGGCTCGGTTGCCACCGGCTCGGTCGCAACCGCTTCCGTCACCGCAGGTTCGCTGGCCGCCGGCGCAGCGGTGGTCGCGTCGCTGGAGTCGTTGTCGTCGCCGCATGCCGCCGCGATGATCGATGTCGCGGCCAACAGCACCAGCAATCGGCCGGTGCGATGACATGGTTGCATGCTCTTCACGTCGGTTCCCCCTTTGTCCGGCGGACTGATGGTCAGACCATTCCGCTGCGGTGAAACCATAGTCGCGACGTCCGCAGCGTCGTGACGTCGGAGCAGCCGACGATGCTACGTTCGCGCTCATGACCCTCTCATCCCGGGGGCTGCGCCCCCGAACCCCATCGTCGTCCGCCTCGGTGGCGCTCGCGCGGCCGACGGGTCATGAGCTGCGCTCATGACCCAACCCAACACCTTGATCTTCGTGGATCTGCCGAGCGACGATCCCGAGGTCTCCGGGCGGTTCTACGCCGAGGTCTTCGGGTGGGAGGTCGAAGGGCGCCCGTCGGGGGTGTTCCACCGCATCGTGCCCGGCGGCCACTTCCCGCTGCCCGACGGCACCCCGTCGGAGGTCGGCAACCTGCACATGGGTATCTACAACGTCGCCAACACCCGCCCGCATCCCGAGCCCGCAGGCGTTGACCCCCGGACAATCGGCACGCAGGGCAGAACCGCTCGCATTTGGATCCTGGTCGCCGACGACGACAGCGACGAACGCATCCTCGACACCGCAGTGGCCCTCGGCGCCACCGAATTGTGGCGCCACCACTATTGGGCGGAGTTCAACGGGTTCAACAGCGCGTTCGTCGATCCATGGGGCAATACATTGGTGCTGTGGACCAAGGGTGGTTCGGATCCTGTCGTGCCGGAGGGTTGGACCCGTGAGTGAGGTCGTTGACAAATACGCCGTCCATCCGCCGTCGATGCGGTGGACGCACATCGCCCTGCCGGCAACCGACATCGACAAGACGATCGCCTGGTACGAGAGGTTCACGCCGCTCGAGTTGCTCGACCGCCGTGAAGATGCCGATGGGTACGGCGCCTGGCTCGGCCATCGCGACCAGGTCGACAAACCGTTCATCTTGGTGCTGGTCAGCTTCCGTCGTGATCAGCACAAAGGTCCGCAGCCGATCATGGCACCGTTCGCCCACATCGGCATCGAGGTCACCAGCCGTGCCGAGGTCGACGCCATTGCCAAACGTGGTGAGGCGGAGGGCTGCCTCGCCTGGCCGCCCACCGAGATGCCGCCACCCATCGGCTACATCTGTGCGCTGACCGATCCCGACGGCAACATGATCGAGTTCTCGTACGACCAGGGTGTCTACGCGACCGTGCAGGAGGTCTGGGGTAGCGGTTCGTGACGTCGACGCCTCTGTTGCCGGCCGACGTGTGTATCGGCTATCTCGAAGCGTTTTCGACGGGGGAAGCCGATGCGGTTGCAGCGTTCGTCACCGACAACTTCGTCAACGAGCACACCGCCGCACTGGGTGGCGGGTGCGTCGGGATCGAGGCATATCGCGATCGTCTTCCCGGGTTCCTGGCCTCTATGCCAGGACTGCGCTACGAGATCGAAGATGTCGTAGCCGATGGCAACCGAGTCTGCGCGGCATACACGTTGCGAACGACGGTGAACGACCGGCCGATCGCTGTTCGCGGCGTCATGCGTTTCGTGGTCAGCGACGGCCGTATTGCCCATCGCATCGACTACTGGGACAGCTTGGTGTTCCAACGTCAAGCCGGTCTGGCTTGACACGTGCAGCACAGGACGCTCGGCGGCAGCGGAATCGAGGTCAGCGCATTGGCGCTCGGAACGATGATGTTCGGGAAGTGGGGCAACCCCGATGAACGGTCGTGCCGGCAGATGGTCGACGTTGCGCTGGCCGCCGGCGTGACTCTGTTCGATACCGCCGACATCTACGACTTCGGGGTGTCGGAGGAGATCCTCGGACGGGCCCTGGCCGGGCGTCGCGATCGTGCGGTGCTGGCCACCAAGGTGGGCAACGCGATGAGCGGCGACCCGCTCCAGCGCGGCTTGTCGCGGCGGTGGGTGGTGCAGTCGTGCGAGGCCAGCCTGCGCCGCTTGCGCACCGACCACGTCGACGTCTACCAAATGCACCGACCCGATCCCGACACACCGATCGACGAGACGTTGCTGGCGTTCGACGAGTTGGTCCGAGCGGGCAAGGTGCGCGCTGTCGGCACGTCGACGTTCTCGCCGGCGCAACTCGCGGATGTGCGCTCGCGTGCAGAACACCTCGGTGTGACCGTGCCGTGCAGCGAGCAGCCGCCGTACTCGATTCTCGTTCGCCAGACCGAGGCCGAGGTGTTGCCGTGGTGCCGTCGGCACGATGTGGGGGTGCTGGTCTGGGCGCCGCTGAATGGCGGGTGGCTGACCGGGAAGTATCAGGCCGACGCGCTCGAGCTTGCGTCGCGTGCCGGCCGCGAACCCGATCATTTCGATCATCGAGATGAGGCCATGCGTGGGCGCAAGCGCGAGCTCGTCGCCGGGTTGACCCGCGTTGCCGATTCAGCCGGGTTGACCCTGATCCAACTGGCCCTCGGGTTCGTCCTTGCCAATCCGGCCGTGACGGCGGCGCTGATCGGACCGCGCACACCGGATCAACTCGGTCCGCTGCTCGACGCCGCCGAGGTGACACTGTCCGACGATGTACTCGGCGCTGTCGATGAAATCGTCACTCCCGGCTTGACCGTCAACCCGATCGACAACGGCTGACGCCTCAGCCCGCCCGTGTCGGCGTTCTCTCGGTCGGGTCGAGGAGCCCGTCGTGCAGGCCGTCTGCTGTGCCTGTTCTGGACGAGGCGTACAAAGTGTGCGCGACGAGGGCGACGAACACGGTTGCGCCGCCGATCAGGGCGGGAACGCCTGGGTATTCGTTCATGAACAGCCACACCCAGATCGGACCCATGACCGGCTCGAGCATCGACAGCAGAGCGACGTCGGTGGCAGGTGCGCGTGCTGCGCCGACGCTGAAGATCGCCAGGCCGATGCCGAGCTGAGCGAAGCCGAAGGCGAGCAACAACAACAGATCGTGCCGGGTCACGTCGAAGGGATGGGCGAACGGCAACGAGATCACTGCGCTCATCACAGCGGAGAGCAGCATCGCCGGTGCCATCGCGATTTCCGAATGGCGTCGGATCATGACGGTGCCGTAGCCGAACGCCAGCGGGATGACCAGGGCGATCAGCGCGCCCGTCGTCGAGCCACCTGCGCGAGATCCTGACACCATGTAAACGACGCCGGCCACGGTGACGCCGATCGCGATCCACGTGTAGCTGCGCACTCGCTCGCCGATCAGGATCCAGGCCAGCACTGCCGCCGCCAACGGGCTCAGCGCGAAGATGACCAGCACGATCGCCACGCTCGTCTTCGTGAGCGCGACGACCATCCCGATCGACGATGCCGAGAACGCCGCGGCGACCGCCCAGCCCGGTCTTCCCATTCTGACAACCGCTCGCAGCGGGTTCGTTCGCTCGCGCCAGACGATCAGCAGTGACAGGCTGACGCAGGCAGACAGGGCTCGCCAGAACACCGTCGTCCATGCCTGAGGATGATCGAGCCCGCGGATGAACAGCCCACCGGTACTGAAGATCAGCGCCGAACTGGCGAGCAGCACGACCGCCAAGGCCGAGACCCGAGAACCGGTGGGAACGTACGAAACAGCGACCCCACCCTCGCCGGCAACGGCGGTAACGCTCTCGGCAGCGTGGTCACGGTGCGCAGGCATCGCCCGCAGTCTCACAGCAAATGACGGTCGGGCCAGTGGTGGCGGTAGCGCTGCACCAACCAGCGATTGAACTGCACGTGGCTTTCCTCTTGCCAGGAGTACCGTCCGCGTGCCGCGAACCGCGAGTGCATGCCGCGCTGCACCTTGGCGGTGGCGTCCTGATCCTGCTTGACGAATACCTGTACGCCGGCGTCGCTCATCGCGTAGAGGTGTTCGAACATCGGGTGCTCCAGTGCGCTCGGGTGCAGGAGGTAGCCGATCTCGACGTCGATGGTTTCGGCGGTCTTGGGCGTGACGACGAAATAGAACGCTTGGTCGGGGGCCGTGCCCAGGCACAGCGTGGGAGGCACGAGCGCGAACGTCGAACGCCACCGCTCCTCCTCGGTGAGGTCGGGGAACACCGGCAACAATGCCTTGGTCGTGGCGTTGAAGCCGCCGTCGATGTGGGTGTAGCCGTTGGTGCGGAAGATCACGTTCGACGCCTCGTCCCACGGCACGGGGAAGGCGGCGAGATTGCTGGGGCAGAAGTCCTGAATGGTGTGGTGCAGTCGGTTGGCGTGGTAGCCGTCGTTGAAGTTCTCGAACATCACCTTCCAGTTCCATGGCAGGTCGGTGAGGGTGAAGCTGCCAGGGCACACGGCATTGGCCAGGTCGTAGTGCTCGAGGAACGGTTCGTAGTTGGCAAGCGAAGGAGCCAATGGCTCGGCCTCGGCGTCGAAGTTGACGAACAGGAACCCCAGCCACTGCTCGACCCGGAGATTGGGAAGCCCCCAGTCCGACTTGGTGAAGTCGGTGGTGCGCTCCATGGCGGGCGCGCCGAGCAGGCGACCGTCGAGGCCGTACACCCATTGGTGATACGGGCATGTGAACGTGCCGCAGTTGCCGCAGTCGTCGACGATCTGCATGCCTCGGTGCTGGCAGATCGCCGAGAAGGCGTGGAGGGTGCGGTCCTTGGCACGGGTGATGATCAGCCGCTCGCCGTTCACTGTCGCGGTGAAGTAGTCGCCGGGGTTGGCGACCTTGTCGACGCGGCCGACGCACAGCCAGTCGTGATCGAACAGCGCACGTCGCTCGAACTCGAGGAAATCGTCGGCGGTGTAACACAACGATGGCAGTGTGCGGGCTTCGGCGACGTCGAGCACCGACTCGTCGAACGAGGCCAGCAGCTCGGGGGTCAGCACGGACTGATCGGTCATCAGGGTCCACCCTCGGCGGCGCCGTACCCGCCCCCGCCCGGAAGTTCGAGGCTGACTCGATCACCGGGTTGCAGGGTGAACCGTTGCTGCGTGCGCACCGCTTCACCGTTGACGGTGAACGTGCCGGCCGCCCCTGGCTCGCCACCGAAGATGCCCTCGGGAGGGACCGCAAGTCGTGACGTGACCGCGTTCAACTGCCATGGGCGCGTCGTGTCGACGCTGAACTCGACGGTTTGGCCCATCCCGCCGATCTGCCGGCCGCGCCCGCCGCTGCCGGCGCGCAACGACTTCCGGTGGAAACGAATCGGTGCCGAGGCCTCGACCACCTCGACAGGAACGGCAGCGACACCGGTGGGGTATGAACACGCAGAAAGCCCTGGCTTGTGAGCACGGGCGCCGACGCCGCCGGCGTAGGTGAACATCGCCGTGATGAACGGCCGCCCGTCGTCGTGGTTCCCCGAGACCTGCATCGTCCACACGGCCCCGGATCCCTCGGCCATTGCCTGCTCCGGCTTGATCTGGGCAAGTGCCTTGAGCAGGGCGTTGGGCAAGAACATGCCTACGACATGGCGGGCCGTGCAGGGCTGCGGCGACACGGCATTGACGATCGATCCCACAGGAGCCTCGACCTTGATGGGCGCCAGGCTGCCATGGTTGTTGGGCAACTCGGGGTTGAGCACCGACCGGACGGTGAAGGTGGTGTAGGCGTGGGTGTAGTTCTTGACGACGTTGATGCCGTACGGGCTGGCGCCCGACGACCCGGTGTAGTCGACAAGGATCTCGCCAACCACGGGATCGACGGTGATCGCGCAGACGATGTCGATCCGGCTGCCGTCGGCCAGGTCGAGTTCTGCGCTGGCGTGATACGTGCCGGCCGGTAGCTCGCGAATCGTCGCCCGTGTCGCCGCCTCACTGCGCTCGATGATCTCGTCGGCCAACGTTTCGATGTCGTCGAGGCCATGCTGCGTGCACAGGCTGAGCAGTCGCTGGGCGCCGACCTCGCCCGACGCCATTTGGGCGTGCAGGTCGCCCGACATGTGATCGGGTTGGCGCACATTGCTGAGGATGAACCGCCACACGTCACCGTTGCGCGCGCCGGCCGTCATCAGCTTGCAGATCGGGATCCACAAACCTTCCTCGAACACGTCGCGGGCGCCGGCACCAATGCCGTAGCCGCCGACGTCGGTGTGGTGGATCGTCGACCCGAAGAAGGCGATCGCCCTGCCACCGCGAAACACCGGGTACAGCACCGTGACGTCGAGCAGTTGGCCGGCGGTCTTGTAAGGGTCGTTGGTGATCAACACGTCGCCCTCCGCCAGGGACTCCGGTGGGTATTCCTCGAGCACGGCGGTCGCCGCACGGGCCAGTGAGTTGATGTGCCCCGGCGTGCCGGTGACCGCCTGGGCGACCATCCGGCCACGCTGGTCGAACACTGCGTTGGCCAGGTCGCCCGCTTCGCGGACGATGGGGGAGAAGGCAGCGCGTTGCAACGCCCTGGCCTGCTCGTTGACCGTGGCGATCAGGCTCTGCCACAGAACCTCGAGCTCGATCGGATCGAAGGCCATCACACGCTCCTCTCGGCGACCAGCGAGCCGTCGTCGGAAACCTCGACGACCCAGCCGGGTCGAATCACCGCCGTGGTCTCACGTTCCTCGACGATGGCCGGCCCGGTCAGTCGCTGTCCACGACCGAGGTCGGCGCGACGGTAGACCGGGGTGTCGATGGCGGCGTACATCCGGTCGAAGCGAACCCGGCGCACGGTGCGCGCCGTGCCATGAGCCTCGCCGACGTCGGCCACCGGCTCGACGGCATCGGCGCTGGCGTAGGCCGACAGCCGCCACGTGACTGCTTCGACAGCGACGTCGGGAATGGTCAGGCCGTAGGTCCGTCGATAGTCGTTCTCGAAACGATCGACGACCTGGTCGTCGGTGACCGGCCATTGTTCGCCGTCACCGACCCAGATGGTGAGTTCGTTGCCTTGGCCGAGATAGCGGGCATCGAGTCCGTAGCGGAAGCGGATGCGATCGCCGGGTACACCGGCTGCGGCCAGGACGCGGCGACCCTCGTCGCGCAGGTCGTCGAGCAGGAGATCGCGTTCCTCGTGCGAGATCGCGGACAGCGAGCGGACCATCGAACGGGCGAGATCGATGCGCACCGGCGACACGAGCGTGCCGAACGCGCTGAGCACACTGGCATTGACGGGGAAGATGACCCGCGGCGAGTCGAGCAGCTCGGCGACACCACAGGCGTGAATGGGCCCTGCCCCGCCGAAGGCCAAGACAGTGACCCCGCGCAGATCCTCGCCCTGCTCCACAGCGTGCATGCGTGCTGCCGCAGCCATGTTTTGGTTGACGAGTTCGTGGATGCCGGCCGCAGTGTCGTCGGTTGGCAGGCCGAGGCTGTCGGCGATCGAGTGCAGGGCGCGATCGGTGGCCGGGAGGTCGAGCGGCATGTCGCCGCCGAGGAAGTAGCCGGCATCGAGCAGGCCGAGGGCCAGGTCGGCATCGGTGACAGCGGGTCTTGTGCCGCCCTGGCCGTAACAAGCCGGGCCTGGGGTCGGCACCGGCGGACTCCGGCCCGACCTTCAACAGGCCGAGCTCGTCGATGCGTGCCAAGCTGCCCCCGCCGGCGCCTATTTCAACCAGGTCGACCGAGGGCACCGAGAGCGGGAATCCGGAGCCCTTCTTGAATCGGTACATGCGGGCCACTTCGAGGTTGTTGGTCAGCTGCGGCTCGCCGCCGGTGATCAGGCACGACTTGGCCGTGGTACCACCCATGTCGAAGCACAGCAGACGGTCCTCGCCGAGACGGCGGGCGAACCAGGTGCCGGCCAGTGCCCCGGCCGCCGGGCCGCTCTCGACGAGACGGATGGGGGTTCGGGCGGCGTCGTCGGCCGAGACGACACCACCGTTCGACAACATCATCAGCACAGACCCGCCAAAGCCTTCCGCAGCAAGCCACTTCTGCAGCTCGTCGAGGTAGGGGCCGATCACCGGCATGGTGGCCGCGTTGCAGGCCGTGGTGATCATTCGCGGGTATTCCCGGATCTGTGGCGAGATCTCGGCCGAGATGCACACCGGTACTCCGAGTTCGCGACGCAGATGTTCGGCAATCACCCGCTCGTTGGCCGGGTTGGCGTAAGCGTTGATCAGGCACACGCCGACCGCTTCGACCTTGGCGTTGCCGAGCGCGGTCGCGACGAAGTCGAGCGCGGCGGCCGTGGGGGCGTCGACCACGTCTCCTGCCGGGTTGGTTCGCTCGGCGATCTCGACGACCCGGTCGCGTGGCACGGGCGGGCTGGGAAACTCGATCTGCAGGTCGTACATGTCGTAGCGATGCTCGTCGCGGATCAGCATCGTGTCGCCGAACCCAACGGTCGTCACCACGCCGGCGCGACCGATCTTGCCTTCGATCAGGGCATTGGTGATGAGCGTCGTGGCGTGAACGATCGGAGCGGTGATCTCTGCAGGGCGCACTGCGGCCTTGGCCAGAAGTTGGCGCACGCCGGTGCGTACGCCGTCGAGTGGCGCCGACGGTGTGGTGAGGGTCTTGTCGACCACGACCCGGCCGCTAGCCGCGTCGATCAGGACGACATCGGTGAACGTACCGCCGATGTCGACCGCCAGGCGCCAGTCCGGCCCAAGTTGGAGTCCCGACACGCCGTCAGCCATTGCGCAGGTCCTCTCTGGGAGGTGCGAACACGTCGAGGATCCAGACCTCGTTCAGTTCGTCGTCACCGACGAAAACGCTGTCGCCGTGCCAGACCGAGCGCGGCGCCAGATAGACCTCACCGGGGCTGAGAACGACCCGCGTCTCGTCGTCTGGTTGGCCGATGCGGAAGTCGAGCTTGCCGCGCACGATGATGCCGAGCTGCTCCTGGTCGGTGTGGTGGTGCAGGAACGACCCGGTTGCCCCGCCGGTGATGCGCCAGAAGCACAGCTGCAGCAGCTCGCCGTTGATCACCCTGCGGCGGAAGCCAGTGCGATCCGTCTCGTTGAACTTGTCGTCCTCGTAGAAGTAGCAGTACTGGTTGGTCAGGTCCATCGGCAGTCCTTTCACGCCAATCGTCACAGCAGTCGTTCGATCATGCGGCGTTCCACGTCGTCGAGGTGGGCATGCACCGCGGCAACGGTCGGCTTGCGACGGCCTGCGACAATGGCGTCGGCAATGGCGCGATGGGCAGACGTCGACGAGGCGATGATGTCACCCACCTCTCTGCGGTTGATCTCGGCGTAGAGCAGCGATGCCAGCTCTCCTGAATCGAACAACGCGCCAAGGGTCTTGCCGTAGACCTCTTGCAGCAACGGGTTGCCGCATGCCCTGGCAATCGCCGTGTGGAAGGCGCGGTCGGTCGCCCTGAACTCGTCGAGCTGGTCGGTCGATCGTGCCGCCAGTTCGGCGATGTCGGCACGTTCTGCCGGGCTGGCCCGGCGCGCCGCCAACTCCGACATCGCCGGCTCGATCGTGCGTCGCACTTCGAACAGTTGGCGAACCAGCGTCTTGCGCTCGTCGAGGGTGGCCGAGTCGCCGGTGAGGCGGATCTCGGGAAGTCGTTCGGCAACCACGGGGCGGTTGCCTCGGCGCTCCAGGTAACCCGAAGCCGTGAGACCCTGGATGGCCTCACGCACCGACGTGCGGGCAACCCCGAACTGTTCGCACAGCTGCCTTTCCGCTGGTACCGGGCTACCCGGTTGCAGCTCGCCGGTGCGTATCGCCTCGAGAAGCTGGGCCCGGATCTCCGACGAGATCGTCCGCCGCTTGACCGGCGCGAACGGGGTGCTCATCGAATGATCGCCTCCTTTGCGGGCTGGTCTGGTTGTCAGACCATAATCGATGAGCCGCGACTGGCGCGCCTCGGAGACGTGTGGCACTTCGTCACGCGGCGAAGTGTGGTCGCACGCAACCACCATGGCCGCCTGTGACCACAGTTCGCATCATTGACGGGCGGCTGTAGACAAGTACAATACAAGTTGTGTCAGACTGGAGCCCCGAGCAGTACCGCCGATTCGCAGCTGAGCGCGCCAAGCCGTTTCATGATTTGCTGGCATTGCTCGAGCCCGCCTCGATCAAGCGTGCCGTCGACCTTGGCTGCGGGCCCGGCGAGTTGACCGCCGTGGCCGCCCAGCAGCTCGCAGTCGACGAGATGATCGGCATCGACAACTCGCAAGCAATGCTCGACCAGACGGGCGAACACACGTCTGATTCGGTGTATTTCAAGCATGGCGACATCGCTGAGTGGACATCGTCTGCCGATCTCGATCTCGTCCTGGCGGCGGCCAGCTTGCAGTGGGTTCCCAACCACAGCGAGGTGATGACTCGTTGGACCGCGGCGTTGCGACCGGGCGGCCAGATCGCGATCCAAGTGCCGGCGAACGCCGACATGGCGTGGCATGTCGTGGCTCGACAACTCGCCGAGCGCGAGCCCTACGTGTCGCTGTTCGGCCCCGACGGTCCGCCGCTTGACCCCGTGCAGGCCTATGTGCTGCAGCCCGAGGCATACGCGCAGATCCTCTACGACCTCGGCTTCGAGCGTCAGCACGTCCGGCTGCAAATTTATCCCCACGTCCTGCCGAGTACTCGTCTGGTCGTCGAGTGGGTGCGCGGCACCATGCTGACCCGATTCGAGAAGCGTCTTGATTCCACCTCGTTCGACCGTTTCGTGGCCGACTACGAGACCGAACTGTTGCGGGTTCTTGGCGAGCACGAACCCCACTTCTTCCCGTTCCGCCGGATCCTGATGTGGGGCCGCCTCCCCGCCTCGGGCGCGATGTGAGCACCGTGGCCTCGTTTCGCGCCCATGGGGTCGGTTGACGTCGCATCCTGGGTGCGCGTCTCATCTACGATTGCACGCATGGCTCGATTCGGACGCGTGCTCAGCGCGATGGTCACCCCATTCGACAGCGATGGAGGGCTCGATCTCGATGCAGCGAAGGTTCTTGCCCGCTACCTGCAAGATCACGGCAACGACGGTCTGGTGATCGCCGGCACGACCGGCGAAGCCCCGACGCTCAGCGACGACGAGCGGCTGGCCCTGATCGCCGCCGTGGTCGAGGCGGTAACCATTCCGGTGGTCGCCGGAACCGGCACCAACGACACCCGCCATTCAATCCACTTGACGAAGCAGGCCGAGGCGCTCGGCGCTGCCGGTGTACTGGCTGTGTGTCCATATTACAACCGCCCATCGCAGGCCGGCATCGAGGGCCACATGCGGGCCGTCGCCGCCGCCACCGATCTGCCGGTGATGGTCTACGACATCCCCATCCGCACCGGGCGCAAGATCACCACGGCGACGTTGCTGAAGCTGTTCCGCGAGGTTCCCAACATCGTCGCCTTGAAGGACGCCGCGGCCAACCCGGGCGAGACAGCGGCGGTGATCAGTTCGGCGCCGGCCGGGTTCGAGGCCTACAGCGGCGACGATCTCATGACCCTTCCTTTGATGGCCAGCGGCGTCGTCGGCACGGTCGGCGTCGCCACCCATTGGACGGGCGTTGACCACCAGGAGATGTTCGATCTGTGGGAGAAGGGCGACACCGAGGGCGCCCGCCTGGTCAACAGCCGTATGTTGGAGAGCTTCGCCTTCGAGACCGGCGATGACGCACCAAACCCGATCCCGACCAAGGCGATGATGCGCCACCTCGGCCTTTCCGTCGGTCAGGCCCGGTCGCCGATGGGCGACGCGCCGGCCTTCGTCGGCGAGCGCGCCCCCGAGGTGTGGGCCAACCTGCAACGATGGCGAGATGCGTTCCCCGACCGTCCGCTTTGATCAACCGGAGTGAGATATGAAGATCGGCGAGCGGCGAAGCGAAGCGGAGCCGGCGAGCACGGCAGGCGAGCGCAGCGAGCCGAAGCGAAAGGATCCCGCTGATGGCTGACCCGGTCCGCATCATCTTTCTCGGCGGTCTCGGCGAGATCGGCCGCAACTGCATGGCCATCGAGCAGCAGAACCGCGTGCTGCTGATCGATGTCGGCCTGATGTTCCCCGACCCCGACATGCACGGCATCGATCTCGTGCTGCCCGACTTCACCTGGCTGCGCGAGAACGCCGACCGCATCGAAGCGGTGGTTGCAACGCATGGGCACGAAGACCACGTTGGGGCGCTGCACTACCTGTTGCGCGAGCTCAGCTTCCCGATCTACGGCTCAGCGGTCACGCTTGGGCTCGCACGCAACCGCATCGAGGAAGCCGGCCTCCTTGGGCGCACCGAACTGGTCGTCGTCAAAGACGGCGAGCGGCGAATGATCGGCCCGTTCGACGTCGAGTTC
>JANNHY010000401.1:0-11914 GCA_031404635.1 Ilumatobacteraceae bacterium
GGCGAGGTGCAAAGTCGCGCCACATACGATCCACGAAAGTTGCTTGGCCACCTGTGCTTGGCCGTCAAAGCCACCTCAGGAACTCTTGGAACGGTGCTCCGTGATCATCGAGCTGAGGCTGTCGGCGATCACGGCGTCGCGGTCCTGTGTTGCATGCTGATAGATGAGCGCAGCGCGTGATGATGACTGCCCCATCCGCGACATCAGTTCCTTGGCGCTCGCGCCGGTGGATGCGGCGAGCGTGTTGCCGGTGTGGCGGAGGTCGTGGAAGCGCAGCCCGGTGATGCCAACACTCCTCGTCGCCCGACGCCAGGCGGTGTAGAGCGTTGCCCGACACATTGGCCCTCCGCTGGAGGTCGTGAACAGCAGGCCGTCCGCGCCGAGTGGAACCGATGCGAGGTGGTGCTCGAGGTCGGGGATGATCACTTGCGGGATCACGATCGTTCGCACGCCGGCATCGGTCTTCGGTGGTCCGAGTATGAGGGTGCCGTCGGAGAGCTCCTGGTACTGCTCTTCGATCCTCACGGTGCGGTGAAGCAGGTCGAGGTGGCGGTGCCGTAGTGCGCGGACCTCTCCGAGTCTCAGGCCGCAGAGGTTGCGAGCAGGACGGCAGCGCGGAACTCGGGTGCGATCGCATCGGCGAGGTCGAAGACCTCCTTGATCGTCGCGACCGGGCGCTCTGCGGGGCGCTCCGCAGAGGCTCCCTTGACCACGCACGGATTGCGCATCACGATGCCGTCCTCAACAGCAGTGGCCAACACTGCGTGGACCAGCCGGTAGCACTTGGCGATCGTCGAGGCACCCGGCTTGCCGGCCGAGATCATGTCGGCGCGCCACGTGCGGATGCGGCTCGGCGTGATCTGACCCAGCTCGGTCTCGCCGAGCACCGGAAGAATGTGCAGCCGTAGTTGCCCCCCGTACAACTCACGCGTGCGTGGCCGCAGTTGCGGTCGCTCAGCGAGCCAACGCGACGAGTACTCCTCGAATGTCACCTTCCCCGCGTCGGGATCGATCCACGACCCACGGTCGACATCAGCACGAACGGAAGCGAGGTATGCGTCGGCCTCGCGCTTGGTGCGAAACGTGGTCGGCGCGTTGTGCCAGACGAGATCGACGCAGTAGCGCGCCTGGAACCGACCCGACGGCAACTTGCGCACGCTTCCCCACGGGCTGCGACCCATGGACACGATCATAATTCGTTGTGGCACGGAAGTGGCACGATATGGCACGACGACCGATTTCGGAACTCACGCTCGGAGGCCGCACCCACTCTGAGCTGGTCGTTCAGGGGAGCGGGTGACGGGAATCGAACCCGCGTTCTCAGCTTGGGAAGCTGATGTTCTGCCTCTGAACTACACCCGCGAAGGTGGCGCTCAGGTTAGCGTCAAGGCGTGATTCTTTCCGACCGGACGCTGCGCGAGCAGATCGCCGAGGGACGCATCATCATCGAGCCGTTCGACGATCAGTTCGTTCAACCCTCGTCGATCGATGTGCGCATCAGCAACCTGTTCCGGGTGTTCCGCAACTACACCGCCAAGGTGATCGACGTCAAGCACGACATGGCGGCGCTCACCGAGGCGGTCGAGATCGCCGACGACGGCGTGTTCATCTTGCACCCCGGCGAGTTCGTGTTGAGCAGCACTCTCGAGCGCATCGGAGTCCCCGACGATCTGGTCGGCCGCGTCGAAGGCAAGTCGAGTCTCGGCCGCCTCGGGCTGATCATCCACTCCACGGCAGGTTTCATCGACGCCGGGTTCGATGGCCATATCACACTGGAACTGACCAACATCGCCACCTTGCCGATCACCTTGTACCCCGGGATGAAGATCGGCCAGGTGAGTTTCATGCAGATGACCACCCCCGCCGACAAGCCGTACGGCAGCGGGGCCCGCGGCTCGAAGTACCAGGGTCAGCGCGGTCCGACTCCGAGCAAATACTTCGAGAACTTCGACCGCTGAGCATCGCGCCGCGATGAGAGATGAGCCGTCGGGCGGCGCAAACTTCTCATCGCGGCAAGGGGGGCGCGGACGCGATGAGAGATGTGCGTCGCCGAGCGGCTCATCTCTCATCGGCCGTGGCGAGGGCGGTCGCGAAGGGCGCCGCACGTGGTTAGATGAACCAGCCAGTGAGGTCGACGACGTGGAACGCCGGTGAGGTGGCGAAGGTACACACGTCGGCGCCGCTGGCCGCCCGAGTCGGCGTGATCGCCTGGTTGGCCACGACGTCGGCGGCGACGAAGTTGACGGTCGACGAATGGTACGGCGTAGTGAAGGCCGGCTCGACGCACGGCCCGATCTCTGCCCAGCCGGCACTCCGCGGTGCGACAGCGATCATCGACACCATCAGTGCCTTGACGTCGGTAGGCACCGCCGTCGTCGCCACGGGAGCATTCGAGGGCCAGACGCCGAGGCCACCGGCGTCCATCGCGACCCGCCCGTACACCGAGCCGACACCACTGCGGGTGTCGACCAGGCGAGTCGGGGCGACCGCCTGGTAACGCAATCCGTCAGCGGCAGCATCGTACGTGCCCTGCAGGTCGATGACGACGTGAGTGCGGGCCCTGCTGTGCACGCAGATCGCCCCGTCGGCTGCGCCAATCTGCACGAGGTTGGCCACCACCTGTCCCGGTGAGTAGTTGATGTTCGATACCAGCGGTAACGACCCCTGGCACGGAAAGACCGTGACGAAACCCGGCGCCGCCGGTTCGGTGATCGTCACATTGATCGCCACGGCCGCGGCGGTGGACGGCACTGGAATGGCGCGGGTTTCGTTTGCTCGCCATCGCCCGCCGCTGATCCGTGAGTCGTAGATTCGAGTTGGGGCCAGCGGATGAAACCGCAAGGCCGATGGCGCCGTCGTGTAGCTGCCGGTGACGTCGACTATCACATCGGCGTCGACCATGGTGAACACGCAGATCGAGGCATCGGCGGCCAACGTGACCACCGCGTGCGTGGCCCGGGTGGCGCCCGCCAGGTAGTTGAGATTCGACGTCGTCGGCATCGCTTCATCGCACGACCACGCCGTCAGGTAGCCGGCACCAACCGGGTTCACGGCCGCCAGGTCAATCACCGCCGCTCGAGCGTCGCCGGCCACCGTCCCCGCCAACGAAACGCGCAATGTCTGACGTGCGGCCAATCGCGCGCCGTTGCGTGTATCGATGGCTCGAATAGGCGGGCTGGTGGGCACGAAGCCGAGTGGCTCGGTCGAGGCGGCCAACGGCGGGGCGGGCAGCGCCGCCGGCGCGGCCAATTCGAACAGCCGAGGTTGGTACAGCGTCGGGGTGTCGAGGGCCAGCGGGTCCATCTGCCATGCATTGTTGGAGAGTGCCACGACAAGGTTTCCAGTGGCCGATCTCCACGGCATGAGAGCTGCAGAGTACGTGTTTGTCTGGCCGTCGAGTGTGCGGGTCGGCACCGTGACCGATTGCAGCGGGGTCCAGGGCCCTTGAGGGCTCAATGCACCATCGACACGCACGGCCGTGCCGTTCCAGTCGCCGGATTTGACCACCGAGACCCACATCCCGTCGATCAGTCGCGGTTGGATCGGGTTGGCCTCGCCGAGAGGAGAGCTGCTGACTGCGACGGCGGCGGCGCGTTCGGCAGCCCAGGCCGAGCCGTTCCAATACGTCGGCTGCAGGTCGAATCTTCCGACCGGAACTCGGGCGACGAACACCTGCGACGGTGGCGGCGATGTGGGGTCGGGGAGGTTGAACTGATCGTACGACCAGCCGAACAGGTAACTGAACGACGAATCGGACTCGATCGCCGAGCCGTAGACGACATCAGCCGCGGCGGCCGGCGCCGGCGCGAACGAGATGAGGTCGAATGTCGCCGCGTCGAGGCGGGCCACCCACACCGCCACCGGGTGAGCGGACGGCGCCGCGCCGGAACCGCGCTCGTTTGCCATCTCGACGTAGAACACGGCCAGCCGGCCAAGTTGGTCGAGTCCTCCGCCAGTTGGCCAGAACCAGTGGCTGCATGAAGCGGTGAGGTCGCGCCCAACATACGAGGCATCGCTGACAGCGCAATGCCCACCCGGGGTGATCGGCCCATGAAGCGTGGTGAAGCAGTTCCCGTCCTGCACCACGAGCGCGTTGTGGGCGAACCCCGTAGGTGGTCGCAGCGACGACGAACGGGCGCCCGGTGTGGCGGAGATGAACGCATCCTGCACGGTCCACACATTGCGTCCGTCGGGCAGGGCGATCACCCGCGGTGTGTCGAACCCGACGAGGTCACCCAACTCGTTGGCGATGAACTGATTGAGGCTGGTGGTATCAATTCCCGCGGCGCACTCTGTGCTGGTCTCGGCATGGGCAACGTCCACCAATTTGGCCGTCCCGCCGACAGCACCCAACAGCACAGTCAGCAAACAGGCCGCACGGGCACCCATTGTCGAAGGATAGGCGAGCCGCGTCGCTCCGGTACATCGGGCGAAGGGCACGTGCAAATAGGGTTCGAGGTCAATGACCGATCCGATTCAACTCGCCCTCGTCGGTCTCGGCCGGATGGGAAGAGTGCACGCCACGGCACTCGCCGTAATCGAGGCGATCGACGTCGTCGCCGTAGCCGATCCGAGTGCTGAGGCCCGCGATGCGGCGTCTGCGCTGTTCCCGAACGCCAAGCTGCTCGCTGATCCCGCCGACGCCTTTGCACTGGCCGGTGTCGATGCGTGCGTGTTGGCTACCCCGACACCACTTCACGCGCGGCAGGTGAGCGCGGCGATCGACGCCGGCTTGCACGTGCTGTGTGAGAAGCCGCTGTCGCTCGACCCAACTGAATCGCTCGAGCTCGACCGGATGGCCACGCGCTGCGGTCGTATCCTCCAAGTCGGCTTCTGGCGCCGCTACGCCCCGCCGTGGCAAGCGGCGAAGGAAGAACTCGATCGTGGGCGGATTGGTGCGCCGTTATACGTGCGCCTGTCGCAATGGGATGCCGACCCGCCGCCGGCATCGTTCTGCGATCCAGCCGTCAGCGGTGGTCTGGCGATCGACTGCGGCGTGCACGAGTACGACCTCGCCGAATGGCTGAGTGGTCGCAGGGTGGTGCGGGTACGTGCCTACGCAATGCCGATCGTCGACCACTCGCTCGCCGCCGTGGGCGATGTCGACAACCTGGTGGCTGTTCTCGAACTCGATGGCGGTGCGGTCGCCACCGTCGACCTGTCGCGCAACTGCCGCTATGGCGACGACGTGCGCACCGAGATCCTCTGCTCCAACGGCGCTCTTCTCGTCGACATGCTGCCGACCGGTCGCGTGCGCCTCGGATCTGCGGATGGGATGATCGATCTCGACGATGTGGGTGTCGCCGACGTCACTGCAGCAGGCGTCGCCAACCAAGCCATGGCTTTCGCCGCGGCCATTCTCGGCACGGGCCTGACCGGTCCCGGCGCCGCGGCAAGTGCCCGAGCCACCTTGATCGGCCACGCCGTGCAGAAGTCGATGCGAACGGGCGCGGCCATTGACATCGAACCGATCGGATTCCTATGACGGAGCATGTGAATCTCCCCGAGGTCGTGCTGCACCAAGACGACGTCGGAATGTGCCACGGTGCCAACACTGCGTTTGTGGAACTGTCGCGGTTCGGCACCATCACCAGTGGCTCAGTGATGGTGCCGTGTCCGTGGTTCTCGGAGATTGCCGAAACTGCCGCGGCCGATGCCCTGCTCGCTACTCGTGGGCTCGACCTCGGGGTGCACCTCACGCTCACGGCCGAGAAGCAGTACTACAAATGGGGCCCGCTGACCCGTCCGATTGCCGCTGCAGGCCTGTCGGACGACAACGGGTTCTTCTTTCCCGACGTCTCGACCGTGCGCCGCAACGCCCACCCCGACGCCGTCGAGGCCGAGTTCCGTGCCCAGATTGAGCGGGCACTCGCTGTCGGGATCGACGTAACCCACCTCGATGCGCACATGGGCGTGGCACTGGCCCCGGAGTTCTGTGATGCCTACATCCGCGCCGGGGTCGACTATCGGATCCCCGTGCTGTTGAGCGGCGACATCACCGCCTATGCCCCGAACAACCATCTGGCCGGGGTCGATCAGTCGACGTTCGCCCCGTTCGTCGAACGCGCTGTCAAGGCCGGCATGCCGATCTTCGATCGTGTACTGGAGACGGATTGGCAACGCACTGACCCGCCGCGCCCGGTCTACGAGCAGTTGTTCGCGTCGTGTAGCGAGGCGATGACGTTTATCTGCTTGCACCCGAACGCACCCGGCGAGTTGGAGTTCATCGAACCGACCAGCTCGTATATCCGAACCGATGAATACGACCTGTTTCGCTCGGCCGGCCATCGGGAATGGCTCTCCGGTTTGGCGGTTACACCGATCGGGATGCGTGAGGTACGGGATAGGTACCGCAGCGCAAACTGATCGCTGCCGAGTCAACGGGTCAGGCTGTCGCTCAAACCGAAGTGCTCGGCCAGGAGATCGCTCCAGTCGACTTCGGCGACCGGAGTGTCGACGAACGAATCGCTACCCGCCCGTGTTCGCAACAGGTCCCGGCGAAGTGTGACCCGCGACCCACCGCCGTCGAGCGCTCGCGTGGCGAACGGTTTGTGCGCCCAGCCAAGGTCTGGCGCTGTCTTGAGGTATTCGCTGCGCGGCGTGAAGTCGTCGAGCTCAACCGGTTGGAACCCACCGCGCAACTGGTTCACCCAGCCTGCGTCGGGCATCAACTCGGTGAGCACGAACGCATCACCGTCGACATCGATCCGTGCCTGGCGGGGCTTCACCGAGTACTCACCGGCACGCAGCGGCAATGGCGCGAGACAATTGTCGCCGAAGCCGACGTCGACGAACCAACGCTCATCGTCGAGATGCACCACATTGGCGAGGTGGTCGAAGGGCGGGCCCCAGTCGCCGGGGTCGACGTTCCATACCTGGAAGGAGACGTAGTCGACCGTGAACCCGACGGCACGCAGCAGCGCCCCGAAGCAGCCGTTGAGTTCGAAGCACCAGCCGCCGCGCTGTTGCTCGACGACCTTCGGGTACGACCAATCGAGGCTGGTGCGCACGCCGCGGCGGTGGAACACGTGGAGGTTCTCGAACGGCACATTGATGAGGTGGGCGAGTTGCAGTGCTGCCAGCAACTCGAGCGTGGCCGCGCCGGTCTGCGGTGACACCCCGATGCGCTGCAGGTATCGATCGGCCGAGAACACCGACTAGCTCGATGTGCTCAGCGGCCTGTCTTGATTGGCCAGCTTGCGTTCACCGGCCTCGATGGCGTCGAGTAGGTGGATGGCGATGTCGGCGACTTTCACGTCGGTCTCCTCGACGCCGGCAGCCTTCACGCCGTCGTCGAGCATGATGTAGCAGAACGGGCACGCAGTGGCGACGCGTGAAGCTCCGGTCGAGATCGCCTCGCGAGCGCGCTCGTCGTTGACCTTCGTGCCGATCGACTCTTCCATCCACATTCGGGCACCGCCGGCGCCGCAGCACATGCCCGTTGTGCCGTTGCGTGGCATCTCGACGACCTCGATGCCCTTGATCGAACCGACGACCTTGCGCGGGGCCATGTACACGTCGTTGTGGCGACCGAGGTAACACGAGTCGTGGTACGTGATCCGTTCTTCGAGCGTGGCCTGCGAGACATCGAGGCTGCCCGCTTCGATCAACGACTCGAGCAATTGCGTGTGGTGGATCACCTCGTAGTTGCCGCCGAGCTGCGGGTACTCGTTCTTCAAGGTGTTGAAACAATGCGGGCACTGGGTGATGATCTTGCGCACGCCCATGCCGTTGAGCATCTCGACATTTGGCATCGCCAGCATCTGGAACAGGTACTCGTTGCCGCTGCGACGCGCAGAATCGCCGGTGCACATCTCACTCGGGCCGAGGATTGCCACCGCGACGCCGGCTCGACGCAACAACTTGGCCATCGCCCTGGTCACCTTCTTGTTCTTGTCGTCGAAGGAGCCGGCGCAACCGACCCAGTAGAGATATTCGGCAGTGATCGCCTGGCCGGGGTCGACGACGGCGACACCATCGAGATCCTTGGCCCAATCGCCGCGCTCGCCCTGGTTCATGCCCCACGGGTTGCCCTGATTCTCCATGGCCCTGTAGGCAATGCCCAACTCGGCGGGGAAGTCGCTCTCCATCAGCGACAGGTAGCGGCGCATGTCGAGGATCTTGTCGAGGATCTCGATGTTGACCGGGCAGACCTCGTCACACGCCCGGCAGCTGGTGCAACTCCACAACTCCTCGGCGGTGATCCGCTCGAACAGCGAGTTCGACGAAATGGTGATCTCGGCGTCGGTGCCCAGTGGCGGGCTGACATGACCGTGGGCAGCGGTGGCAGCCATCACCTCGCCGGTCTTCAACACGATCTCACGCGGGTCGAGCGGCTTGCCGGTGGCGTGGGCCGGGCAGACACTTGTGCAGCGACCGCACATCGTGCAGGCATCGGTGTCGAGCAACTGCTTCCACGTGAAGTCCTCCACCACCGAAGCGCCGAACGTTTCCAGCGAGGTCTCGGCGAGATTGGGCATCGCCTTCATCGCCCCCTTGGGACGATCACGGTCGCCTAGGTACATGTTGAGCGGCGCGGTGAACATGTGCCGCAGCATCGTGGTCGGTAGCAGGGCGAGGAAAACCACGAAGCTGACTACGTGCAACGACCACATGATCTGGTGCCAGCGGGTGAGGGTGTCGAGCGCCAACCCGTCGAACAACTGGCTCAGCGGATAGCCGACGAAGCTCCACTTCTCGTAGACCGGCTGATCGATCTCGGCGATGCGGAAGGCTTCGGCGAAGAACCCCGACAAGCCGATCACGAAGAACGTGCCGAGGATCGCGGCATGCTCAGGCTTGGTCTTGATGCGGATGCGATAGGGACGCTGCACATAGCGGCGCACGATCGCCCAGACGACGCCGCCGACGAACACCAGACCGGCGAAGTCGGCAAACAACGAGTAGCCCATGTACGTCTTGCCATGCAGGAACTTGGCACCCTCGGGCATCTGATGGTCGACTTCGAGCACCGTGGTCACACCGAGCAGGGCGAGGAAACCGAAGTAGATCATCGAATGCATCAGCCCGGCCGCCGAGTCGCGCAATAAGGTGCGCATATACACCCCGGCCCGAAAATCGGCGAGGCGCCGCTTGACGTTCTTGGTCGTGGTCTTTCGACGGTCGGGGGTGCCTCGTTCCCAGTTGCGGACCCGATCGGCGAAGGCGATGGCGCCCCACACCAGCATCACCGGGATCACCGTGTAGAAAGCCACCTGCAGGGCGCCAGGAATTCCGCCGAAGACCTCTCGTGTCGCCGAGTTGTCGTCGTGCCAGTCGGTGATTTGCGGCAAGATGCCCGACACCAGGGTGAACAACCCCATGAAGCAGCCGATGCCGACGACGAGCTGGTGAGGTTTGATCCGCTTGCGGCCGTTGTCGGCGGCAGCCGGCGGGTGGTCGGGGTGCGTACTCATGGCAGGTCGAACCCTAGTTGCAGGATATTGCCGAGGGGGAATGATGGCCCGGTCAGGCCCGGTTCCTGGCCGCCCGCTCGCCGCCCGGTGGTAAGGTGGCTTCCACAGAAAGCGGTCGGGCGTCAATCTGCGGGCGGTTTACCCAAGGAGGACAGATGAGCGACGAGCTTACGCAGTACAGCGGGCATCCCGTACTCGACCGGAACGGTGCCGAGGTCGGCACGATCACTGACGTCTTGTACGACGAGATCACCGAGGAGCCGGCCTGGGGCGTGGTGTCTCCGGGCGGCCTGCATGCCCGGCACTACATCCCGCTCCTACCGCCGGTCTATCTCTCCGAGGGTGGCGATGTTGTCGTGCCGTACGACAAGTCCGACGTCTTGCGCGCTCCCAAGGTCCATCGCAGTCACGTCGTGACGACGGTCTTGCGCCGCGAGTTGGAGCAGCACTACTCACTCGCCGAGTGACATTCACGCATCGCCGAGCGCAGCTCCGGGGTTCGGCAACAATGGGCGACAATGAAAGGGTCGAAACCGCTCACCTGGCTGGCAGGGTTGTTGATCTTCGGCTCCGTGGTTTCTGGATGGATCGCCATCGGCCGTCTCGCTGCGGCAACAGAGCGCGGCATGGCTCGCACCGAAGAGTCGCTGTCGTCAGCGCGCGAACTGGCGGCCAACACGGCGGCGTCGGCCGCTGAACTGCAACGACTGATCGGTGTGGTCGGCCAAGGGCTGGCCAGCACCGCCGAGGCTTTGGTGGCCACCCGCCAGGTCAGCACCAGCGTGCGCGGCCTGCTCGATGCGGTCTCGTTCTTCGACCGAGTCGAGAGCCTCTCGAAGAGTCTGAAGGATGCCGAGGCGTCGATCGCCAATGTCGAGATCGACCTGGCCGAAGCGTCGGGGGCTATCGAGGAGACCGCTCCGGTGCTCGACAAGACGACCGTCTCGTTGCAGTCGATCCCCGACGAACTCGACCGCTCAATTCTTCAGGTCAAGGCCAGTAGGGCGCGCATTGGCCAGCAGGTGTGGTTGTGGCGGCTGGCGATGGTTGCCGGCGGCGCAGCACTGTTGGTGATGCTGGTGTTGGTAGGCCAGCTATACCACGCCGGCAAGGATCAGCCGTAGTACTGGCGGTCGAGGTCGCGAATGCGGCCGGCAAGTGACGCCAACAGCTTGTGGGCCATCGCCGGCACGTCATCGAGCACGCCCATGAAATGGCGTTGGCTGAGCAGCAGCAGCGTGCAATCGGATTCGCAGATCACCGTCGCAGTGCGCGGGCCGTGGTCGAGCAGCGACAGTTCGCCAACAACCGTGCCTGGACCCAGCGTGGCGACTCTCTTACCGTTGCGCTTTACCAACACCGTGCCCTCGAGTACGACGAACGCTTCACGGCCGGTCTGACCTTGGTCGACGATCAGCGAACCCGACGGCATGATGACTTCGTCGCCGGCCTTGGCAATCTTTTCGAGGTCCTTCTGCGAGCAGGCCGAGAACAATGAGACCTTGCGAAGATGGTCTAGGTACGCCTTTTTGCTTGCCATGTTGGCAGTGTAGACACCGTGCGTTCGCTGATCGTACCGTGATGCCAGATCGGCGGTCAGCCGCCTGCTTGGGCAGCGACCTTGGCCGCCGCGGCTGCGACTGCGTCAGCATCGCCGAGGTAGTCGGCCGACGTAACCCGTAGTGCCGCGTCGAACTCGTAGCGCCGCGGCGCGCCGGTGGGGATGTTGAGTTCAGCGATGTCGTCGGCGGAGACACCCTCCAGATGCATCACCAGTGCCCGCAACGAGTTGCCGTGGGCCGTGATCAACACGTTCTGCCCAGCCATTAACTGCGGAGCGACGACATCGTGCCAATACGGCAGGACGCGGGCGACGACGTCCTTCAGGCATTCGCTGCCCGGCAGGACATCGGGGGGCAGGAGTCGGTAGCGCAGATCGCTGAGCGGGTGCTCGGGGCTGGCGGCGTCGACTGCGGGCGGCGGCACGTCGTAGCTGCGCCGCCACAGTTTGGTCTGCTCGGCGCCGTGGCGATCGGTGGTTTCCTTCTTGTCGAGACCCTGCAACGCGCCGTAGTGGCGTTCGTTGAGCCGCCAATGGCGTTGCACCGGTAGCCACACTTGACCCATCGCCTCCAGAGCGAGGTCGCAGGTGACGACTGCCCGGGCCAGCACCGACGTATGGGCGACGTCGAAGCGCAGACCAGCCTCGGCCATCGTCCGCCCGGCGGCCGAACCCTCGGCCAGCCCCTTCTCGCTGAGCGGCACGTCGTGCCATCCGGTGAACAAATTCAGCTTGTTCCACGTGCTTTCACCGTGGCGGAGGATGACGAGGGTGCCGGTCACGGCGTATCGACATTACCCGGGAGAATTAGAGCATTCAGCCTATAGTGCGGCGTGTATCATTCGCCGGAAAACGAAGAACGCGCGCGAGGAGACCCCATGACCTATTTCGTGACCGGCGGGACCGGCTTCATCGGCCGCTTCCTGATCGACAAGCT
>JANNHY010000402.1:0-16571 GCA_031404635.1 Ilumatobacteraceae bacterium
CCGGGCCAACACATCGGCCACCGGCAGCGCCGCGAGCTGACCCAGCTGACCGATGCCGAGCCGCTGCAGCATCTGCACGAAGTCGTCGTCGAGGCCCGCCACCGAGGCCAGCAGCTGCACCGACAACGGCGCCAGGAACCGAGCTGTAGCCGGCACACCTTTCGACACGATCACCGGAGCGCCATTTGCTGCTGCTTGCCGGGCAGCAATGGCGGCGGCGAATCGGCCATCGGCCACGCCGATGCCGAACCCGGCTGCCCCAGCTGCCCCGATCGCCACGCCGACCATGTGAGCAGCCATCGCCGCCTCACCACCGAAGTACCGCGATGGCCCCTTGGCCAGAAACGAGAGCATTCCCGGTTCGGTGATCTCGAGGCGCGGGATCAACGCGGCGATTGCGGTGACGACGCTCTCAAACCGGCGAGCATCGCCATCGGGGTCGAATGCCACTAGGCGCGCCTGCGGGCAGCAGGCCTGCGCCTGACGACGACGCTGCCCGTCGACGACGCCTTCTCGTGCAGCCGCCAACGAGTGGGCGATCACCCGGTTGCCGTTCAACACGACGACCGGTTCATCGGCCGCTGCCTGGGCGACAACGACTGCCCAATTCGGGCACCACAACACCCCGAGCCGAGGCATGCCTACCGCCTCGAACAGTTTGCAGCTGCAGTTCGACGCAGCACTGAAGGGGCCGGCGCTATCCGCCCGTTGGCATCGGGGAGCCACATCGTCGCTCGCCTGGTTCGGGGCATACGCCGGCCGCTCAACTCGACCAGCACCCGCCGGCCCGATGCCACCCCGTGACCGTCGCCGAGCCCGACCCATTGATCGTCGTCGGCGGTGAGCTGCAGATCGGCGCCGAACGCCGGCACCCCCACGGTAAGCATCACCACGCCGCGCGACTGCGCCCTGGCCTGCAGCCTGCGCACCGCCCCACCACCGAGCCGGCCGACCCGCTGGCCGACCATGACGACATCGAACCCGTCGATCATCGCCGCCAGCACGTCGACCCACGACGGGTCGCCGGCGACCATCACCAGCCGCTCCAACGCCACCCCTATGTCGGCTGCGGCGCGGATGCCCAACTCGGGAAGGCCGGCCACACCGACCCAGGCCCCCTCACGCGACGGCGCCGCGGCGAGCGCCAGGGCCAGCGACACCCGGGCCCGGCCGCCACACGCCACCGTGGAACCGCGCTGCAGGGCAGGCAGCAACCCGACGAGTGACTCGTGCACCGGCAACGTACGCTCACTGGCCGCGACGGTCGTCAGCGCAGGGAAGCATTCAGCCAGTGACGACATCCGAGGCAGTGTACCGAACAAGTGTTCGTTCATCAAGAGGAAGAGTCGGGAGCCCCCCCGTATGTGTCCACTACTGCGGGCGCCTGGCTGGGATCAGCTCGGTGATTGCCACTTGGCGAGCGCGGCCGCGCTGCGGTCGCGCAACGACTGCGGTACCAACCGGGTGTAGATCGACTCGACGGCGCCGCCGCCGGAGTCGGCGGCCCCTGCGGCCGGTGCAACTTCCTCCGCCGGGGCCTCGAACGTAGGCATCTCCATACCCGGTTTCCAGTACTGGTACATGTTGCGCACGAGATCTGAGAGGCCATCGCTGCTGGAGCCCTCGACGATGTCGACCGAGATGATGTTGCCGTAGATGTACACCGACTCGACCTGGCCGGTCGACAGCAGTTGGCGGGCCAGCACGGCCGCAGGGCGCGGGCCGATGGCGTCGAGCACGGAGGTGAACCGCTCGTGCCCCATCCCAGTGAGACTGCGATTGGTTTCGAACCTCAGCGCCCCTGGGCGCGGGCTGGGCTTCTCGACGACCGAAACGGGTTGACCCATGAGTCACGACCCTAGCGGTCGCACCGCCCTACGCTCATTTCTGATGCAGACGACGCACACCTTCAGTGACCCGGTAGTGACATGGATCGACGTAGTCGACCCGACATTCGAAGAACTGGATGCCTTGGCGAGCCAGTACGGCCTCGCCGAGCGCACCTTCGACGAGGCCCACCGCAGGGCGGCCCGCCCAACGATGCAACGCTTCGCCGACCACGCCTACATCGTCGCCTTCTCCGGTTCGCTGGCCGAGATCGACATGTACCTCGGGCCGACTTGGTTCATCACCGTGCGCCGCCACGACGCCGACGGCCGGGAATGGGACCCGCAGCCGGTACTCGAGATGTTCGAGCGTTACGGCACCACGACCACCACGTCGGGCCAGCTATTTGCCACGCTGCTCGAAGAAATGATCGACGGCTACTTCGACACCACCGATGTCTTGGAAGACAAGCTCGAAGTGATCGAGGACCACATCTTCAGCGAAGGCGAGCGCACCGAGCAGCGGCTGCAACACGATCTGTTCGGCCTACGCCGCGAGTTGCTCGAGCTCAGACGGGCCGTCGTGCCACTGCGCGAGGTGCTCTCGGCGATCTTGCGCCGTGAGGTGCAATGGATCGAGGGTGACGCTCTCGTAACGTGTCGCGACTCCTTCGACAAGCTGCTGCGGGCGGTCGACCTGGTCGACGAGCAGCGTGAACTCGTCGGCAACGCCGTCGACGCTCACCTCGCGGTGATGAGCAATCAAATGAACCTGGTGATGAAGAAACTCACCGCCTGGGGATCGATCGTATTCGGGGCCACGCTGATCGCCGGCATCTACGGGATGAACTTCGACCACATGCCCGAACTCGGGTGGCTCCTCGGCTACCCGATGGCACTGGGCATGATGGCCGTGCTCAGCGTCGTGTTGTACCGCGTGTTCCGCACTCGCGATTGGCTCTGATCAGCCCCAGCGGATGTGCACGTTGTCGCGTAGCAGTTTGATCACGCTGGGGTCGCCCTCGATGCCCAGCGCGCCGAGTGGCCCGCGGTTCCACAGGGCAAGATAGATGTCGCTCGCCGAGCCGGTCACCAAGCAGTCGGCGTCGGTTGCGGCGCGCACGGTGACCGGCAGTTCGGTGCTGATCGCCACGGTCCATCGTTGCTCGCTGTAGTCGGGCGCGATCTGCATCGAGCGAGGGGTATCGGCGTGCAGCGGGGTGCGCGACCGGGGCAGGAAGCCGGTGAGGAACTCGTCGATGCCATCGACAGCGACGTCGGGAGCGAAGGGGGTGCAGCGGCCGAGCGCCGACTCGGCGTCGACACGATGCATGCCGGTCTCCATCGTCTGGCGCCGAGCCCAGAACAGCAGGCGTGGCGTCGGCGGGTCATTCAAGAAGGCGGCGTAGTCCACCGAAGGATCGGCCGAGGCGAGGGTCTCGCGCAGCGTGACGGCGCCGCTTCGGAACCAAGCGATGGTGTCGGCTCGCTCGGGGAGCGGGCCGCGATAGTCACTCGGCACCTCGCCGAGCTTGGTCGCCCGACTGGCCACCGCCGCCGTCGCCCAACGATGTACTTCGCCGACGTGCAGCACGAGGTCGGCCACCGTCCACCCCGGGCAGGTGGGCACCGGCGCGTCGAGCCCGGCCTCGTCGGCCGCCGCCGCCAGTGCGGTCGCTTCCGCCGCCAGCACAGCCACGTAACCGTTGAGATCCATCGGCATACTCTGCCACGCGCGCTCAGCCCGCCCGATAGGGCCCGTTCGGGACGGTCACCACTACCGTGCGGATATGACGGAGATCTCGCTGGGGACATTCGAGAAGCAGGCCTCCGACTTCCTCGACGCCAACGCTCCAAGGAAGCAAGCCGAGCGCAAGTTCGTGTGGGGCGAGGGCTCCGACAAGGTGGCGATGTTCGAGGAGCGCAGCCGCACCGAGGAGGGCAACGATCTGCACCGGGCCTGCGATTGGCGCGGCAAGAAGTTCGACGCCGGATTCGGGTGGATCACCGGACCGGTGGCCTACGGCGGCCGTGGCCTGCCCGGGGCCTACGAGAAGGGGTGGACTGCGCTGGAGTCGCAGTACCAGGTGCCCAATCAGGCGGTGTTCACGATCGGGTTGGGGATGGTCGCCCCGACGATCCTGGCCCACGGCAGCGAGCCGGCCAAGCAGGCCTACCTCACCAAGATGTACCGCGCCGACATCGTCGGCTGTCAGTTGTTCAGCGAGCCCGGCGCCGGCAGCGATCTGGCCAGCTTGCAGACCAAGGCCGAGCGCGACGGCGAGGAGTGGGTGATCACCGGGCAGAAGGTGTGGACCACCGGCGCTCATTACAGCGACATCGGCGAGATCATCGCCCGCACCGATCCCGACCTGCCCAAGCACAAGGGGCTCACCGGGTTCATCGTCAACATGAAAGCGCCCGGCGTGGAGGTGCGACCGCTGCGCCAGATGACCGGCGGTGCCAGCTTCAACGAGGTGTTCTTCAACGAGGTGCGCGTCCCCGACGACGACCGCCTCGGTGACGTCAACACCGGTTGGAACGTGGCGCTCACCACGTTGATGAACGAGCGCGCCGCGATCGGCGCCGGTAGTGGTGGCGGCGGGGTCAACCTGTATGCACGGGTGATCGAGATGGTCCGCCACTTCGGCCTCGGCGACGACCCGTTGGTGCGGGATCGCCTTGCCGACCTGATCATCCATGGTCGGGTGTCGGGCTACAACAACCAGCGGGCGATGGACAAGATCAAGGCCGGACAGCTGCCGGGTCCGGAAATGAGCATCGCCAAGCTGGCCGGCACGATGAACCTGCGCCGTCTCGGCGACTTCGTTTCCTATGTGCTCGGCCCGAGGCTGATCGCCGACACCGGCGAGTGGGGTACCTACGCGTGGAGCCTGCTGGTGCTCGGCACACCCGGCGGCAGAATCGCCGGTGGCAGCGACGAAGTCATGCGCAACATCGTCGGCGAGCGGGTGCTCGGATTGCCGAAAGAACCGGGCATCGACTCGAAGTCACCATTCCGCGACTTGTTGGTCGGCACCCAGAGCCCTCAGGGGGTGTCGACCGTCGGCAGATAACGGTGGCGGTCGATGAGTGTGTCGTCGCTGGCCATCAGCAGGTCGGTGTCGACCACCTCGAAGCCGGCGCGCAGCAGCACCGGAAGGGCGCTGAGACTCGACGGCACGAATGTCGACACCACATCGACATCGAGTGCTGCGGTCGCCGAGATCGCCGACGACATGATCGCGGCGATGTCGGCGGCGTCATGTGCCATCACCGGCCCGATGCGAGCGCTCTGCGGATGCCACGGATTCCACCACACCGGGGCGACGGCGGCCACGGCACCGACACAGACGCCGTGGCGGCTGGCGAGATACCAGGTGGCCCCGAGCGTCTTGGCGTAGTCGAGGTCGTCACCCCGGTTGCGCCCGGTGAGGGCGTCGTCGATGGCGACGATGTCGGCGAAGTCTGCGCTGAGGAGTTCGACGTCGGTTTCCCAAGGAACGAGGGTGTCGACCTGGGCGTCGAGATAGTGGTATGGCTCGACAGCTCTCATTCCGAACTGCTCGTACAAACCTTGCGAGCGCGGGTCGGGTGAGGCGAAGGTGAACAGCGCTCCGCTGTGGTCGGCGAGGAGAACCTCCATCAGCCGCCGGCCGATGCCGCGGTTCTGGTACGGGGGCGTTACGAACAGATCGGCGAGGTAGGCCACGCCCGAACGGGTCAGCGTGGCGCCGAACCCGACCACCTCGCCGTCGACGTCGGCCACCAGCAGACGCCCTGTGTGCAGCTCGTGGGCGTTGAGCGGCTGATCCGCAATCGGGCCGGCACCGAGATCTGTCTGGGTGCTCAACCACACCGCCGTACAGCCTTGAAAGTCAGCTTCCGTCGCGGCACGGATAATCATCGGACTCCCGCCGGCGGCACAGCGGTGTGCAGGCCGTGTTCGTTGGCCCAGCGGCCGAGGTCGCGACGTTCCAACGCCGCGGCCAACAGGTCGGGGAAAGCATCCGGGGTGCATGCCAAGGCCGGAACGCCGAGTTCGGCAAGTACTGCGGCTTGGGCGTGGTCGTAGGCGGGGGCGCCCTCGTCGCTGAGGGCCAGCAGCACCACGACGGTGACGCCCGACTGGCACAGCGCGGCGACGCGTTCGTGCAGCAGGGCGCTGTTGCCGCCTTCGAACAGATCGCTGACCAGTACCAGCACGGTGTCGGCGGCACGGGTGACCAGTTGCTGGCAATAGCCGATCGCCTGGGCGATATCGGTGCCGCCACCCAGTTGCACGCCGAACAGCACGTCGACCGGATCGTGCAGCAGCGGCGTGAGGTCGGCGACGGCGGTGTCGAAGGCGACCACGCTCGTGCGCAGCGCGGGCAGCGAGGCCAGAACGGCTCCGAACACGGCGGCATACACCACGCTGTCGGCCATGCTGGCCGACTGGTCGATCGCCACGATCACGTCGCGCGACAAGCTGCGCTGGCGGCGGCCATAGCCGATCAGACGCTCGGGCACGACAGCGCGCTGCTCGGGTAGGTAGTGGCGCAGGTTGGCGTGGATGGTGTGGCCCCAGTCGATGTCGCTGAGCCTGGGGCGGCGGCTGCGCTGGCTGCGGGCGAGGGCGCCGTGCACGGCCTGCCTGGTGGGCGAGGCCAGCCGCTGCTCGATCTGCTCGACCACCTGCGAGACCACCTGGCGGGCCGTGGCCCGGGTGATGTCGGGCAGCAGCTTGTTGAGCTCGACGAGCAAGGTGACGAGGTGCAGGTCGGGCTCGACGGCGCGCAGCATCTCCGGCTCGAGCAGCAGCTGGCGCAGGTTGAGCCGCTCGATCGCATCGCGTTGCAGCACCTGCACCACCGACGTCGGGAAGTAGCGGCGGATGTCGCCCAGCCAGCGGGCCACCGACGGGGCCGACGAGCCGAGCCCGCCCGCCCGGCCGCCGCCACCGCGTTTGCCCGGCTTGGTGTCGTACACCGCGGCGAGGGCGGCGTCGATTCGGGCGTCGCTGCCGTCGAGCCCGATACCGGTGACACCGTGACCCGAATTGGGACCCGAATTGCGACCCGAATTGGGGTCCGAATCGGGGCCACTGCTGTCGCTGCTGTCGTCGGCGCCGCCGAGCACCATCCGCCAACGGCGCAGCCGCTCGGGATCGCTGACCAAAGTCCGCCCCTCTGCACGCGATGAGAGATATGCGGCGTGGAGAGGCTCATCGCTCATCGCCGGCCGCTCGTTGCTCATCGCCAACTCCGCGATGAGAGATGTGCGCTGTGGAACGGCTCATCGCTCATCACCGATGCGACGCCGAGGAGTTGGCGGACGGTGGCCAGCGCGGCGGCGGCGCGTTCGTCGTCGATATCGCTGCCGAATCCCGACGAAACCGGCGTGTCGCGGTGGGCCAGCAACAGGCCGAGCTGGCGGCGCTCGCCCGGTTCGAACGCCCCGAAAGTGCGCCGCAGCAGGGGCGCCGTGGCGATGAATGCGTCGGGGGCGAGCGACGAGACCCAGCCGTCGATGACGTCGAGCAGTTCGGAGTCGTGCACCAGCACCGTGCCGCTGCCGGCGAGGAACCCTTCGACGAACGCCGCCCCTACCGCCGGTGCCGTGCCCACCGACAAGGCACGTGACAAGCGCGCCCCCACAAGCGCCCGGTTCCACGTGCCGCCATCGTGCAGAAGGCGGGTGGCGCGGCCCTGCACCAGGCCGTGCACTTCGCCGCGCTCGGCCACCACGGTGAGCACCGCCGGCCACTCGGCCCGGCGGGCGGGGTGATCGACCAGAGCAAGCGCCGCTTGCACACCGGCGAGCCGTTCGACCATCGCCGCGGCAGCGTTGTCGTCGAGCGAACGGCAGGCCATCACCACGCCGGCCACCACACGCACCACCAACCCGTCGAACACGGTGCGCAGCGCGCTGGCGTCGGTGCCGCGCACGTCGCCATAACGCAGGGCGCGAGCAAGAGGCCCGAGAGTGTCGATCACCTGCACCACGTCGGGGTCGTGGGCGGCCTGCGCCTCGACCCGGGCGACGACCGGCTGCACCACTTCGGGCAGGTCGGCGAGCAGGGCGATGTCGAGCACGGCGACAAGGTCGGCGAGTGCTTCGACGGAGGCGGCGCGCTCGAGCAGCCGATGTGTTGCCGCGGCCGCAACGGTGGTGCCGTGAGCGGCCAATTCGATGACACGGATGGTCAGTTCCGGTTCCCATTGCAGCCGCCAGGTCTCGCGGAACGTGCCGCTGCTGCCCCTGCCCTCCTCCACCGAACCCCACGGCACGCCGAGGGCGCGCAGACGGTGCAGCAGCACCGACCGGGACCGGCCGTTGGGGGCGCGCACGTCGAGTTCGACAGTCTGGGCGGTAGCCGCCGGCTTCAGCCGCACCTTGCGCTGATGGGCGGCGAGGTCGCGAGCCAGCGGCACCTGCGGGGCGTCGTCGGGTACCTCGCCGATCGCGTCGCCGACGATCAATTCGCGGTGGATGAGGGTCATGCCGCCGGCGCCGGCCATCACCGTGTCGGCGGCGTCGAGCACCTCGGCCAGCCCGGGCCGCGGCCGGTTACGCAATGCAGCGAGGGTGGTGGCCGCCCTGGTTGCGGCGATCAGGTCGTCGGGTGAAGCCGACATGCCTCGGTCGCGCAGCAGTCGTGCTGCGCCGACGAACCAGCGACTCACGCCGAGTTCGCCGGGATGGTTGAACACGTGCGCATACCATCCGGGGCTGCGCACCCCGGCGCCGTAGCCCGTGGCCGTGGCAAGGCGGCGATGGGTCCACGGCACCCAGCTGAGCCCGACCTTCAGCTTGGGCATGCCGCGCAACGTGTGTGCATCGAGCGTGGCAGCCGGTAGCGGTTCGGTCAACGCCGGTACGTGCCACGCACCGCACACCACCGCGATCCGTTCGTGCCCGTCGGCGATTGCTCGGCGCAGTACCTGGCGCATGTGGGCTTCGCGTTGTGCCTCGCGCAGCGTCGACGCCTCCTTGCCGCCGCGCACCGCCGTCATCGCCATGGCCACCGCATCGAACGCAGGCTTTCCATCGCCGCGGTGCTCGATCACGTCGTCCCACCACCGCTCCGGGTCGGGGTCGCCGGCGGCTTCGGCAAGCGCCGCGAGCGGATCTCCTATGGGATGATCCGCCAGGCTCAACTGGTCATCGTCGTCGCCGGGCCCGACCAGCGACTGCCGCAGCGGCAGGTCCATCGCCCGCACCGCCACACCGTGCCGCTGGGCCCACACGAAGGCCTGCCACTCCGGGCTGAACTCGGCGAAAGGCAAGAACGCCGCCCGCTGCGGACGATCGACCACATAACCGAGCAGCGCCACGGGTGGCACGAGGTGTTCGTGACCCACCCACGCCAGCGCGGCCTCGCAGTCGGCGGGCAGCTCGACGAGCACAGCGGTGGGTGCGAGTGCGTCGAGGGCGCGCACCACCGACCGAGCCGACCCCGGCCCGTGGTGGCGGATCCCCAGCAGCTGCACCGTCGCGGTCATGTGGTCACATCGTGAGTGCGGGATCGACGTCGGTTTTCGAAAAATCTCCGCCGACGAAGAGCAACGGCTCGCCGAGCTCAACGGCAAGAGCGTACGAGAAGCAGTCGCCAAAGTTGAGACCCGCCGGATGTCGTCCCTTGCCGAAACGACGCCACCCGTTGATCGCCACGCGAGCCACGCTTTCGTCAACCGGGCGAACGTCAGCGTCGACTCGGTGCAACAACGCGTCGAGTTGAACATTGCCGGCGGCGCCGAGGCGGGCCTCCACCACAATCGTCGCCTCCACAAGTGTGGCGGCACTGATCACCCAGTGGTCCGAACTCTCCAGCCGCTCCTGCAGTTGCTCCCAACCGGGCTCTCTCAAAAGCACGGCGACCAGTGCCGACGAGTCAACAACGCTCACGCCGGGAGCCCGTCTTCGTCGTAGCCGATGATCTCGTCAGCAGATCGATTGTCGAGAACAGGCAGAGAATGGGCGATCGCAAGGATGTCGTCGATCGAGCGGCGGCGTCGCAGCCGCCTCTCCTCGGCGAGTCGCCGTTCTAGCGAGGTGATCACTATGTTGGTGATCGACTCGCCTGTCAAAGAGGCCAACTCGCGGGCCAACTGATCGGCTCTTTCGCTCTTGATACTCAGGGCCATTGGTGGAATTCTACCTCCAGTTCTTCCTAGGTGCTATTACAGCTCGCGGCAGGCGTCGTAGAAATCGCCCCACCCGGCGCGGTCGCGCACCACGGCCTCGAGGTATTCGCGCCAGGCGACAGTGTCGTGCACGGGGTCTTTCACTACCGCACCGACGATTCCCGCAGCCACGTCGGAGGCATTCAATTGACCGTCGCCGAAGTGGGCGGCAAGCGCAAGCCCGTTGGTCACCACCGAGATCGCCTCGGCGGTCGACAGCGACCCGCTGGGCACCTTCAGGCTGACCCGCCCATCCTCGGTGGCACCGCTGCGCAGCTCGCGGAACACGGTAACCACGCGGCGGATCTCTTCGTCGGCGGCGGGCACCTTCGGTAAGCGCAACGCCACGCCCATCTCGCCCACCCGTCGCTGCACAATCGCGACTTCTTCGTCGGGGTCGGCGGGCAGCGGCAGCACCACGGTGTTGAAGCGTCGGCGCAGCGCGGCCGAGAGGTCGTTGATGCCACGGTCGCGGTCGTTGGCGGTGGCGATCAGGTTGAAGCCCGGCACGGCCTGCACCTCGCCGGCCAACTCGGGCACCGGCATGGTCTTCTCGCTGAGCACGGTGACCAGCGCGTCTTGCACGTCGCTGGGCATGCGGGTGAGTTCCTCCACACGCACGATGGCGCCGGTCTGCATGGCTCGATACACAGGGCTCGGCACAAGCGCTGCCTCGCTGGGGCCTTCTGCCAGCAGGCGGGCGTAGTTCCAGCCATAGCGCAGGCTTTCCTCCGGCGTGCCGGCGGTGCCCTGCACCAGCAGCGTGGAGTTGCCGCTGATCGCTGCGGCCAGGTGTTCGCTGACCCACGTCTTGGCGGTGCCGGGCACACCGAGCAGCACCAGGGCACGGTCGGTGGCCAGGGTGGCGACGGCGATCTCGATCAGCCGGCGCTGGCCGACGTACTTGGGGCTGATCACGGTGCCGTCGGGCAAGGTGCCACCCAGCAAGTAGGTGACCACCGCCCATGGTGAGAGCCGCCAGCTGGGCGGGCGCTCGCGGGTGTCGGTGGCGGCAAGTGCGGCCAACTCGTGGGCGAACTCCTGCTCGGCGTGGGGACGCAGCACCGTGGGCGTCGCAGCGGGCGGAGGGACAGTCATGCGGGCTCCAGTTCGGTGAGCATCTGATGGCGGAGGTGGGCCAGGTCGGCAAGGCCGAACGCCAGACCGATGGAGGGTTGTGAGGGATCGACTCTGCCGATCGCTTCGCCGAGGGCGGGCAGCGACGCTGGTTGTACGCGGGCGACCAGATTGACGAGCACGGCGCGATGACTGACCCCGAACACGCCTGACGACAACCCACCCGCGATCGTGCGCGCGGCCTGCGTCGGCGTTGCCCACAGCACCGCCGACAGGTCGCGGGTGATCGCCAGCTCGGGTAGCTCGCCGATCGCTTCCATCACCGCCGGTTTCTTCGACGTGCACCTCAGCCGCGGCGCCCACTGGATCATCCACTCCCCCAGGGTGCCGGCGGCGACCAGGGCGCGGGCGTGGCGGGTGGCGTCGGTGCGGTGACGGGCCAGCAGCGGCACGACCAGCTCGGGTGACAAGCGGCGACCGCAGTGGATGACGGCAAGCACCCATTCGTCTTCCAGAACCGGCCAATCGGCGATGATTCGCTGCCAAGTGGCAGTGGCCGCCGGTGGAGTGACGGGACGCTGGTCGTCGGCAGGCGCAGCGACCAGCGACGCCGCCGCGCCGGGAAGCACACCGGCCCGCTGGGCGACCGCGCACCCGGCCACCTGCTGCAGCAGGCGTTGCGACGCGGTGGGTTGCGGGTCGTCGGCGGCCAGGTCGGCCAACCCGCCGGCGAGTGGAGCGGGTGGCTCGCGCCTGTCGGTGCCGAGCAGGGCAACGGTGACCATCTCCTGCCAATAGGCGGCGACGGTCATGAGGCGATCCCCACGAACGACGGGTCGGCGACCGGCCCGATGTCGACGGCACGATCGGCGAGGTGCACTGTGAGCGGTACGAGGCCGGCGGGTGTCCATTCGGCGGTGACGGCGACCGGACGGCCGGCGCTGCATGCCAACAACGTGCCCACGCCGGTGGCGCCATCCACCAACGGCAGCGAGCCGGTGGAGTCGGTGAGCAGCCAACGCCCGGCGACGCGGCTGGGGGCGGCCACAATGCACAGTGGGTAGCGCTCCAGCCATGGCTCGGCGGCGATGGCTCGGCCGACTTGGGCACAGGCCTCGGCCACCGACGAGCCGAGTATTGCGTGCGCAGCTTGCGGCTCGCTGTGCCGCAAGCCCACCAACACCCGCAGCGCCACCGCACCGGGATAGGGGAACAGGTCGGCGTGTACCTGCGTGCCGACGGCCAGCGTTGTGTCGAGGCTCTGCCGATAGGCAGCGAACGACAACACCATCGCCCACGTACCGCTTGACGACCCGCGCAGCCAGACTCGACGCACCTCGATGCGGTCTTCGCGAGTGTCGCTGCGGCCCATCACCACCCAATGGTCGGTATGCGGCACGCCGGCCAGCACGTCGGCCTGGCGCACCTGCCAACCAATGGCGGCGGCGACGGAATCGGCCAACCCCGACGGCAGCGTTCCGAGGTGCCGGCCGGACGTGGCCAACAGGTGCAGCACTCCCAGTTCGGCGAGCACCTGCGAGTGCCAGTCGGGGTGGGCCCCCACCAACCCGGCGAGGCGACGAACCCGGTTGGCCAGCCCGCCGACCTGGGCGTCGACCAATCGCGCCGCCAGCCCATCCCACGTTTTGTAGCTGGCGAGGGATGGGTCGGCGAGGCCGGTGCGCAGCCGGTCGTCGAGCCACCGGTCGAGCTCGGCCAGCCCGGCGGCCATGCGGGCGACGCGGTCGTCGCGGGTCTTGTTGGGGTCGGGTGGTGGGGGTATCGCTGCCGCGGCGGCGGTTTCACCGGTCGCACCGTTAGGTGGGCTCGTCGCTGGTTCGCTCGGTGGCGGCGCCTGTGCCGTGGTGAGTCGTTGAGCTATCCACGGTGCCGCGAACGATGGCGGCTCGCTTGCGGCGACCTGGCCGCGGGACCAGAGCAACAGAACTGCCAAGGAGTGTTTGCATGGGACGATTCGGCTCGGACAACTACAGCGGAAGGCAACCTCGACGTGATCGACCGCACATTCGTAGGGCTCGGCGCTGCTGCCAGTACAGCGCCCCCAGACGGCCCGAGCATCGCAACCCGTGCTGGTCCATCGAGCCGGGATGGCGAGAAGTTCCGCTGCTGCCACCGACGAAGGCCTCGGCGCCAACGCCAACACCTGCTCGACCTGCCACCGACTCGTACTCACGTCCGTCACCGTAGTAAAGGGGTGCGACAGCCATGAGCGATGACGCCGCATGAACCCGGCCGTGTTGTGAGGGTGGTAGTCGCACCACCTGATTGCGTGGCTATATCGGCGGATAGGCACAACTCTCACACCGATACTGTGCGGCGATGCCCACCTTTGGATCGTCGCTGCGCAGCGAATGGCTGCTCGACCGCAACGTCACCTACTTGAATCACGGCACGGTCGGGGCGCCGCCCCGGCGGGTGTTGGAGCATCAGCGCGGGATCATCGACGAGATCGAGCGCCAGCCGGCGCGGTACATGCTGCGCGAACTGGCAGACCCAACCGGGACCGCGACGACCCCACCGCGCCTGCGTGTTGCTGCCGCAGCGGTGGCCGACTTCGTCGGGGTTGCGGCCGACGACTTGATGTTCGTCGACAACATCACCACCGGCGCCAACGCCGTGCTGCGTTCGTTCCCCTTCGCCACTGGCGACGAGATTGCGGTCACCAACCTCGGCTACGGCGGGGTGGTCAACACGGCCACCTATGTGGCCCGCACTGTCGGTGGCACACTGCGCACGATCGAGCTTCCACAGCCGGGCGCCGCGCCGGGCGACTACCTCGAGGCCATCGCCGGTGGGTTGGGTCAGCGCGCCCGCGTGCTGGTGGTCGACCACATCACGCCAGGCACGGCGCTGGTGCTGCCGTTGGCCGAGATCGCCGCGCTGTGCCACGAGCGTGGAGTGCTGGTGCTGGCCGACGGGGCTCACGTGCCGGGCAACATCGCCGTCGACATCGACACCCTCGGGGTCGATTGGTATTCGGCCAACCTGCACAAGTGGGCGTGGGCGCCGCGCAGCGCGGGCTTGCTGTGGGCGGCTAAGCACCACCAGGGCTACCTGCACCCGACGGTGATCTCGTGGGGTCTCGATCACGGGATCGCTGCCGAGTTCGATCTGCTCGGCACACGCGATCCATCGCATTTCCTGGCCGCGCCGTTCGCCATCGAGTTGATGAACGAGTTCGGCGGCGACGACGGTGTGGCCGCGATCTATCGCTACAACCACGAGCTGGCCTGGTGGTCGGGCCAGTACCTGGCCGATCGATGGGGCACCCGCTTCGCCACGCCGGAGAAGATGATCGGGGCGATGGTCAACGTGCGCCTGCCGGCCAGGTTGGGGTCGAGCGTCGATGACGCCGAGCGGGTGCGGGCCGGGTTGGAGGCGGCGGGGATCGAGGTACCGATCTATCCCGGCGCCGACGAGCTGACGCTACGCGTGTCGGCACAGATCTACTGCGACCGTGCCGACATCGAGCGCCTCGGCGACGCGGTCGTGGCGTGCTAGGACTTGCGCATCGACATCACCCACGCTGCGGTGCGCACGGTCGCACTTCTGGCCGCGATCGGCATCGCCGCTGTGTCGTGCGGCGACAAGTCGACCACCACCGGCACCGAGTCGGGTACCACCACCGCTGTAAACACGACCACCACCCCTACAACTGTTGCGGATACCACGACGTCGGCCGTCACCAGCACAAGCTCGGCACCGACGACGACCGAAGCCAAGCCCTCGCGGCCGACGCCTTATTGGGATGTGCCCGACGGGATCGAGGTTGCGGTAGCGAGCCAAGACGGGCTGCACCTGTTGAGGGGTAACGACGACCGCATCGTCCACCCCGGACTGTTCGGCAGAGTCGTAGCCGAACCGACGGGTGACGGATGGTTCGTTCAGGCGGACTCGGCGACGATCCGCCACATCGGCGACGACGGCAGCGATGCGGTCGTTGTCAGCGCGGCCGGCGGCAGCTTGCTGCAACTGCACGACGCCGGCATGGTCGATGGGCAGGTGACGGTGTTCTACAACGTCAACCTGATGCGTAGCGGGTTCGGTGACTTGGAGAGCCTCGACGAGTTGTTCGCTGTGAACCTGGCCACAGGTGAACGCCGCAAGGTCACCGACGTCGGCGGGTGGGAGACGAGCATCGAGGTGAAATACGGCGATGGCAATCTGGTCGGCATCTGGGCATCGGAGGCCTTGGTCGAGCCATGGAGCGTCGAACTCGGTGGCCGTCTCGACTCCATCGACGTCGCACCCTTGGGATTGGCAAAGAGCTACGCCGATGACCTCGAGTCGCCTCGCGCGCTGGCGATCTCCGCTGACGGCTCCCGAGTCAGCTGGGTGTCGTGGAACATCCCGGATGGGCAATTCGTCAGCCAGCGGCTGGTCTCGGCCAACACCGACGGATCGGACATGCGCGAGTTCACCTTGCCCGAGGGCCCGGGGCTCGTCAGTGACATCGACGATCAGGGCGATTACCTGGTTGCCGGCTCCTGGCGCTTCGGCGACGGCGGTCGCACGCCTGCCGCGCTGATCGACGCCGACACCGGCGGCATGCTGGTGCTGCCCGTCGAGGGCCCCGCTGCCGCATGGGGTCAATGGACAGAACCTCCGCAGTGGGCCATACCCAGCCCGGTGACGGAGGACATTACCGAGGAGATCCGGGCGTTGGAGCCACAGTGGACGGGCGCGCCGTTTACATACGCGGAAGCCCTTACCGACCTGTTGATCGGCGACGACACCGAGGGTGAGTGCGCGTCGACGGCGCGCAACTTCCCCAACTACGGCCCGGGCGACGGCCCGTTCTACATCGAGTTGCGCCAGTTCTGCGACGACTCGGTTGCCGGCTCGTTGTACGAGGTGGTAGTCGTCGGCCCGCAGCCCGATGGCTCGCTCACCGGCGGCGCCACCCGCCGCACCCTGTGCCGGCGCGGTGTCACCACCGACGGACTCTGCGTGTAACTCACGGATCTAGGCACTCTCAGCCATCAGCGCCAGTCGATGACGCTGTCGGGATCCGGTCGTCGGGCTGCCTTGAAGTCGGTGCCTTTGGTGAACGCCAACGGGCTGAGGCAGACCTGCTGCACGGTGTCGAAGGGGATGTCGACGATGTCGGCGACGGCCTGCTCCATCATCAGATGGATGGTGGTCCACGCCGTACCCAGGCCGCGGGCGCGGGCGGCGAGCATGAAGCTCCACATCGCCGGCAGGATGTTGCCGAGGGTCGATGCCGATTGCGCCGCCGGCACGCCCTCGAGCCGCCGACCGGTGGCGCAGCCGATCACCAGCGCCGGACATTCGGCCATGTGCTCGGCGAGGTAGGTGGCCGAGTCGACAACACGATCCTGCTGGGCCTGCAGCGTTTGGTTGTCACGCTTGATCGCCCCGGCGAACCCGGGCAACGTCGTGTAGATCTGCCAGCACTGCTGGTAGACCCCGGCGATGGCAGCGATCGAGGCCGGGTCGCGGACGACGACGAAGCGCA
>JANNHY010000403.1:0-13099 GCA_031404635.1 Ilumatobacteraceae bacterium
TCGTCACCGAACCCACGACGGGCGAGTTCCCAGTCGTTCTCGGTGACGGCATCGAGCAAGGCGCGACGAAGTGTCTGTGTGCCGCCGGGTGCAATGATGATTGCGTCGCCAAGATCGAGGTACCCGATGTCGCCGCCCTCGTCGAGGCCCCACCTGTGTCTCGCCGACGAGGGAAGACTCATCTGTCCACGGGACGAAACTCGGAGATCTCCTGTCGATGCCATGACGCCAACCTTACAAGGCGACAGCGTGATCTGCCTTGTCGTCGCGGCGGGGCGAGGCCAGCCGAGGACAGGCGACGATCAGCAAAACGGCCGACAAGGCCCCGACCATCGTCAGCCATCGTCCGGTCCTCGCCGGCAGTGGCACTGCACGCGTGAGGATGATGTCGGCGGGGCCGCGGCCGACGTCGATCACGAGCAGGCCGTCGGCTGTCGCCCCGGCCCGGGTTGCGCCGTCGCCAACCCTGACGAACGGGGAATCTGGAACGTCGACGACGACGCGACTGCCGCGGGGCGTGGCATCGGTCAGCGTTGCGCTGCCGTCAGGTCGCAATACGGTTGCATAGACGGCGGAGCCGAGGCCGGCGACGGGATGATCGGGGATGAACCGGTAATCACGTGGGAAATAGAAGTTCGGCGGGACGCCATCCCGTTCCATCTGTTCGATGTCCGCCCGCATGTCCGCGAGGGTGCTCCTCGATTGCAGGATCTGGAAGCCGGCGAAGCCGACTTGGCAGACGATGACCGCCGTACCGGCAAGCATCCATCGTTGCCTCGACCGAGTGTCCATTGCACTCAGGGCTCTGCACGCGAGGACGGCGAGCGCGCAGATGACGAGCGTCGCGTAGGTAAGCAGACGGTACGGGAATTGAATGACATAGAGGAACCGGGGCACTAGTGCCCATCCGCGATGCGATGCCATCAGGGCGATGTATCCAGCGAGGAGGGCTGCGGTTAGCCAGGCCAGCCGTCCGAGCGATCTTCGCCGACTAGAGACGAGCAGCACGGCGAGTGCCCACAGCAGGGGGAGTGTCGGCAGATTGGTGTACAGGTGGGGCACCGTGCTGATCCTCGATACCGCCGGAAAGGGTGAGAGCAGTACCTCGAAGTGAGTCAGTTGGGTGGAGTAGATGGTCGATACCTGAGAAGACACCAGGGTCGAACGTGCGTAGACCGCCTGGGGTACTAGGAACCACCCGTTGATGGCCAACGCCGCCGAGATCGCGGCCATCGCGAGCAGCGCGCTCCGCGGCCGCGGCCAGGTGCGTGGGGCCGTCGCGGCGAGCGCCAGGGTCACGCCGATGAGGATCGCGAACAGGGTGCCGTACACGACCGAGATCAGGTGGCTGCCGCTCCACACGACCGTGGCGACAATGAGAATGGCCATCGATCGGCGGGATGGGTGGTCTGCCCTCAGCACGCTCACCACCGCGGCGAGCACCAGTGGAAAGGCCGACGTCGCAATGAACTCGGGCCACGCGCCCCGTCCGTACGGGTTCGACAAGTAGTAGGCGCTCGTCACGTAGACCAGGCTCACCAAGACGGCCATGTCCGCGCCGAGGCCTGCCATCCGCGCCAGCCACAAGACTCCGGTGAAGGCGGCTGCGAACGCGGCGAGGTAGGTCAGGCCGTATGCGAACCAATCCGAGCCGACGACACCGCCCACTAGCGCGGTGGCAGCATAGAGAGTGCCTCCGTACATGGCGTAGGTCGGGTAGAACGAACCTGTCACCGGCGAGTTGACGGTGTAGTGCAGCAGCGAACCGTCGTCGTGGTACTGCTGAACCAGGTAGTAGTGATTGACCGCGTCGATGAAATAGAACGGCCCTGGCGCGGCGAAGATCGACGCGGCCAGCAGTGCAGCCACGGGCAGCCCGACAACGACGGCGAGCAGCGAGCGCGCCCTGCGACGTCGCCAAGTCTCCGCCGGCCAGCGACGCGCAAGCGCAACCACGCGGCTCACGCTACGCCGGGCCTTCGTCGGGTCACCAACGACGCAATTGCCGAGCGATCAGGCCGAGTTCGAGACCGGCCCTCAGCGATGCGATCGCGCCGATCTTGCTGCCACCCACGTTGCGCCACTCGTTCAACGGAACCTCGATGAACTCCTCGACGGTCAGCGGCGCGGTGCCACGTCGACCACGCAGCAGACGGCCGAGCAGTTCGACATCGAATGACCACCGACTGTGGAATGGCTCCGACAGCGCCATCCGCAGAGCATCGCTGCTGCGAAAGAACTTCGCACCACACTGGGTGTCGTAGACGGGGATCCCGAGAATGGTCGCTGCCACGGTTGCAAAGACACGCCCGAGGTAGTGCCGCGCCGCCGACCGCTGCACGTTGAGTCCAAGCAGGCTGACACGAGATGCCAGAACGACCGAAACCCCGGGCGTCGTTGTCGCGATTTGGTTGAGCCGCAAGACTTCGCCGACGGGGGTGGCCATGTCGGCGTCGCAGAAACCGACCCAGTCGGGTTGCCGATAGAGGGCGATGAGCAGACCGACACGAACAGCCTCGGCCTTCCCGCAGTTCGTCGTCAGTGAATGCACTGACACGTGGTCGATGCTGTCCGCCAGCTGGTCGAGGATGGTTGCGGTGGCGTCGGTCGAGCCGTCGTCGACGAGTACGACCTCGACGCCCGGGCACTGAACCAACGCCTGGATGTCGCCTGTGCGCAGGCGCTCGGCTTCGTTGTAGCACGGCACCACCAGCACCGTCCGCGGTGAGTTCGGTGTCATCTTTTGGAACAGACGGCCCAATACGACAGCCCGGGCAGTGAAGCGCCGGCGCGTGACAGTCGACGGGCTATAGCAGCGTCGGCACGCAGCATCGCCCGCACACTCCTGGTCGCAATTTTGCCGCCTTGCCATCCACCGATTCCCAACACGTCCGGCTTTGCCGGCGTGGGGCGCAAACGCTCGACCACGACCTCCGCAAATCGCAATGGCAGCAACGAGGTGAACAGCGAACCCTGTCGGACGACACGTAGGTGGCGGTTGAGTAGCTCGGAAATTTGGCGGGGGCCGTATCGGCGGAAGTGGCCGAGCGAGACATCATGCGCCGAGAACAGCGCTTGGTGTGCCGGCACGCTGACGACGACGATCCCGTGCGGGCCGAGCAGCGGAACCACCGTGGTTTGTAGGAATTGCTCGTCGAGTTCGATGTGCTCGAGCACGTCGAGCATCAGTACGAGGTCGAACGGCCCGGCAGGCCTTTCCGTTGTTCGGACCACCCTGGCCGGCAGCGCGGTGTTGAGGTCATCGGACGTGTAGTTGATGTCCCAGCACGTCACGGCGGCGCTTGGCGACAGGTCGTCCATCAACTCGTGTGCGAACCATCCGTCGCCGGCGCCGATGTCGAGCAACGCCTCGACGCGAAGGTCGGTGGTTGCCTCGCCGATCAGCTGACGAAAGTGATCGCTGCGGGCGAGTTCCCATGGATGCCGCTTCGACATCGTGTGTCGCTCGGCCAGATCCATGGCTGGGCAGGTTAGCGGGAGGGCTACTTCAGGATCGGCGCCAGGCGGCACCACGTCCGGTGCCGTCGTTGGTGATGTGGCCTTCGTTCTTCAACTCGGTCAGCACGATCCGGATCGTGTTGTCGCTCACCCCGGGTACTCCCCGGCGGACGTCGGCGATCGTGAACGTCGCTGACGCGTGGAGGAGGATGAAGTCGCGGATCCGATGCTGTTTCGTTCCGCCGGACGTGCCCTCAGCGGTTCGTGTCGTGAGTCGCTCGTAGGCGCCGTCGACCCGGTCGAGGAGGTACCCGGTCCACGGCCACACGTTGTGCCGGCCGTCGTCGAACCAGCCGTGCGTCGACTGACCGAGTGCCGTGTAGTAGTCATCGCTGGTTTCGTAGATGAGCTGCTCAAGGCTGATGTAACGGCCGACGCCGTACCCGCTGTGCCGTAGTAGGTGTGTCGTGACGAGTCGGGCGACGCGGCCGTTACCGTCACCGAATGGGTGGATGCAGAGGAAGTCGAGGGCGAACGCGGCCGTGACGATCAGTGGGTGGTGTTGGTCCCGCTCGAGCGCGTCGCAGGTGCGAGTTACGAGTTCCTCGACGAACAAGGGTGTTTCTTGCGCGCTCACCGGCACGAACCGAGCCGTAGTCGTGCCGTCCGGGTGACGATCCACAACCACGTTGTCTTCGGTCTTGAAGTATCCGCCGCGCCCGTCGTTGAAGGAGAACAGCAGCCGGTGCAGGTGCAGCACCAACCCAACGGTGAGATCTCCGGCGTCGCTCCGGTAGAGGTAGTCGAGGGCGGCGGTGTAGCCGGCGAACTCCGCTTCGCTTCGATTTCGGAACCGTTGCGCGTGACCGGAGACGAGCCGGGGCACGCGGGCGTCCTCGACGACGACGCCTTCGATCGCGCTCGAGGCGGTGATGGACTCGATCCTGGCCTGTTCGCGGAGAGCGATGAGTAGTTGTGGCAGTTGGTCGGCGAAGCGGGCCTCGGCGCCGGCAGCGAGGTCTATCCTTCGCAGCGTCGCGACGATGTCGCCCGGGACCGGGTCAAGGGTGCTCGAACGCTGAAAACTCCTCATAGAACACCACAAACATACCAATACCTGGATGAATTGGTTGGTTTATATTGCGCATGGCTCCCCGTCAGATTGCCGTGATGTGCACGTTGGGGTACGCCGCCGCAAGTCTTCGAAGGTCGGTTTCGTCGCCCGTGACGATCACCCCGCCTCCCGCATCCACTGCGGCTGCGACGGCATGTGCGTCGGCCATGTCGGATGAGTTCGCGCGAGCCGCAGTGAGGACTCCCCCAACCAGTCGAGCAAATGCCCGGTCAGTTTCGCGAACGAGGATGCCGGTTTCCCGACTGAGGCAAGCATCGACGACCTGGTTGTGGCCGTGGCCCCGGTACAACTCGGCGAGGATGACAGCGGGAGTCACGACCTCGCGTCGAAGCCGTCGCGCCGCCTCGAGCGCGGCTCGAACCTCTCGAAATCGTGGGCCTCGCTGGCGAGCCAGGCTTGAGAGGGCTTCAGCGTCGAGGACCAGTACGAGGCTCAACCCAACAGATCCGTGTACTTGCGGACCAGGTTTTCGTCAACGGGGCCGCTGGTCGATTCGAACTCGTCGAGCATCTGCCCAAGTAAACGGTGCCTGCGCCGACGAGTGAGTTCCAGCCGAACAGCATCGTTGACCTGCGATGATAACGCTTCGTCCCCGCCTTCGAGTTCGGCGACCAGATCCTCGTCGAGCGATACAGACACCTTACGCTTCGTGGGCATACTCTTAGCCTACCATAGTAGGAACAGGCTCAGGCTCCGGCTCGACTACGAGCCTGCTCGAGATCCAGTCCCACTTCTCGTAGGTCGCTGACGACCATCCGCTCGACCAGTTCGGCGAAGCCGATCGTCGGCGTCCAGGCGAGTTCTTGCCGAGCGCGCGAGGGGTCGGCCCGGAGTCGATCGACCTCCGTCGGCCGGAAATACCGTGGGTCGACCTCGACGAACTTCTTCCAGTCGAGCCCGACGAGGCCAAACGCCTGCTCGCAGAATTCGGCGACAGAGTGCGACTCGCCGGTGCCGATCACGTAATCGCGGGGTTCGGGTTGCTGCAGCATCGACCACATCGCCGTCACGTAGTCGGCGGCATGTCCCCAGTCGCGCTCGGCCTCGAGATTGCCGAGGAACACGCGGTCGGCCGAGCCGGCCACGATCGCCGCGATTCCGCGCGTGACCTTGCGGGTGACGAATGTGAGGCCCCGTCGCTCGCTCTCGTGGTTGAACAGGATTCCTGTCGCCGCGAACAGACCGTAGCCCGCTCGATAGGTACGCACGAGGTGGAAAGCGAGCACCTTCGCTGCGGCGTACGGCGATTGAGGCTCGAATTCAGTGTCCTCGTTCTGTGGTGGGGGAGATGAGCCGAACATCTCCGACGTGCCTGCTTGGTAGAGCTTGGCGAGCGGGCACGAGATGCGGATGGCCTGGAGGATGTTGAGTACGCCGAGCCCGTCGATCGCAACCGTGTGCGCGGGCTCCTGGAACGACACTGCGACGTGCGACTGGGCAGCCAGGTTGTAGATCTCGTCGGGCTGGATCTGACCGACCAGTTCGATCAGGCGGCTGCTGTCGGTGACGTCTCCGTAATGGAGGTGCAACCGCCCGCCTATCGCATGAGGGTCTTGGTAGAGATGATCGATCCGTTGCGTGTTGAAACTGGACGCGCGGCGCACGAGACCGTGCACCTCGTACCCCTTCTCGATCAGAAGTTCGGCGAGATAGGAACCATCTTGCCCGGTAATGCCGGTGATGAACGCCGTTGACAATGGGAGCCGACCTCCTGCTATCGCATGTGACGAAACAGGCGAATATACCGCCTACAAGGCTCGGACTCGAAGAACGTCGTCGATCTTGCCGGAGTGGCCTGCCATGAGCGATGAGCCGTCGGAGCAGGCCTCAACAAATCGCAACAATCAACCTCAAATGCGTTGACAGGGGGTAGCTTGCAACCTGACCGACGGCGGGACGATCTCGGATGGTCAGAGGGACGACATGTACAGGATTGCGACCATTCGTCGAGCGCGCGCTGCCGCTGGCGTGCTCGGGACAACGTTTCTGTTGGCGTCGGCCCTGCTGGCGATCGCGCCGGCTGCTGCTGTAGCTCAGAGCTTCACTATTGCCGGCACGGTGACCAGTGCAGTGACATCGCTGCCGTTGCAGGGCATCACTGTGCGAGCGTTCGTGGAAGACGAAGGTGGCTTGAACGTACTCGACGAGAGCGTGACGGCGGCCAACGGCACCTATCAACTCGTCTTCGCTCAGCAGACCTTTTCGCAGGTCGAGTTCTTGGACTACACCACAACCCTCGCTCGCACGACCCAATTCGTGCTGGTAGACGGGGACGAGACGCTGAATGCATCGCTCGCCGCTGGAGGCGCGATCCGTGGAGTGGTGGTCGCCGCAGGTGTCGGCACACCGGTCGCCGATGTGTGCATCGATCTCTTGGCGACTGCCGACTATATGTCCAACGTCGTCTGCACCGGCGCAACGGGGGAGTTCCGCACCTATGGATTGCCGGTGGGCAGTTACAGCGTGTGGTTCAACACCGCCAAGACGGCCTACTTCAGTGAGTTTTTCGACAATGCCACGCTATTCGGGGATCGAGATGCGGTCGTCGTCAGCGTCGGCAACGTGACGACGGCCAATGCAACGCTGTTGCGCGGACAACAGATCACCGGCACGGTGACGGCGCCGGGCAACCTGCCGATCGCCAATGCGGAAGTGCGGATCACACCGGCCTCAGGCTTCAGCGGCTTTCAGTTCTTGACCACTAACGGCAGCGGCCGGTACGCCTCGACAGCAATGGTGCCAGGTGACTACAAGCTGCAGGTGATCCCGAACGACAACGTGCACGTGGCCGAGTTCTACAACGACAAGCCGACGCTCGCAGCGGCGGACATCGTCACCGTCGGCGCGTCCGATCTCGTCCGCGACGTCTCCGTTGCCGTCGGCGGGTCGATCACCGGAACGATCCGCGACACGGCGAACGCTCCGATCGACGGCGTGTGTGTCAACGTCACCTCACTCAGCAACGATCCGTTCACCAACGGTAACTCGTGCACCGCGGCCGATGGCACGTATTCGGTCGGTGGGCTGTCGAGCGGCGGTTATCGGGTGAGCTTTGCCAAGTCGGGTTACGCCCCCGAGTACTACAGCAACGCCACCTTTCAGACCGCGACGACGGTAAACGTGACGTCGCCGACGGCGACGCCGAACATCGATGCGGTGCTCGATCGCCTCGGGGTGATCTCGGGAACGGTGCTCGACGCAGTCAGCGGGCTCCCCGTGACCACCGGCGGTAGCGTGCACGCCATCGCCGAGGGCGGATTCTTTCCTTTCCAGAGTTCGCTGATAGCGGCCGACGGCACGTATTCGCTCGTCAGCCTGCAGCCCGGCAACTACCGCCTCCTAGCGGTTGGCGCGCTCGGCTCGGGGTACGCCAGCGAGTTCTTCGACGGAGTGTTCACCGCTGCAGCGTCGACGCTGGTGCCGGCGGCCATAAACACCGTCACCGGCGGAAGGAACTTCGCGCTCGACATCGGTGGCATCGTCACCGGAACGGTGCGCGGCGCCGCCAATGCACCCCTCGCCAACGCCTGTGTCACCGTGCTTGGAGCCGATTTCAACACGAGCAGCTCCGCCTGCACCGACGCCGCCGGGGTGTACACGGTCACCGGAGTGGCTCCCGGCCCGCACAAAGTGTCGTTCAGCGGCCCGTCCGACGTGGTTCCCGGCTATCGATTCGAGTACTACAACGACAAGGCGGTATTCGCCGACGCCGACTCCGTGACGGTCGTCCTCGGCGCCACCCAGAGCAACATCGACGCCACACTCGACCGGTTGTCGCTTATCACCGGCGCCGTGACAGACGCCGCCAGCGGCGCGCCGCTGGCGTCGGTGTCGGTCCAAGCGATCAACACGGTTACGTCGCAGCCGTACTTCGGCTCCTCGACTGGTACGTCTTACCAGATCCAGGTGCCGGCCGGCACATACAAGGTCTCCGCTTCGGACTTCGGCGGCTTGTACGTGCCCGAGTACTTCTCTGACAAGCCCACGCTGGCGACGGCGGATGTCATGACCGCTGCCGCCGGCGCATCTCAGACCATCGACTTCGCCTTGGCGAAACGGGCGGTCATCCGCGGCCTTGTCACGAGCAACGGCACGCCGATGTCGGGCGTGGCAGTGCAGGCGTACTCGGCGTCGAACAGTCTGTCGCCCGCGGCCTCTGCCTTCAGCCAAGCCGACGGAAGCTACCGGTTCGGCGGCTTGGCGCCCGGTTCGTACCTGTTGCGGGCTATCGACGGCCAAGGACGGTCAATCAGTGAGTGGTACTCGAACGCGACGTCGTTCAATACCGCAGCGATTGTTTCGCTGGGCTTGTCGGACGCCGTGATCGACCTCGACCTGGCGCCTGGAGGCCGGATCACCGGGACCGTCACCAGTGGAGGCAACCCGGTGGCCAACGTCTCGGTCGGCATCTCCAAAGCATCCGACGATTCGTTTGTGGCGACGTCGTTGACAAACTTCCTCGGCCAGTACACCTCGGAGGCGATTCCGGCGGGCTCTTACAAGGTGACAGCGACGCGTTGTTGCCCGTCGGGAACGTCCGCCTTCTACGACGGCAAGGGCAGCCTGGCGACCGCCGACCCGGTCGCTGTGACGCTTGGCGCGACGACGCCGAACATCAACATCACCCTGGCTCCGCTCGACACCAGAGGCATCTCCGGCACCATCACGGTGGAAGGTACGGCGACACCGATCATCGGCGCGGTTGTCAAGGTCTACACCAACGGCTTTCAGTACACATCGACGTTTACGTCCGCTGACGGCACATACAGCTTCTCCAGTCTGCCAGCCGGCCCCTACAAACTCTCGGCCTCGTCTCAGCTGTACGACGAGGAGTTCTTCAACGGCGCCGTCGACCTCGCAGGGGCCCAGACGATCACCGTCACCGACACCGTACTCACCGGCTTCAACATCGGTCTCCTTGCCGCGGCCACCGGAACGATCGCCGGCACCATCACCGACAGCCTCACCAGCCTGCCCATCACGGGGGTGTGCGTCGATGCGTTCCGCGACGGTATCGGCAACTCGGTCAGGGATTGCACCGACGCCAACGGGCAGTACGAGATCGCGGTCGCAGTAGGTACTTACTCACTCAGTATCAACAAGGCGGACTACATCTCGCAGTTCCTGGCGAACCCGACCGTCGCTGTCACAGCGTCGACCGCCACCACCCGGAACATCTCGATGATTCCCGGCGCCGTCATCTCCGGAACCGTCGTTGACGAGTCCACACATGCTCCCCTGCAGAACGTGTGCATCAGCCTGTACAACGATGCCTTCGGGTTCTCCCAAAACAGCCGTTGCTCGTTCCAGGGTGGATCGTTCAACTTCAATGGCATCGCCGCTGGCACCTACAAATTGCAAGTGACCAGCGCTGGCCGCTACGTCACCGAGTGGCACTCCAACTCCACCAATGCGGCAGGCGCCCAGGCGATCACGCTCACCACCGGTCAGATCGTGTCGAATGTGGAGATCGGCCTGGTGCTCGGCGGCACGATCACCGGCACTGTGACGAGCGCTGGCTCGCCGGCGCCAGGCGCCTGCGTGGAGGTGCAGAACCGCACGTCCGGCGCTGTTGTGGCGTCAGGGTGCGCCAACGGATCGGGCGTGTACCAACTCGACGGGGTGCCCGCCGGATCGTGGGCCGTCAGGTTCAGCGGAGCAGGTTTGATCCCTGAATTCTGGAATGACAAGGCCGCGCTCCAGACCAGCGATGTCGTCGCAGTCACCTCCGGTGGCACCACGTCAAACATCAGTGCCGACCTCGCCGCTAACTCTGACACACCGACCAACCTCGTCGCGACGGCGAACGCCGGGCAGGTCGGGCTCACCTGGACCGCACCTACGACTCCTGCTGGACCGGTGATCGACTACCGGGTGGAGTACTCGGCCACCGGTGGCAGCTCATGGACGGTGTTCAACGACGCAGTGTCGACGACGACGGCAGCAACAGTCACAGGCTTGACCAACGGCACCGCGTATGTGTTCCGCGTGACGTCACTCAGCAGCGGATCGGTGGGCACACCGTCAGCAGTCTCAACTGCCGTCGTGCCCAGGGCCGCACCCGGTGCCCCAATCAACGTTACCGGCCAACCTGGCGACCGCCAGGTCGCCGTGTCGTGGACCGCGCCGTCGAGCAACGGCGGTTCGGCGATCGGCCTCTACACAGTCGCTGCCACACCAGGGGGAGCCACGTGCACCACCAGCGGCCAAGCGTGCGCGATCTCCGGCCTTGACAACGGCACCGCGTACACCTTCTCCGTCGTCGCTACCAACGCCGCCGGGTCGGGTCTGGCCGGTACGTCGGCCCCTCTGACACCGCGGACCGTGCCCGGCGCACCGTCCAACGTGATCCCGGTCGCGGCGGCGACCTCGGCCACCCTCAGCTGGGCCGCACCTTCGGCGAACGGCGGAGCACCCATCACCGACTATGTCGTCGAGTACTCGTCAAACGGCGGCTTGACGTGGGCGACGTTCGCGGACGGGGTGAGTACGGCCACCTCGGCGACGATCAACGTTCTCGTCGGTTCGACGACTTACGTGTTCCGGGTGTCAGCCAAGAACGCGGCGGGGTCCGGCCCTGCCTCGCTCAACTCCGCTTCCGTCTCGACCACATCTGCGGTGCCGGTCCCGCAGCCCGAGCCCCCGGTCGGGATGCCGCCCTTCGAACCGTTGGCGTCGCCGGGTCGACTGCTCGATACGCGCCAAGGTGAGGCCACCATGGACGGCCAGTTCGCCGGTGACGGGCAACGAGCCGCCGGGTCTACGTTGGAGCTGCTGGTGTCAGGCCGCGCCGGCGTGCCGCTCGACGCGTCGTCGGTGATTCTCAATGTGACTGCCGTCGACGCGCAGGCACCGGGCTTCGTGACCGTGTACCCCTGCGGTGTCACCCGCCCGACGGCATCGAACCTGAACTATGCCACCGGTCAGACCATCCCGAATGCCGTCATATCCAAGATCGGTACAGGCGGGCGAGTGTGCCTGTTCACGAACAGCGCGATCGGTCTTGTTGTCGACGTCGCCGGGTTCTTCCCTGACGAGACCGCGTTCACGCCGCTCGCTGCACCTGCTCGCCTGCTCGACACCCGTCCTGGCGAGATCACCGCCGACGGTCAGTTCGTCGGCGGCGGCCCGCAGGGTGCGGCATCGACCCTCGAGTTGCCCATCGCCGGGCGAGCCGGAGTGCCGGCGACCGCTGGGTCGGTGGTGCTCAACGTGACAGTGGTCGATCCCACCGCAGCCGGATTCGTAACGGTCTATCCGTGTGGCGTCACCCAGCCGACGGCCTCGAACCTCAACTTCGTCGCCGGCCAGACCATCCCGAATGCTGTGGTCACCAAGGTGGGCGCCGGCGGCAAGATCTGCTTGTACACCAACGCACCGACGGGGATGATCGTCGATGTCGCCGGTTATTTCGCCTCGGCGACGGCGTTCCAACCGCTTGCCGCTCCGGCTCGACTGCTCGATACGCGACCGGGCGAAGCCACGGCCGATGGCCAGTTTGCCGGCATTGGTCCGGCCGCGGCTGGCGTTCCTCTGGAGGTGCTGATCGCTGGTCGGGCGGGCGTCACAGCGAGCGCGAGATCAGTGGTCCTCAACGTTACGGCTGTCGATCCGGCCGCAGCGGGTTTCGTCACCGTTTACCCGTGCGGAGTCACCCGTCCGACCGCATCGAATCTGAACTTCGGCGCAGGCCAGACGATCCCCAACGCCGTCATCTCAAAAGTGGGCGCCGGCGGCAAGATCTGCCTGTTCAGCAACACGACGACCGGTCTGATCATCGATGTCGCCGGCGTGCTGAACTGATAGCGCTTCTCGGTTGGCGTTTCATCCAGGACCTTGACGGCCGGCGCTGGTCGGACTCGGCGCCGCGAGCAATCGCCCTCAGCAATCCGCAAGTGCTTGCAGCGCATCGCACATGCGCTGTCGGGCTCCTGGGCCCAGCGAACCCAACCGGGTTGTCAATAACGACTTGGGTACTACGGCGAGGTTGTCGAAACTGGCGACGCTGTCGTGGTCGATGCCCTCGTTGCGACCGACAGCGACGCAGGTTGGGATCGTGCGAATCGTGCTGGTGACCGGGGCCACCACGATGTTGTTGAGTGCCGGGATCGCGGCGTCGCGTGATACGACGAGCACGGGTCGACGTTTGCCGTTCGGCGGTTCCATGAGCCACAGTTCACCCTGGGCTACCACGGTTCGGCCTCGGTCATGGCGATGGCGTTGGCCATGGCCATGGCATTGTCGTCGTCGTTTTGGGGTCGGATTCGGTACGACTCGGCGATCGCTTCGCCGGTTCGGGTGCGTCGGACCGCGTCATTGAGGTGATCCACGGCGCGACGGATCACATCGGACCGATTTTCGCCCACGCCTTCGGCGACCAGCCGGTCGATCGTGATGAGTTCCTCGTCACTGAAGCGTGTCGGCACGGGGGCACAGATCTCGGCTTCACGCTCATGCTACGTTCATTCGTGCGCATCCCCTGAAACTCTTGCTACCTCGGTGGCC
>JANNHY010000404.1:0-41653 GCA_031404635.1 Ilumatobacteraceae bacterium
TGGGCTGTGTCGTAGAAACGGTCGACCCGCCGTTGGTAGCTGAGGTTGAGGGTGATCAACAGCGGAAAGACCGCCACCGCGGCCATTCCCAGCCATAGATCGGTGACCAGCAGCCACACGGCCGAGAGGGTCAGCATCAGCACCACGCTCGACGCGAAAGGCAGCGGGTTGAGCACGTGGGTCGCTGCCTCGGCATCGACGCCGGCGCGGGTGATGATGTCGCCGGTTCGCTGGCGGCGGTGCCACGTCACCGGCTGAGCGACGACTCGATCGATGACCTCGGCGGTCAACGACTCGGTGACCCGCCACGAGGTACGTCCGGCAAATGTGCGTCGTCCGACCACGCCAGCGGCGCGGACCACGCCGACCAGGATCAGCAGACCAAGAATTGCGACGACGCGGTCGGTTGCGACGCTCCCGTCTTCGAACCTGGGAACGATGACCTTGTCGATGATCAGGCGAACGACCACCGACGAGAACACCGTGCAGGCCGCGAACACGGCGGCGCATCCGACAGCGGTGAAGAACAGACGTTTGTGATGCTGCAACAGCCCACGGATCAGCCGAAACGCCTGGGTGGGACGACCAACATCCGCTGGAATGATCGATCCTTTCGCCTCCACGTTCATTGGTTCTATCAGGAGCCACCTGTCACCAGAGGCGAATATGCCTTCCAGCTGTGGGTGCCGTAGCGTTGGAAAACGGTGAACCAGTTCAACGTCGGCCTCGTGATCCTGCGCGTCGTGTTCGGGTTGTTCCTCGCCTATCACGGCTACAACAAGTTCTTCGGCCCCGGCGGACTCGCCGGAACGGCGCGCTGGTTCGAGAGTATCGGCATGCGCTGGCCCCTCTGGCAGGCCCGCCTTGCAGCCACAACCGAGATCGGCAGTGGGGTACTGATGGCGCTCGGTCTGCTGACGCCGCTCGCCGCGGCAGGGATGATCGGCGTGATGACAGTGGCTATCGTCGTCGAGCACTGGAAGGTCGGATTCTTCATCTTCAAGCCAGGCCAGGGGTGGGAGTACTGCGCGTCGATCGCCGTGACCGCGTTTGTCATCGCCATCGTCGGGCCGGGACGCTGGTCACTCGACCACGCCGCCGGCATCGATTGGAATGGATGGACCGGCACCGTCATCGCCGCTGTTGCCGGGCTTGGTGGCGCTGTGACGCAACTGGCCATCAGCTACCGGCCAAAGGCCACATGATCGACTCAGCGATTCCCGTCGAATCGACTTCGCGGCGCTGGGTACGGGTGCTCCTGGTCGTCGTCTGTGCACTGATCGCAGCGATGTGGGTGTACGGCTTCGTCTTCGCCCCGAAGCAGGGGATCTACCTGGTCACCGAGAAGTCGTGGAGAACGACCGCCGAGCGGATCTGCACCATCGCCGGAGAGCAACGTCAGGCTCTCGCCGACACTACAGAGGGCTACATCTCCAACCCCACACCCGCGCAAATGATCCAGCACGCCGACATCGTCGACCGAGCCACCGACACTGTCGAGGGGATGATCAACGACGTCGAGGCGCTGCCGCTCGCCGGTAGCGACGACCGCCAGCGTGTCGCCATCTTCGTGGAGTACTACCGCCAGATCATCGACGACCGCAGGGCGTACACCGCCCGGCTGCGGGCGTTCGAACTCGAGCCGTACCGAGAATCGCTTGTCAACGGCAGTCCGGTGACCAACACGGTCATCGCCTTCACGACCGGCAACGCCATCCCGCACTGTGCCCCACCCGGCGAGCTCGGCGGCGACACATGAGTTACGACCCGGCTCGTACCCAGCCTTGGCCGTCGACGTAGCGGCGAATCACCGTCGCCGGCACACCGGCGGCGACGCAATAGTCGGGAAGTTCGCCGACCACCACGGAATTGGCTCCGACGGCTACGTGACGACCGATCCGCGCCCCTGGGAGCACCACCGTACCGAACCCGAGCCATGATCCGTCACCGATCACCACCCGCTCTTCCGGCATGGTCTGTTGCGAGATCGGGCGAGTCATGTCTTCGTAGCCATGATTCTGGTCGGTGATGTACACGTGATGCCCCGTCCACACGTCGTTGCCGATATCGATCGCCAGGTGGCCGACGATGCCACTGCCCTTGCCGATCAGGCAGCGGTCGCCGATGCGCACCACCGGATCGCTGACGCACCGTTGACCGGGCATCATGCCTGCCGACAAAGTGACGTGTGGGCCGATCATCGTTTCGTCGCCGATGTGAATGTAGTGCTCGTTGAGGATCGTGTTGGCGGGGAAGCAGATAATACTGTTGTGACCGAACCTGCCGAACCGCTGCCCCGCCCGGCTGCGCGGCCCGATCGCCCCCCACCTGCTGACACGCTCCCATACCACCCGCACCGCGGCGCCACACAGTTCGTAGGTTGCGCCACGCAACCGGTCACGCATGACAGCGCACGCTACCTGACCCGCCCACGGCGAAACCCGTTAGCATGGCCGTTCCAGCCGATGTCGACCTTATGGTAGTCATCAGGCGCCGAGGAGTATTTTGATGCCCAACGCAGGCGATGCGGCCGTCGCCGTACTTCGTCACCCGATCGCCAAGGGATGGTTCGTCCACTGCGTCACTGCCAGCGGTGCGATCTGCGGAATGCTCGGCATTATCGCCGTCTCCGACAAACAGCCACGCGAGGCCGTGTTGTGGCTGGCCGTCGCCATGGTCCTCGATGGCGTCGACGGTCCCGCCGCCAGGGCTTGGTGCGTACGCGAGAACGTGCCCCGCATCGACGGTTATACGCTCGATCTGGTCGTCGATTTCGTCACCTGCATCGTCATTCCAGTGATCTTCTTGCACCAGTTCCAGATGTTGCCTCACGGTGCGTCGCTGTACATCGGCGCCTTCGTCTTGTTCGTGTCAGCGCTGTGGATGTCGCGGACCGATCAGATGACCCACGACCATTGGTTCAACGGCTTCCCCTGCGAGTGGAACATGATCGTGCCGACGTTGTATCTTCTGCGAGCCGACCCGTGGTTCACCACGATCGTCTGCATTGCCCTGACTCTCACCCAGCTCACCAACTGGAAGTTTGTGCACCCGATGCAAGTGCGACGGTTCCGCCCGCTGACCATTTCGGTCACCGTGATCTGGCTGGCCACCGTGCTGTGGATGACCGCAGAATCACCCCTCGGCAAGCCCGCTGTCGGCACAGCACTGCTGATCGCCAGCCCGCTTTACATCGTGGCAATCGGCGTGTGGCGCACAGTGGGCCACGGCGCTCTCGAGGCGGCCGTCGTCGAAGCCCATCTGACCAGCGCCTGAGCCGTATGGGCCTCGGCCACATCACCGATGTACCTGGCGTTCGGGTCGGTCACCACCAACGGCGCGGCCGGGGATGGCAGACGGGCACCACCGTGGTGCGCATCGATGGTGGGGCGATGGCATCCTGCGACGTGCGTGGCGGCGGGCCCGGCACCCGTGAAACCGACCTCCTCGACCCGACGGCGATGATCGACCGGGTAGATGCGGTCTGTCTGTCGGGCGGCAGTGCGTATGGGCTGGCCGCGGCACAGGGGGTGATGCGCTGGCACGAGGAACGTCACCTGGGCTTCCCCGTCGGGCCGCAACCAAGCCAGGTCGTACCGATCGTGCCCGCTGCGGTGATCTTCGATCTGGGGCGCGGTGGCGTTTTCGCCCACCGACCCGACGACAGTTTCGGGTATCGGGCCTGCGCCGCGGCTCGCACCGGAGCCGTGCCGATGGGGGCCGTCGGCGCCGGCACGGGAGCCGTCGCCGGTGGCCTTCAGGGCGGTGTCGGTACGGCCAGCATCACGCTCCCCGACGGCATCGTCGTCGGTGCGTTGGTCGTTGTCAACGCAGCCGGCCAGGTCATTGCCCCGACCACCGGCATGCCACGATTTCATGAAGGGATCGAGCTTCGTCGCCCGACAGCCTCGGAGCGTCGGGCATTGGTCGAAGCAACCCGACTTTCACCGACAACGTTGAACACCACCATTGGCGTGGTGGCGACATCTGCGGCACTGACCAAGCCGGAGTGCCGAAAGCTGGCCGGGGTCGCCCACGACGGCCTGGCCAGAGCGATCCGCCCCGTCCATTCGATGTTCGACGGCGACACGATCTTCTGCCTGTCCACGGGCGAACGTACGCTCGCAGTAGCCAATTCTCCTGGTCTACGTCGAGCCGACAGTCGGCCCGGGGCCGTAAACGACCTACTTGCGGCTGCTGCGGACTGTTTCGCCCTGGCCTGTACGCGTGCTGTCGTCGAGGCGAGATCGATCAGTGGCGTTCCCAGCTATGGCGATCTGTGCCCCAGCGCGTTCCTCGGCCGAATGGGATAGCCTCACCGCGGTCGAAGGAGGCAGCAGCTTCATGACCAGCGAGACGCATGAGCGGCCGAAGGTAACCGTTCCCGAGTTGGGGCGGATGAAGACGCTCGGCGAGAAGATCTCGATGATCACGGCCTACGACGCCACCTTTGCCCGTCTCGTCGATCTGGCCGGCGTCGACATGATCCTGGTCGGCGACTCGGTCGGCATGGTTGTGCAGGGCGAGTCCAACACGATTCCCGTCGCCCTCGACGACATGGTCTACCACGTGCGTCTGGTGTCCCGGGCCAAGCCACGAGCCCTGATTGTCGGCGACCTGCCGTTCGGCTCATACCAGGTCAGCCCGCAGCAGGCGGTCGAGAGTTCGATCCGCTTGATGAAGGAAGGCGCCGAGTGCGTCAAGCTCGAAGGTGGCGTGGTCATGGGCGAGACGATCCAGACCCTCACCCGAGTCGACATCCCCGTCGTCGGGCACATCGGGCTCACCCCGCAGAGCTTTCACCGCATGGGCGGCCACAAGGTGCAGGGCCGCACCGGTGGATCCGAAGCCGGCGGTCGCGATCGGCTGCTCGACGATGCCCACGCTGTCGAAGAGGCCGGCGCATGCGCGATCGTCATCGAGGGTGTGCCACTCGACCTCGCCGCCGAGATCACCAAGGAACTCTCGATCCCGACGATCGGAATCGGCGCCGGTCCATCGTGCGACGGTCAGGTGTTGGTGCTGCACGACGTGCTCGGGCTCAGCGAGATGGCGTTGAAGTTCACCAAGAAATACGCCAACCTGCGCAGCGCGGCGATCGAAGCGACGGCCGCCTATGTTCGCGAGGTTCGTGACGGCACCTGGCCCGACGATGCCCACAGCTTCCACTGAGCCGACCTCGATGCTGATCTGTCGCGAGCCGCTATCGATGCATGCATGGAGCCGCGCCCAACATGGCGAGGGGCGGCGTATCTGCTGTGTGCCGACAATGGGCGCGCTGCACGCCGGCCACATGGCGCTGGTCGACGAAGCTCGCCGACATGGTGACGTCGTCATCGTGTCGATCTTCGTCAACCCGTTGCAGTTCAACCGCAGCGATGATTTTGACAAGTACCCAAGGCCCATCGACGACGACGTCGATGCCTGTCGCGCTGCCGGCGTCGATGCGGTATATGCACCCACCGCGTCTGCCATGTATCCGCCGGGCTTTCAGACCCATGTCGAGCTCGGTGTACTGGCCGATTCGTTGGAGGGCTCCAGCCGGCCCGGACACTTCCGTGGCGTCACGACCGTCGTTGCCAAGCTGTTCGGGGCTATGCAACCAGACGCCGCCGTGTTCGGACAGAAGGACTTTCAGCAGTTGACGATCATCCGCAGGATGGTCGCCGACCTCGACATGGACATCGAGATCGTCGGCGTGCCGACGGTTCGCGAGCCCGACGGCTTGGCCATCTCGAGTCGCAATCAACGCCTGACCGTCACCGACCGATTGGCGTCAGTCTGTGTCGTGCAGGCCTTGCGCCGTGCCGGCGAGGCTCTCATCGATGGCGAACGCGATGCTGCACGCCTAGCCGACCTGGCGATTCAGCGAATCGCCGCCGAGCCTTGCGCCAGCCTCGAGTACCTACACGTTGTCGATGCGGTGACGCTCGACCCCGTCGACGTCGTCAACCGACCGACGGTCATGCTCACCGCAGTGTGGTTCGGCGACGTCCGCCTGATCGACAACATCGCGCTTTCGCCCTGACGGCGACCGATCACCCACGCTTTGGCGGGTCAGTTGTCGGACAGCCAGCCTGACAGTGCCAAGGCCATGGCAATGCCGTTGAGGATCGCGTGTGCGATCATCGTTGGGGCGATCCGGCGAATGAGATAGGCGGCGCCACCGAGCACGCAGCCAACGGCGCTCAGCACGAGAATCAGGCCGATGTTGCCGGCGCCACGAATGGGGTCGAAGTGGGCCAGCCCGAATAGCACTCCCTGCAGGCCAACTGCGACAGCGGCTCGGTTTTGCGAAAGCAGGCCCCGCAATACCACACCACGAAAGACGATCTCCTCGGCGATCGGAGCCGCCACGACAGCCAGCACGAGCAACGACACCACGTACCCGCGATCGCTGTGCAGCTCCGACACCTCCTTGACGTTGCTGGTGAATGGAATCCTCAGGCCGATCACGAGCAGACCGACGGCGATCTGGGCAACGAGACACGCCCCCCACGTGACTGGACCCCAGCCGGCGTCGACCCACCGAGCACTGAGGCCGACGTCGGTACGGAATCGGCCGGTTCCCCAGCGGCGGCTCGCGTACCAACACCACAGCAGCGATGGCACGTATCCGACCAGAGCCACGATCAACACGTAGACAGCGATCGGCCATTCGAAACCCGAGATCGCCTTGAGCAGGTAGCGACTCGACGTGAGTGATACCAAGAGGGTGATAACCGCACCCCATGCAGCTCGGACCGGCAGACTCGGGTGCGGTTGTGGCGACGGCGCTGGTACGGCGACATGCCCCGTCCATGCCCGACCGTCCCAGTACCGCACCCCGGAGTTGTTCCACGGATCGGGGAACCAGCCCGTCGGGGTCGGCAGCATCGGCGTCAGCGTAGGGCCGCCGCCGATTCATTGCGTAGTGTCAGGCCGATGAGCGACCCTCGTGCTGTCTCGTTCTGGCTCGACTCGCTTCCGGCCGATCACAGCTTGGCGACGCGCCAGCAGCTGCCGGGCGACGTCACTGCCGACGTGGCCATCGTCGGTGCCGGGTACACCGGATTGTGGACGGCCTACTACCTCGGCCAACTCGATCCGACGCTGCGCATCGTCGTGGTAGAGGCCGAGTTCGCCGGCTTCGGGGCCAGCGGCCGCAACGGCGGCTGGCTGTCGGCGCTGCTGCCGATGAGCTTCGAGGCCATGGCCGCGCAGAGCGGACGAGACGGGGCCGTCGCCATGCAGCGGATGATGCACGACGCAGTTGACGAGGTTGCCCGAGTGACCACGGTGGAGGGCATCGATTGCCACCTCGCCAAGGGCGGCTATCTCAATCTGGCCCGCACCCAACCACAGGTCAGGCGGGTTCACGAGTTGTTGGAGCATTACCGCACATGGGGGTTCGGAGAGGAGGACTATCGCTGGTTGACGGCGCAGGAGGCATCGACTCGGCTCAAGGCGACACATGTACTCGGCGCCGGCTACACGCCGCATTGCGCGGCGATTCATCCGGCACGCCTGGTGCGCGGACTGGCGGAGGCGGTCGAGCGGACAGGCACGACGATCTACGAGAAGACCCGCGTCGTCGAACTCGGCAGCAGAAGGGTGCGCTGCGAGACTGGAAACGTCTCGGCAGACGTAGTCGTGCGGGCCACCGAGGGATTTACCGCCCGTCTGCCGGGCCACCGGCGCGTCGTCGCCCCGATCTATTCGCTGATGATCGCCACCGAGCCGCTGCCCGCCTCGTTCTTCGACGAGGTCGGCTGGGCGCAGCGTGAAACCTTCAACGATGATCGACGGCTGATCATCTACGGCCAGCGCACCGCTGACAACCGCATCGCCTTCGGCGGTCGCGGCGCGCCGTATCATTTCGGCTCGGCTATCAAACCGGAGTTCGATCGCCATCAGGCGGTGCAGGATTCGTTACGGGCCCTGCTCGGCGAGATGTTCCCCGCACTCGGCGACGCCACGGTCACCCATCGTTGGGGCGGACCGATCGGCGCACCGCGCGACTGGTTCTGCTCAGTGGGGTTCGACCAGCTCACGGGCCTGGCGTGGGCCGGTGGCTACGTCGGCGATGGGGTGACAACCACCAACTTGGCCGGACGAACGTTGGCCGATCTGATACTGCGGCGCGAGACCGATCTGATCACGCTGCCATGGGTCAACCATCGCTCGAGGCGGTGGGAGCCGGAACCATTCCGCTGGCTCGGAATCAACGCAATACTGCGCCTGCCGATCGGCGCCGATCGCTACGAGGATCGCACCGGCAAGACAGAGCGGTGGCGCAGCAAGATCCTGCAGCGATTCGTTGGCCACTAACGCTAACCGGGGAACACCCTCGGCACGGTGTCGGCGTAGAGCCAGGTCGCGAAGAATCCCGTCAGATCCTGGCCGACGACCTGATTGGACAGAGCCACGAAATCATCCGTCGTGCGTGACCAGCCGTTGTTGTCGGCAACCCAGCGACGCAACAGCGTGAAGAATCGATCGTCGCCGACGGTCTTGCGCAACGCATGCAGAATCACTGCCCCGCCGGCGTAGCTGTTGAATCCGAACATCTCCCCAGCAGTCGGGACCGCGGTCGATCCATGCTCGCGAACCGCTAGTGCCGCTGTGGCGGATTCCTCGACCGTCTGCAGCCCTAGGTGGTCGAACCACATCCACTGCCCATAGGTCGCGAAGCTCTCGCTGAGCCAGACATCGGTCCACCGAGCCGGCGACACCGCGTCGCCGAACCACTGATGAGCGAGTTCGTGGGATAGCAGGAGTTCCTGAATGAGGTCGAGGCGACCCGTAGCGAAGTCGGTGCGACTGAACAATGAACGCTCCATTGTCTCCATCGCCAGACCGGGAACGCTGTCGGTGATGGCAATGCCGTATCGATCGAGAGGGTACGAACCGAAAAAGTCGTCGAAGAAATCGATCTGCTCGTCGATCGTGTCGAGGTAGGCCTGCATCGTCGCCCGGTCCTTGCGCAACACAACGCTCAGCAAGGGCAGCCCATCGGGGCCGACGCCGTCAACGAGTTCGTAGTCGCCGGTCAGGAGTTGGATCATGTAGGTGGCCATCGGTCGATCCTCCTGCCAGATCCACGTATCGGTGGTGGCCGTCGAAGTGTGCTCGACCAATGCCCCATTGGCGACGGCGGTCAGTCCGGAAGGCACAGTGAGCTCGAACCGAAACGTGGCCTTGTCACTGGGGTGGTCGTCACACGGCATCCACGTATGAGCTCCATCCGGCTCGTTGAGAACGTAAGAACCCCCCGGTGTCTTGAACCAACCCACTTGCTGGCCGGCTTCTGACAGCACCGCCGCTGGCGCCAATGAATAGGTCACCTCGACAGCAATGTGCTGACCACGTGCGAGGTGGTTAACCGGCGTGATCAAAAGTTCCGGTGGGGCGGTGATGAAGTCGGCCGGCACCCCATCCACCGACACCGCCGAGACGATCGGGCCCGCAGAGTCCAACGAAAACGAGTCGCGAGCCTCCGTCGTCACGAGATCAAGGTGCGCCGTGGCCGAAATCTCGTTCCGTCGCACGTCGTAGTCGAGGATCAGGGTGTAATGCTCGATGTCGATACCCGGGTTGCCGAGTGACGGGAACAGCACGTCACCGACGCCGTTGTCATTTCGTCCTCGCGGGCCGACGACCGTGGTCGTCGACTCGGTGGGCAACGTGTCGACTGAAGGCGTCGACTCGGTGGTCGGGGTTGGTTCTTCGGCCGGCAGTGTCGTCAATACCACCGAAGTACGGCTCGACCGGGCCTCGGTCGAGACCACCCCAGGAGCCGTCGCACAGGCGGCCAGACTTGCAGCCAACAGCAATCCACCCGGCCATCGACGCACGACCAGCGACCTTACAGTCAACGGTGCATAGAGTGGTCGCGCACATCGGCACGAAGTCGCACCGTGTGTACCGAGTCGCCCGACAGAACCCCGCCGCGCCCAAAAAGGCGCCCAGTCTGCCAGTTGGAAAGACCAAGTTCGGGCTGATTGAGCGCGAATTGCCCGTCGACCCATCGGGTGAATCCGTTCCCGACGAACGGTGCATCGACGGCCGCGTAGAACCGATCGTGCTCCCCTGCGTCGTCGCTGATCAGCGACGCGGCGAGACGCGGGCTGTGCCGGTTGAACAACCCGACGGCCTCGGCAACAGATTCGACCTCGACCAGCCAAAATTCCGGCGAATCCTCCCATTCCCACTCTTCGCCGAGGCGGTCGAGTTCGCCGCCGACCACCTGGTGTACGACGGCATCGGTGCCCCGCCTGCGGCCGGCGCGATGCGCAGCCTCGGTGACGACTCTACGCAGCTCCGTGGATCGCGAACGGGGGATGCAGCAGACATTCATCGTGTTGCACACCTTCCGATCGAGCGAATGCTCGACTGCCCGGGTCAGCACCGCTGCATCGGCGTGTTCCGAAACCACAAGCCACGCTCCGCCAGTGCCGTGAAGGCTCACCGGTAGACCATGCTGGCGGGCAACCGCGCCGAGTTGGGCGACGGCCGTCCCCGAGCCACGGGCCACCGCCAGGCCGAGGCGGGTGTCGGCGAACAACGCCCAACCGGCGGCATGCGCCGCCGACTCGACAAGTTGCAAGGCGCCGCCCGGCAGACCGGCCGCCGCCAACGCCGGCGCAACACAGCAGCGCATGATCTCCCGCGCCGTTCCGAGGGCGTCGCTACCGATCCTGAAGACCGCCGTGTTGCCGGTTCGCAGCACTCCCGTGGCGTCAGCGAACACGTTCGGCCGCCCTTCGAACACGAACCCGACGACACCGAGTGGAGCGCGCCACGATGCCACCGACCAATCCCCATGGTCGATCGACGACTGCAGTTGCTGTTTGCGAATGGTCGAGGCACCCCAGCTACGCAGCCCAGCAGCCATGTCGGAACGCATGGTTGCCGACAGCTGCAACCGCGTGGTGGATCGACCCTTGGCGATCGCTGCAGCGACGTCGGCTCGATTGGCGACGACGACTTCGGCAAACATCGTGTCGTCGTCGATGGCGTCGGCAAATCGTTCGAAGAAGTCGGTGATCTGATCGTCGCTGCACGCGGCAAGCTTCGCAAACGCGTCGACTGCCTCGCCGACGGCGACGGACACCAGCCGGTGCTCGCGTTGTGGGATGTGCAGCAGATCACCGCTGTCCTGCACTATCACCACGCGGTCGCCAGCGGCGAAGGCCCGGGCAAGTTCGGCTGAGACCACGGTGACCCGGTCGCCGCCATACACGAGGACTTGGCCTTCGTCGAGCCGGGTGAGCCGGTTCATCGGTCGCTCCGTCGCGGCGATCTCATGGATGGCTAGCGTACGACGGATGGCAGCGAACCACCCTGACGATCAGCTCTACTTCCGCCAACTGCTGTCGGGCCGCGACTTCGCTGTGGCCGATCCGATCGCCCAACAGATGGTCAACTTCGCCTATGCCATCGGCGATCGGGCGACGGGTGAGTGCCTGCTCGTCGATCCTGCCTATGCGGTGGCCGATCTGCTCGACGCTATGGCTGCCGACGGCATGCACGTGACCGGGGTGCTGGCCACGCACTACCACCCTGACCATGTTGGCGGGTCGATGATGGGCCACACGATCGAAGGTGTCGCCGCGCTGCTCGAACACATCGATTGCCCGATCCATGTGCAGCGCGATGAACAGCCCTGGGTGCAACGAACGACCGGAGTCGGCGACGACCACCTCGCTGTCCACGATCCCGGCGACATTGTGCACGTCGGGTCGATCGACGTCACGTTGATCCACACGCCCGGCCATACTCCGGGCAGCCAGTGTTTTCACGTCGGTGGGCGATTGGTCAGCGGCGACACGCTGTTCCTCGACGGTTGCGGCCGCACCGACCTGCCCGGCAGCAACGCCGCTGACATGTACGACAGCCTTCAGAAACTGGCGGCCATGCCGACAGCGACGATCGTCTACCCGGGCCATCGGTATTCCCAACCGTCGAGCGCGACTCTGGAGGCGATCCGCGAGAGCAACTATGTGTTTCGACCGAAATCGGTCGAGCAATGGCTGCAGATGTTCGGCCAGTGACGCGCTCGATTTCGAGGAAGTGTGGTAGTACGCAACCACGATGGTTGCGTGGGACCACACTTCGGGTTAGACGGCGAGGCTGAGGGCCAGCGACACGATTGCCGCGTGATAGGTGACCATGATCGCCAGGTGCATCAAGGTGCGCTCGGCGACGAACTGACCCCATCCGAGGATCGTGTCGCTGACGATGAAGGCGGTCGCGCCGAGCATGACCAGCCAGTTGCCCGTCGCCCAGCCGAGCACACACATCGCCGAGATCACCGCCAGGTAGGCGCGCACCGGGATGCCGAATCCCTTCACCGAGGCACCTCGCACGATCGGCACGCCGGCCGTTCCGAGCAGCAGTGCACACCCGGCGATGGCCACACCCGACAGGAGCCACCGGTCGAACCCACGCACGGCAAACATGACGATGAAGCCGATGTGGCCGAGCAGGAACGCACCCAGCCCGACGACGAAGCGGTCGATCGCCGGTAGCAAGGCAACATCACCGATCAGGCACAGCGCCAAGGCGATGATCGTCGCGATCGTTGCCGACCGCGGTCCATCGGCCAACGCGGCGATGGCGATTGCTCCGACGGTGGTCAGCGGCTTGGAGATCAACTCGATTCGGTCGTTCACCTTCCACCGTGAGTACCAATTGCCGATCGCCGCGATCGCCGTGGCGATGCAGACAAGGGTCATAACGAGAATCCTTCCGTTACACCAGGGCATTGACGATGGCACTGATTGCCGCGCCGGCGAGCAGCACCAGGACCAACCAGCGGAACCGTTCACCGTCGACGTGCTTGCGAATCGGGAAGCCGAGTAGCTGACCGACGAACATCGCCGGAATGGTGACCGCAGACGCGACCAGGCCGTCGCGGGTGATCTTGCCGGAGGCGATGAACAGTGCCAACCCGCCGATGTTGCAGAGCGCGAACACCGTCGAGATCGTCGCCCGGAATGTGACCGCCGAGAGCTGACGTGCCTGCAGGGCGAAGACGAGCGGCGGCCCATTTGTCGACAGCGACGTGGCCAGGACACCCGAGATGAAACCCACCCCGTAGTCGAGCCGCGGGCCGACGTGGTGCAGGTTGACTCGCAGCGCCAGCAAGACGACGGCGAGGAGCACGGCGATTCCGAGCAGCAATCGCAAGACGTTGTCGTTGACCGTGACAAAGACGAGCAAGCCGAGTGGCATCCCGATGTATGCGGCAGTCGTCATTCGTCGTACCAATACCCTGTCGGCTTCGCCACGGCTCTTGTAGGCCTGCCAGCTGGTGACGAAGATTCCCGTGAGCGAACTGACCACGACGGCTATCTTCGGCTCGATGGCCAAGGTCATCAGCGGTACGGCGAGCAGGGCGAAGCCGAAGCCGGCGACGATCTGAAAGAACGCGGCGATGAAGACCGCCGCCCCAACGACAATCAGTTGGGCGGTGGTCACGAGCACCGATTCTGACACGGCCGGACGCCTACGCTGCGGAGCATGTTGCCGGTCATCGACATCGCCTCGCGAGCAGCCGGCAGGGAGATCGATCAGGCGTGCCGGCAGTTCGGTTTCTTCGCCATTCGCGACCATGGTGTAAGCGACGACTTGCGCAAGGCGGTGCTCTGTGCCGCCATGGATTTCTTCGGTCGCAGCCGCGACGAGAAGGAAGCCGTGGCCCTGGCCCGCGGCGGACCGGCGTGGCGTGGATGGTTCCCGCTCGGCAACGAATTGACATCCGGCATCCCCGACCTCAAGGAGGGGTACTACTTCGGCCGCGAGCTGCCTGCGGATGCGCGGCCAATGCACGGTCCGAACATCTGGCCGGCAGAGCCGGCGTCGTTGCGGCCTTTGATCACCGAGTGGATGGCGGCGATGGAACCGCTCGCCCAGTACGTGTTGTCGTTGATGGCCGACGGATTGGGGCTGGCAGCCGACTTCTTCCGCAGCGAGCTGACCGCCGACCCCACTCCGCTGTTTCGTATCTTCCGATACCCACCACACCCACCCGGCAGCGATGACCGCTGGGGAGTCGCCGAGCACAGTGACTACGGCCTACTGACCTTGCTCGCCCACGACGGCACGGCGGGGCTGCAGGTCAAGGTCGGCGACGAGTGGATCGACGCGCCCCACGACCCACAACTGATCATCTGCAACCTCGGCGACATGCTCGATCGGCTCACCGCCGGCCGATACCGCTCGACCCCTCACCGAGCCCGCAACACTTCGACAACGGATCGGTATTCGATGCCGTTCTTCCTCGACCCTGGATGGGACGCGGTGATCGACCCTGTGGACCTCGACGGCACCCTCGATGCCATTGACCTTGAGGACGGTTGGGTTGCGCCTGCCGACGCCGACCGACGTTGGGATCGGGCCAACCTTCGCGACTGGAACGGCACGTACGGTGAGTGGCTGACAGCCAAGGTCAGCAAGGTCTTCCCGCAGCTCGCCGATGTCGTCACCGAACGGCCGGGCGGGGCACTCAACGACTGAGGGTGTAGGTGCGGGCAATGCGATCGACGTCGGTGGTCACCCAACCGTCGGCGAACAAGGGCAGCAGCGCGTCGCGCACCGCGAGGCGTGCATGCATTGCCTGATCGGTCGCCGAGGCGATCTGCTCGGCCGTCACCGGCGGGACTGCGATCACAACCGACTCGGTGCCACCGAAACGTTGGCCCAGGAGATCCCACAGTACGGTGAATCGGTCGCTCGGCAGCCCCCCGTTGATACCACCCATGAACCCATACAAATCAGGGTGGTACTCGACACAGACGGCCCCGAGCGATCGCAGATTGAGATGGGCGTTGCCGAGCTGCAGCGGGTCGAACGTCCAGCGCATCGCCGTGCGCCCGTTGGCCAGGCACCAGTCGCGTTGGCGATGCTTCAACGCCACGCCGAGCCCTGAGCCGCGGTAGTCGGGATCGACCGCCAGGTAGTGCGAGTGGAGTACATGTGGTTCGTGAGTGGCAAAGCCGTATACCGAGCCGACAAGGCGATCGCCGTCGAACGCACCGATGGCCATGCCCCCTTCGCGAATCGTGGCGACCAACATGTTGACGGCAACCAACTCGCCGTGACCGCCCCAGACCCGAGATTCGAGCAGCGGCAGCGGAGCGAGTTCGGCAGCGGTGCGCAGCTCACGGAACTCGATGGTCACCGGCGCAGAACCTCCACCGATTCCGTGACCGTGTCGAGGAACGGTCGATCGAGGGTGACGCCGATGCCTGGGCCCGGCGGAACTGGCATGATCCCATCGACCGCCTCCAAGGCCTGCTCGGTGATGTCGCGGGCGTAGGTGCGGCTCGCCGAGGCGGTGTCACCCGGGTACACGAAGCCGGGCATCGTCGCCAGATGGATGTTGTGGGCGCGACCGATGCCGGTCTCGAGCATCCCGCCGCACCACATCGGCACGCCACGGCTGACACACAGATCATGGATGCGCTTGGTCGCCGCCAATCCACCGACCCTGCCCACCTTGACGTTCACCACGGCGCAGGCGCCGAGGTCGAGAGCAGCCATGGTACGAGCGGGAGAGCTCAGCGACTCATCGAGGCACAGCGGTGTTCGCATCTGCGGGGCAAGGGCGGCGTGGTCGGTGAGGTCATCCCAATGCAACGGCTGCTCGATGTAATGCAACCCGAATTCGTCGATCTGTCGCAGGGTGTCGATGTCGTCGAGGGTGTACGCCGAGTTGGCGTCGACCGTCAGCTCGATGTCGGGAAAGTCGGCGCGTACCGCCGACAGGATGTTGACGTCCCATCCCGGTTCGATCTTCAGCTTGATCCGCTTGTAGCCCTGGTCGACATGACGGGCGACGGAAGCCAGGGTGTCGGGCACCGGATTCATACCCAGGCTCGCCCCGACCGTGATCTCGGTGCGCTCGCCGCCGAACAGCGCTCGCAACGGCACCCCGAGCCGGCGGGCATGGCAGTCCCACACCGCCAGCTCCAGTGTGGTCTTGGCCATCGGATTACCACGCCACCCGGCCCACCCGTTGCACAACGTCATCGGATCACCGCAACCGTCGTTCAACAGCGACGGCACCAGGGCCTGGCGAAGCAGGTGCAGAGCGCCGACAATCGACTCTTCGCGGTACGACGGCAACGGATCCATCACCCCTTCGCCATACCCTTCGACTCCGTCGGCGCGGACGGTCGTGATCACCGCCACCTTCTCGGTCTCGGCGGCGAAGGAGGTCTTGAACACCGATCGGTATGGGAGGCGCACGACCCGCAGCTCGACTTCATCAACATGCATTTCGTACTCCTACCAGGTGTCGATGTTCGGTCGCTTCTTACCGAAGCGAGCAGGGGGCGGTGGCCACGACTTAAGGATCGCGGCAAGCCATCGCCTGGTGTCCGCGGGATCGATGACATCGTCGATCTCGAAATGTGACGCGGCGTTCAACGCCTTACCGCGCTCGTACATCCGCGCCACCATCTGCTGGAAGGTCTGCTCGCGAACTTGTGGATCACCAATTGATTCCAGCTCCCGCCGGAAGCCCAACCTGACTGCGCCCTCGAGCCCCATCCCGCCGAACTCGCCGGTCGGCCAGGCGACGCACGCGGCCGGGGCCTTGGTGCTGCCGCCCATCATCGCCTGGGCGCCGAGTCCGTAGCTCTTGCGAAGCACGACGCTGACCATCGGAACCGTGACATTGGCTCCGGTGACGAACAGCCGCGAGCAGTGACGGACCAGCGCTGTCTCCTCGGCAGCCGGCCCGACCATCATGCCGGGCGTGTCGACCAGGGTGATGATCGGGATGTCGAACGCATCGCACAGTTGCATGAAGCGGGCCGCCTTGTCGGCCCCGTCGCTGTCGACAGCACCTGCCAAGTGCCCAGGGTTGTTGGCGATCACCCCAACCGGATGTCCCTCGACGCGGGCCAGAGCGGTGACGATGCCCAGGCCGAACTGTCGTCGCAGCTCCAGCACCGTGCCCGCGTCGAACAGCGCGTCGATCACGGTGCGAACATCGTAGCTGCGCTTGCGATCCTCGGGGATCGCGCCGCGCAACTCACGCTGATCGGAACACGTCCAATGCGCGAGCGAACCCTGGAAATACGACAGGTACTGCTTGGCGACCTCCACGGCCTCCGCCTCACCGGTGACGGCGACGTCGACAACGCCGTTGGCCTGCTGAACCGGCATCGGCCCGATCTCGTTCGGTTCGAAAACGCCAAGGCCACCACCTTCGATCATCGCCGGGCCACCCATCCCGATGTTCGAATCAGCAGTGGCAATCACGACATCGCAACACCCGAGGATGGCTGCATTGCCGGCGAAGCAGTAGCCGGCGTTGATCCCGACCAACGGCACCGACGCACTGAGCCGGGCGAAGAAGTTGAACGCCCAGCAGTCGAGACCGCTCACACCTACACCGTCGGTATCGCCCGGACGACCTCCCCCGCCTTCGGTGAAGAACACCACGGGCAGCCGCATCGACTCGGCCAGGGCGAATAGCCGGTCCTTCTTGCGATGGTTCTGCTGGCCCTGCGTGCCCGCCAACACGGTGTAGTCGTACGACACGGCGACGACCTGGGCAGCATGTCCCTCGAAGAGGTGGCCGTTGACCGTGCCGATGCCACCGATCATTCCGTCGGCCGGGGTGCGGTCGATCAGTTCGTCAACCGGACGACGACGTCGCTGGGCGGCGATGACCACCGGACCGTACTCGACGAACGAGCCGTCGTCGACCAGATCGGCGACGTTCTCGCGGGCTGTCCGTCGGCCTACGGCCCGGCGCTGTTCCACGGCCTGTGGACGTGCCGCGTCGAGACCGACCGCATGGCGATCCTCCACCTCGGCAAGGTCCGGGCGAATCGTCGACGGGTCAGCACTCACGGCTCGAACGGTCGTCTGCCGGCCAACCACGCCAGGCTCGACCGAGGCGACGGCAGTCCCGGCCATCACCGTCGCCCCAGCCTCGACCAGCACGTCGATGACCGTGCCGTCGCACGGTGATTCGATGGCGTGATGCATTTTCATCGACTCGATCACCATCAATTGCTGACCGCCATTGACAGTCTCGCCGATAGAAACGTCGACGGAGACGATCGTGCCCTGCATCGTGGCGTCGATCCGCATCTCCCCCATTCGCCCGACGGTAGCTGGCGCGACGGAATACGGTTGCTGTTGTGAGCGATTCAGTGGAGATCTCGGTGGCCGGGCGCGTTGTCACAATCACCAACCCTGACAAGGTCTTCTTCACGGCCCGCAACGACACCAAGCTCGACCTCGTGCGCTACTACGTCTCGGTGGGCGACGCCGTGATGAATCAGATGCACGACAGGCCAGTGCTGCTGCAGCGATTTCCCAACGGCGCACAAGGATCCAATTTCTTCCAGAAGCGCATCCCTGACGGCGCGCCGGAGTGGCTGCACACCACTACCGTGCAGACCCCCAACGGCACGCCGTCGCGCGCGCTCGTGGTTGCCGACCTTGCCCATCTGATGTGGGCCGTGAACCTCGGCTGCCTCGGCTTCCACTCGTGGCCGGTACGGGCCAGCGACCCGGAGCACTGCGACGAACTGCGCATCGACCTCGACCCCGGCCCCGGCACCAACTACGCGATGGCACAGGAAGCGGCCGCTGCCACCAAGCAACTATTCGACGACCTCGACATCACCAGCTACATCAAGACCTCCGGCAACCGCGGGCTGCACGTGTACGTGCGCCTGCAACCCACCCACGACAGCGTGGCCGTGCGCAGCGCCGCGGTGGCCGTCGCCCGCGAACTCGAACGCCGTCACCCCGACCTGATCACCGCGGCGTGGTGGAAGGAAGAACGCGGTGCCCGCATCTTCATCGACTTCAACCAGAACGCCCCGCACAAGACGGTGTTCGCGCCGTGGTCGGTGCGCGCCCTTGATCACGCGCCGGTGTCGTTCCCATTCCCCTGGCAGCTGCTGCCGACACTGCGACCGCACGACATGACCATCGCCACCGTGCCCGCCTGGGCAGCCGAGCACGGTGATGCGTGGGCAACGATGAACGACTCGCCACAACCCATCGAGCCGTTCTTGGAGATGGTGCGTGGCGACCAGGCGGCCGGGCTTGCTGACGCCCCAGGGCCACCGGTGGACCCGAAGATGGCCGGCGAGCCCCCACGGGTAGCCCCTAGCCGCGCCAGGAAGCCAAAGGCCACCAACCCAAGTGCCAACAACCCAGGTGCCAACAACCCAGATGCCAACAACCCAGATGACGGTGCGACCTGATGGCCGCCCTTCCCATCGCCGATCATTGGTTCGAGCGGACCACGATTGACGACTCGATCACCCTGCTCTGGGAGCCACATGTCGTCGCCCTCTTGCGCTGCAACATCTGGCACGTTCGCGGCCGCGATCGGGACCTGGTCATCGATACCGGGATGGGTCTGATGAGCCTGTCCGACGAGCTGGCCGACCTGGTCGGCACGACCGTCATAGCCGTCGCCACGCACGGTCACGACGACCACATCGGCGGCCATCACGAGTTCGACGACGTGCTGGTGCATCCCGCCGAGGCGGCGCTGTTGTTGGACCCACCCATCTCGTCGCTGGTTCCGCGCGAGGCGTGGGGCGACGATGTCGTCGACGCGCTCGAGGCAGCCGGCTACCCGATGACCGAGCCGTACTTCGTCACCGCGTTGCCGCCCGGCGTGGCCGTCGAGTCGTTCCATCAGCAGCCGGTGGCTCGTGTGCGGCACATCGAGGAAGGCGACGAGATCGATCTCGGCGACCGCTGCTTCCAGGTGCTCCATCTGCCGGGTCACTCACCGGGTTCGATCGGGCTATGGGAGGAATCCTCTGGCACGCTGTTCTCGGGCGACTCGATCTACGACGGCCCCCTGCTCGACGAATTGCCCGAATCATCGATCCACGACTACTGCGCGACCATGGACCGGTTGCTGAGACTCCCCGTCAACACGGTGCATGCCGGCCACGATGCGAGCTTTGGGTGCGACCGCTTGCACGAATTGGCACGGGCGTACCTGCAGCGTCGCCGAGCATGACCCAAAGTGGCTTGCCAACTCCGGCGTCGGCTGTTTGAATATTGATCACCAGAGAGAGGAGGTGGTCCATACGATGACAGGTCTATTTAGTGGGACTCTGGAGGTGGTTGGCCGCTAACGGCCTTCGGACTGGACCGTCTGGCGAATCCCCGCCAACCTCCGCTTGAACATCTCGCCGAAGCTGGTCCCGTCGGCAGTCAATGAGATGTCGAGTCTTCTATCAGTTCCAAGTAAACGAGGAGAGGTGCGTTCAGCGCCCTCTCCTCGTTCGCGTTCGGGCCGACCCTAGATCCCGAGTTCGGCGGCTCGGGCGAGCACGCCCTCGCGTTCTGCGCCGATCGTCGTGCTGTCGCCATGGCCGGTATGCACGACCGTGTGATCGGGCAGCGCCAGCAGCATTTCGCAGATAGAGCGAATGATCGTGGGCTCGTCGCTGTAGCTGCGGCCGGTCGCACCGGGGCCACCGCAGAACAGCGTGTCGCCGCTGAACACCACACCAGAGGCGACGTCATGGAAGCAGCAGCACCCCGGCGAATGACCCGGAGTGTGCAGCACACCCAACTCGTGGCCGGCCACCTTCAACAACTCGCCGGACGTGACTGCGCCGTCGGGTTGCGCGCCGGGCCACACGACATGCCACAACATGCGGTCCGCGTCGTGCAGCAGCACAGGGGCGTCGACGGCGTCGCGCAGCGGCACCGCAGCGTTGATGTGGTCGTTGTGACCGTGGGTGAGAACGATGGCCGTCACCCGTCGACCATCCACAGCGGCGACGATCGGCGCTGCGTCGTGGGCGGCATCGAGCACCATCACCTCACGGTCGTCGCCTACCAACCAGATGTTGTTGGTCACCTCCCATGCACCGCCGTCGAGGGCAAAGATCCCATCAGTGGTGACCAACTCGATCGTCACATCATCCTCACAGAACTACGACGCTGCGCAGCACCTCGCCGCGCTCCATCTTGTGGAAGGCCTCCTCCACCGCGTCGAGGGAGATGGTCTCGCTGACGAACTTGTCGAGTGGCAGGCGACCCTGCTGGTGCAAGGTGACCAGCATCGGGAAGTCACGCGACGGCAGGCAGTCGCCGTACCACGACGACTTCAGCGCGCCGCCGCGGCCGAAGACCTCGATGAACGGCAGTTCCAGAATCATCTCGGGACGGGGCACGCCGACAAGCACGACAGTGCCGGCCAGGTCACGGGCCCCGAACGCTTGCCGGTAGACGTCGGGATGGCCGATCGCCTCGATGCACACGTCGGCGCCGTTACCGCCGGTGACCGACTTGATGTACTCCACCGGGTCTGTGTTGCGCGAGTTGCATGTGTGCGTGGCGCCGAACTCCTTGGCCCACTCGAGCTTCCGATCGTCGATGTCGACGGCGACGATCGTGTGCGCGCCCGCCAGGCGGGCACCAGCGATCGCGGCATCACCCACGCCACCACAACCGAACACCGCTACCGAGTCGCCGCGACCGACGTTGCCGGTGTTGATCGCCGCGCCGATGCCGGCCATCACGCCGCAACCGAGCAGGCCGGCCGTCGTGGCCGGCACCTCCGGATCGACCTTGGTGCACTGGCCCGCGGCAACCAGCGTTTTTTCCACGAATGCTCCGATTCCGAGGGCCGGCGACAGCACGGTTCCATCGATCAATGTCATTTTCTGCGCGGCGTTGAAGGTGCTGAAGCACAACCATGGCCGACCACGCAGGCAACTACGGCACGTGCCGCACACGGCCCGCCAGTTGAGGATGACGAAGTCGCCGGGCACAACGTTGGTGACGCCTTCACCCACCGACTCGACGACGCCCGCCGCCTCGTGCCCGAGCAGGAACGGGAAGTCGTCGTTAATGCCGCCTTCGCGGTAGTGCAGGTCGGTATGGCACACGCCGCAGGCCTGAACCGCGACAACTGCCTCGCCAGGCCCGGGATCGGGAACGACGATCGTCTCGATCGACACCGGCGCACCCTTCGAGCGCGCCACGACTCCACGAACCTGCTGTGCCATTGCAACCTCCGTGTCAACGACCCGAAGGCCGAACCCAAGCGGAGATTACTCGCCGCGCCGCCCACGCCGGCGCTCGCGGTCGGGCACAACACTCGACGGTGCCGAGTTGACCAACGGACCGATGGCCTCGATGATGTCGTCGATGGTCGGCCTGGCGATCAGTTCGTCGAGCGAATGCCGCATGGCTGCTAGGTGGGCCGGTGAGGTGCCGCAGCAGCCGCCGACGATCCGCGCCCCGGCCTTGACTGCGAGTTGTGTGTACCTGCCCATCAGCTCGGGAGTGCCGGTGTACACCGCCTCGGTGCCGGCGAAGTAAGGCACGCCACAGTTGCCCTTGGAGATCAGGTAGGTGTGTACGTCGCGTTCTGACATGGCCAGCAGCGATACGAGAATGTCGCTGGCGCCGACACCGCAGTTTGCGCCGATCGCCAACGGCGGTACGGCCAGCCCGTCGAACACGTGCGACAGGTCGCCAGGTAGCAGACCCATCATGGTACGACCGGCCGTATCGAACGAGCACGTCGCCGTGTACGGCAACCCGGCCTGGAGCGCACCCGTTGCAGCGGCACGGATTTCCTCTGCCGCCGACATGGTCTCGATCCAGGCGACATCGGCACCGCCGGCCTTCAGACCTTCGGCCAACTCGCCGAACGATTCGATGGCGGCACTGTCGGTTAGGGCTCCGAGCGGCTCGAACAGCTCGCCGGTCGGGCCGATCGACCCGGCAACAACCACCGGCCGTGGCGCAGCGTCGGCAACCTCGCGGGCGATCTCGGCGGCCCGCTTGGCCAGCTCGAACACCCGACCCTCAGCCCGGTGCAGCTTGAGACGGTGACGATTGCAGCCGAACGTGTTGGTCAAGATGATGTCGGCGCCGGCGTCGACGAATTGTTGGTGCAGGGTGCGTACCTTGTCGGGATGGTCGAAGTTCCAGAACTCCGGCGGGTCACCCGCACCGAGGCCGCGTTCGAAGTAGTTCGTGCCCGTCGCCCCGTCAGCTAGCAAGGTGCGACCGGAGGACAACAGTTCGGCAAGTGAGGCTCGCATGATGGCAACCAGGCTAACCGCCCCACCTACAGTCCGCACATGGCTCCCCAGCTCGACCCGACGCAGTCAAGTTGCACCGACCACCAGCTCGCCGAGATGGTGGCGGTGGCCGATTTGCCGTCACTTCTTGCCACCCTCGCCCACATCACTGCGTCTCCCGACCTCCCCGGAACAGGTCTTTTTCTAGATCCAGGCAAGCACCACGAACCGCAAGCCGGCTGGTCTGCAGATCAGCAGTCATTCGCACGCAGCATCGCCCTTCGAGCCCTTACGGACCTGCGCGACGACGGCTGGCCACGCGGACCGGAACCGACTGCTGGCGCGGTGCGACCGATCATGGCCTGGATGACGGCGGCGGAGACATCCGACGATTACCTCGCCTTGTTGCTGGAGGAGCTCGGTGACCCATCGACCGATTTGCGGTCACCGTCGTGGACCGCCGGCGACGTCTCGCCGAATCGCAGCTTCCGTGTGGCGGTGATCGGCGCCGGCATGTCGGGCCTGTTGGCCGCTCATCGTCTGCGCCAGGCCGGGATCGACGTGACGGTGTTCGAGAAGAACGCCGACGTCGGCGGAACCTGGCTGCAGAACACCTATCCCGGCTGCAGGGTCGATGTCGCCAGTCACCTCTATTGCTATTCGTTCGCCCAACGCGACGACTGGCCGCAGCATTTCTCAGTGCAGGCTGAGCTGCTCGACTACTTTCGGAGCTTTGCCGCCGACTTCGGCTTGCGGCAGTTCATCCACTTCTCGACGATCGTCGAGGCGATGACGTTCGACGACCAGACAGCGACCTGGGAAGTGAGCACCGTCGATGACGACGGCCGACACGAGATCGGCATCTTCCACGCTGTCATCAACGCGACCGGCCAACTCAACCGACCGAAGCTTCCCGATATCGCCGGGCGCACGACATTCGCCGGCCCGGCATTTCACTCCGCCGAGTGGGACCACGACATAGACCTCACCGGCAAGCGGGTTGCGGTGGTCGGAACCGGCGCAAGCGCGGCGCAGTTCATCCCGATCGTCGCCGAGCAGGCCGACCAGGTGTTTGTCCTCCAGCGCACCCCGAACTGGCTGGCGCCAACACTCGACTACCACAACGATGTGCCGAACGGGCTGCGATGGCTGCTGAACCATGTGCCGTACTACAGCCAGTGGTACCGCTTCTGGCTGTTCTGGCGCTTTGCCGAAGGGATTCTGCCGGCGGTCAAGGTCGATCCGCAGTGGGACGGCCAAGGTCATTCGGTCAGTGCCGCCAATGAGCAGCTCCGCTCGCTGTTGGGGATGTACCTCGGGTTGTGTTTCGGCGACCGGCCAGACCTGCTGGCCAAGGTGTTGCCCGACTATCCGCCCGCCGCCAAGCGGATACTTCGCGACAACGGCATCTGGGCGACCACGTTGAAACGTGACAACGTGCACTTGATCACCGATGCCATCGCGACCATCGGGCCGACCGGACTGCGGATGGCCGACGGCACGGCACACGACGTCGACGTCATCATTTACGGCACCGGCTTCCAGGCCTCGCGATTCCTCACGCCGATGACCGTCACGGGCCGCGGTGGCGTGGATCTCCACCGGCAGTGGGACGGCAACGCCCGGGCCTATCTGGGCATCGTCGCGCCCAAATTCCCGAACTTCTTCATGCTCTACGGCCCGAACACCAACATCGTCGTCAACGGCAGCATCATCTACTTCTCCGAGTGTGAAGTGCATTACGTGATGCAATGCCTCCACCACATCCTCGAGACTCAGGCGCGGGCCATCGACTGCCTGCCGGCGGTTCATGACCGCTACAACGCCCGCATCGACGAGGGCAACCGGGCAATGGCGTGGGGCGCGTCGAGCGTCAACAGCTGGTACAAGAGCGATTCTGGACGCGTCGCCCAGAACTGGCCGTTCAGCCTGCTCGAGTTCTGGCAGCAGACCCGTCGGATCAACAGCGCCGACTACGAGTTGCTGTAGCGGTTCAGCCGATCGGGGTCAACGCCGGCTGACCATTGAGCACGGCGACAGTATTGCGAGCCGCCAAAGTCGCCATGGCGGCCCGGGTCTCGACGGTTGCTGATCCGAGATGCGGAATCAATACCGCGTTGTCGAGTTCGTTGAGACCAGGTTCGATCATCGGTTCGTGCTCGTAGACATCGAGGCCGGCGCCGGCGATTGCGCCACTGCGAAGGGCTTCCACCAATGCCGACTCGTCGACGATAGGGCCACGGGCGGTGTTGATCAGGTATGCCGAGGAGCGCATCAGCTCGAACTGTTCCGGCCCGATCAGGTGATGGGTGTCTACCGAATATGGACAGTTGATCGTGACGACGTCGGAAGTGGCCAGCAGTTCGTCGAGGCTCAGCCGCTCGGCGCCGAGCTCGGACTCGACTTCGGCTGAAACGGCGTTGCGGCTGCTGTAGGACACGGTCATCCCAAACGCCCTGGCCCGCCGAGCCACGGCCTGACCGATTGCACCCATCCCGACGACGCCGAGGCGGCGGCCCTGGAGACCAGTGCCGAGCATCATGAACATCCCCCATTGCCACGGTTCGTTCGAACGCACGATGCGCTCGCCCTCACCAAGACGCCTGGTGACCATCAGGATCAACGCCATAGCGATGTCGGCGGTAGCGTCGGTCAGCACGCCAGGCGTATTGGTGGCGATCACACCACGCTCGCGGCATTCGGCGATGTCGATGTTGTTGAAGCCAACCGCAACATTGGACACGACCTTGAGCTGCGGCCCGGCCGCATCGAGAAAGGCACGGTCGACCTTGGTGGTCAGCAAGGTGAGCACCGCGTCGGCCCCGGCGATGCGCTCGTGCAGTTCGTTGATGCCGATCGGTTCGTCGTGCTTCCAGCCCCACACATTGCCGTGCGGGCGGAGCACATCGAGACCGGCTTCGGGGATTCGGCCGGCGACGACGATCCGCGGCAGGCCCATCAGGCAGCCACGATCCATCCCCGAAGCCTGCTGAGCCCAAGTTGGATGTCGTCGACCGAGATCCCCGAATAGGCGAAGCGCACGTACTGTTCTCTCTCACCGGGCAGCGGTCGGCCGAAGTGCCTCCGTGTGCAGAACGACACGCCGGTGGCCCGCAAGGCAGCGTCGGCGAACTCGGCGACGTCGGTGAAGCCCATGGCGTCCATTGCGCTGGTGACGTTAGGGAACAGGTAGAACGTGCTCTCCGGCTTGGCGATGACGAAGCCGGGGATGTCGTGCAACAGATCGACGGTGGCGTCGCGTCGACGTTGCAGCTCGGCAAGGATCGCCCGCGGGCCCGACTGTTCGCCCTGCAAGGCCTCGACCCCTGCCGCCTGCACGAAGTGAGTCGTGCAGCTCTCGTCGTTGGTGTTGATCTTGACGATCTGGGTGATCACATCGTCGGGCCCGATTGCCGCTCCGAGACGCCATCCGGTCATCGCGAACTTCTTGGAGAAGGTGTACAGGATCAACGTGCGCTCACGCATGCCCGGCAGTGAGGCAATAGATGTACTGGAGCCCGAGTAGCGCATCTCGAAATAGGCCTCGTCGGTGAGCACCCACAGGTCGTGCTCACTGGCCAGGTCGGCGACGGCGGCCATTTCTTCGAGCGTGCTCTCGCAGCCCAGCGGATTCTGCAGGTTGTTGTAGATCAACACCTTGGTGGCTGGGGTGAGCTGACTACGAAGATGACCAAGATCGATGGCGAACCCGGTTGGCGTTTGGTTGTAGCGGTAGGGCTGCCCGATCCCACCGAGGTACTCGACCTGGCTTTCGTAGATCGGGTATCCCGGGGTGGGGTACAACACGCCATCGCCCGGATTCATCACGACCTGCAGGAACTTGCCGATCACCGGCTTCCCCCCTGGTTGCACGGCAACGTTGCCGGGGCCGTAACTCAACCCTCTGCGCATCGAGACGTCGTCGGCCAGGGCTTCGCGCAGTGGGGCGATCCCGGCGGCGGCGCAGTACCCGGTCTTTCCCCCGGCGATCGCCCGGTTCATTGCATCCACCACGTTGCCCGGAGTCGGCAGATTGATGTCGCCGAGGTGGAACGAAAACACCTGGTTGCCCTTGGCAGCCCACTCCGCTGCTGCAAGTGACACGGCAAAGGCGGTCTCGGTCCCAAGGTTCTTCAATCGTTCAGCGAGCATGAACGAGATCGTAGAAGACCTACCCACGCAGCACCGCTAGCGTGCGAGACGATGGGATCGGAAACCGTGTCGCCGCGCGGCGAGGCGAACTCGGCCAATTGGATCGACCCACCGCACAATCGATGGGGGTTCCTCCACGTCCGTGAATTGACTCGCACGGCGCGCATTGACCGTTGCCCGGATCCGGTCGAGGCTGTGCCGCGACGGTCGGGTGACCTCAACGACTTCGCGTTCGACCACATGGATCGACGGTGGACGCTGGGCGAGATGGTCGAGGCGACGTTCACTGACGCGCTGATGGTCGTGCACGACGGCGCTGTGATCTTCGAGAACTACGGAGGGTTGATGCGGCCAGGTGACACGCATCTGTTGATGTCGGTCTCCAAGTCGCTGACTTCGACGCTTGCCGGTGTACTGGTCGAGCGCGGCGTTATCGACCCAACCGGGTTCGTCACCGATTACATCCGCAGCCTCCACGGCTCTTCCTGGGACGGTTGCACCTTGCAACACCTACTCGACATGCGCGCCGGCACGACCTTCGACGAGGACGACTACGACAACCCCGACAGCGATGGCCGCCTGATCGAGCAAGTCTCGGGCTACACCAGCCGGCTCCGGTCGGACATCCCTACCGACACTTACCAGTGGATCGCTCAACTGCCCAACGCCAGGCCCCACGGCGGGTCGTTTCAGTATCGCTCGATCCTCCCTGACGTGTTGGCCTGGGTGATGTGCGAGGCCGCAGGTCAGACCTTTCCCGAACTGTTTTCACGCCACGTCTGGTCGCAGTTCGCCGCCCACGACGCGGACATCATCGTCGACGCGGCCGGGTTTCCAGTCGTCGAGGGCGGAATCTGCACGACCGTGGAAGATCTCGCCCGCTTCGGCCTGATGTGCCTACACGGCGGAGAGTTGGCCGGACGACAGATCGTCCCCGTCGATTGGATGCGCCGGCTGACGACTCGCGATCAGGAATTGATAGATGCATTCACCCTGCCGCGCCAAGCGGCTCGAGCGGGCCCCAACACCTGCTATCACGACTACTGGTGGGTTTACGACAGCGTCGTCGGAATCTACTGCGGCCTCGGGATCAACGGGCAGATGCTGATGATCCACCATCCGTCGAACACGGTGATCGCCAAGTTCTCGACCTGGCCCGACCGGATGGACTACGCCCTCGCCGATCTGACCGATGCCGGGTTGCTCGCTCTGTGCGCCTCGCTCTAACGGCTGACTAGCGTGGCGGCCGTGACTCGGCCGCTGCTCGTCGGAATCCAACTGCCCGAGGTCGAGTGCGAAGTCTCCTTCCCGGAGTTGATCCACATGGCCCAGACCGCTGAGCAAGTCGGGTTCGACTCGGTCTGGCTCGGCGATCACCTGTTGTACGACCTGGCGGTCGGCCCGCGTGGCCCGTGGGAGGTATGGACGTCGCTCGCCGCGCTTGCCGCGTCGACGGAACGGGTGCTGCTCGGCCCGCTCGTGGCATCGGCGGGCTTCCACGAACCGACGATGCTGGCCAAGCAGGCGACGACCGTCGACGCCATCTCTGGTGGCCGGCTGATCCTTGGACTCGGCGCCGGGTGGAACGAGCGCGAGTACCGAGCCTTCGGCTTCCCGTTCGATCACCGTGTCAGCCGCTTCGAGGAGGCGTTCACCATCATCAGAACGTTGCTCGCAGACGGCGAGATAGATTTCGCCGGCGAGTTTCATCATGCCGAACGCTGCGTGCTGCATCCCCGTCCGACACGACCAGGCGGCCCGCCACTGATGGTCGGTTCGGTTCGACCGCGCATGCTGTCGATCGCGCTTCCACACGTCGATGCCTGGAACGTGTGGTGGAGCGACTACGGCAACACACCCGCCGGTTTCGCCGAGCTGAAAGCCAGAGTCGACGAGCAGGCCGAGCGGCACGGAAGGCCCCCTGGCAGTGTCTCGGCAACGTGCGCCGTGCTCGTTCAGCTGCCGGGTGGAGTGGGTCGGCAGATGGGCGCCTACGGCGGCGTTCAGGTCGAGCCGGTGCGGGGCACCGCCGGTGAGGTCGCCGCGCAGATCAGGGCCTTCGCCGATGCCGGTGCGCACCACGTGCAGCTCGTCGTCGATCCGATCACCCGCGACTCCATCGAATGGTTCGCTGATATGTTCGCCGCCCTCGACCGCGACGGGGTGGCTTAAGCGGCTGCGCTGAGCTGGTCGAAGAAGCGGAGTAATCGTGCTTCGGCGTCGTCGAACGACGCTGCGGCGTAGAGCACCTCCTGAAACGTCGAGATCTCGTAGTCGTCGAAGGCGCCCATCGCCTCGGTGTCGAATGGTCGCATCTCGGCACCGCGGAAGTTGGTGATCTCGCCGAACGAGCTGAGCAGTGCGGCGCCGTAGGTTCGAGGCACTCCACCTTCCTTCACGACACCGAATTCGAGCGTGAACCAGAAGACCCGCCCGAGCAGGCTGGCGAGGCGAGGATCAGTCAGACGCGACGCGACCTGTCCCGCTCGTTCGTACAGCGCGGCGATCCGTGGCGAGGCGAGGGAGTTGGCATGACCAAATAGCTCGTGGATGATGTCGGGCTCCGGCGTGTAGAACGGTACGGATCCGTGACGTACATATTGTGTCGAAGGAAAGCACCGGTCGGCCAAGGCGCCGAAGAACTCGGCCGTCGACAGCAGGCCGGGGACGGCGTACAGGCGCCAGCCACTGAGGTCGGTCAATCGGTCAGACACGTCGGACAGCTGCGGCACCTTGTCGGTCGGCAGGTCGAGTATGCCGGCAGCACGGCGGTACTCGGCGACGGCGTACTCGGCGTGCAGCGGGGTCAGTGCCGAATGCACCGTTGACCATACCTGATCCTCGATCGGCGTGTAGTCGACCACCGGCGGACGGTCACCCAGGGCGTTGCTGGTCGACAGCTCGGCGATGTGATTGCGACGCTCGACGTACTCTTGGTCGGATACCCCGGGATGATCCTTGGGGAGCTCGAGAATGGTACTTGTCATCCGGACATCATCCCTCTCCGGCGCGGAGCTGTCGAGTAATACCGAGCAATACAGCCGGAATGACTAGATATTCTATTTTCATGCAACATATTGTCGAATCCGTCGCCCCCGATCAGGCCTCAGGCCGAAACATCGACAGCGTCGATCGAGCACTGATTGCCGCCCTGACGCAGGACGCACGGATGTCGCTGACCGACCTCGCCGAGCGCATCAGCGTGTCGAGGTCGACGGCCCACACTCGGCTGCAGCGGCTGCGAGACGAGAACGTCATCACCGGCTTCACAGCCACCGTCGACCCCCAAGCCGTCGGGCTTGGCGTCGCCGCGTTGGTGTTCATCGACATCGAACAACACGACTGGAGAACCCTGCGCGCCGAGTTGGCGGCGATACCCGGAATCGAGTACCTGGCGATGTGCGCGGGTCGATTCGACTTGATGCTGATCGCCCGCGCCGAGAGCATTCCGGCCTTGCGAGATGTGCTGCTGGAAAGGATCCAACGGATCGATGGCATCCGCTCCACAGAGACTGTCTTGATACTCGACGAGGTTCACGCCACAGCCGCGGGTCGCTGAGTTTGGTCTCGACTGGTCTGCTACAAGTCCACGCCGAATTGCTTCAGGAACGTCAACAGGTCGTCGGCATGCTCTTCTTCGACGGCGAGGATGCTGTCCATCAACCGACGCGTCGTGATGTCTTTGTCGGCCAACCACCGGACGATCTCGTTGTACGAGGCCCGTCGACGAAGGCGTCGCCGATGCGTCGTCGTGATCTCCAGCCCAAGCCGTCTCACGCGTGATACACTTCCCAGATGACTGCTGTGAGCATTCGAGAGTTGCGCAATCACGGCGGCGAAGTCGTCGACCGTGTACTCGCCGGGGAACGCCTAGTCGTCACCCGCGACGGGAGGCCCGTTGCCGAACTTCGACCGCTTGACCGGCCAGGCCTCGACGCAGCAACCCTCCTCGCTCGCTGGAGTCGCCTGCCGCACGTCGATGCCAACGCCTTCAGAGCCGATATCGACGAGGCTCTGGATAGTCAACTGTGACTGTCGCTGCCGACATTACTGCCGGACTACTGGACACGAACACCGTGATCCTTCTTCCCCGCTTGCTCGATGCAAACGTCCTTCCCCCTGAACCGAGCATCTCCACCATCACACTCGCCGAGCTGTCTGTTGGTCCCCTCGTCGCCAGATCCAGCTCCGAACGAGCCGCACGCCAAGCACATCTCCAGCAAGCCGAAGCAGACTTCGAGCCAATCGCGTTCGACGCCCCGGCAGCGCGGGCGTTCGGACGCGTTGCCGCGAATCTTCGCGAATCGGGACGAAAGCCGCGCGCACGCGCCTACGACGCCTTGATCGCTGCGGTCGCCATCGCCAACGACCTACCGCTGTACACCGTCAACCCGAGTGACTTCGCGAGCATCGACGATCTTCGCGTCGTCGCCGTCGCTCACCCGGATTCAACCTGATCACGGAGCAAGGCTCAGTAGCCCGCGTCAAGTCTCCCATCGAACGCGGATCCGGCCCTGGACATCTGCTAACGGGAACGACTGCGCCTCGAGCTCGACCGCCTCGCGGGCCGCCGGTGAGAGACGTTGCCAAGGCTGGATCGTGACGACCGCTCCAGCCCGTCGCCATGTCCCCGCCACGTCTCCCTCGACCAGAACGGCACCTGGCCAGACCCGCGGTGTCCAGAGCTCTAGGCGCCGGCCAGGATCGGGGACAAGCAGTTCCCGATCTGCTCCGTGGAGAAGGAAGTGCGTGTCGCCGCTGGGGAGGAGCCGCGCAGACGCCACATCTCCTCCGACGGAAGTGCGGAACGCCTCTTCGTCCTCGGTCAGGATCCAAGCGTCGCCGACGGGCGAGCGGACCGGCGTCAGCGATCCCGCCAAGGCGTCGAATGTGTCCCGACCGCGCGCTGGCGCGATCCCGGCCCACTCGGCGAGCGCCTCCGCTGTCGCCGGTCCGAAAACGTGGAGGTACCGACGGGCGAGTTCGAGTCGAGCGTCGCCCGGATCGAGGGCCGGTGGCGGCACCGTCCAGATTGTCGGCTGTCGCGCGCCATCCCATCGCATCAAGACTCGGCCGGTCGGCGCGGCATAGCGCAGTGCATTGGGTTGCTTGCCGATTGCGTGTCCCACCTCGCCGAACTTCATTTGGCGGCCGTCGAGGAACGCTTCGATCCGGTCCGCCAGCTGCTCCGCATCACGGCGCTTGGCAGGATCGTCCGGCAGTCGCCCAACGGTGAACACTGCTCGGTCGCGTTCGGCGACTACGTACGCGCTGAACCGTGGCCCCCACAACTGCACCAGCGACGGGTCCTCCCAGGTGCCGGGCCCGGTCCCCTCGACACGAGCATGCATCGAGAGGAGCGCGGCCCGCGGCATGCTGTCTTGCAGCCCGGCCCATGCCGCGGCTCTCAGCGAATTCGGACCCGGCGGGAGCCGCCCGTCGAGGCCGCCTGAGCGTCGTCGAAACGCTAGAACCTGCGCACGGGTGAACTCGAGCCGACGCTTCAGCACATCTCCGCTCGCTTCCTGATCCAGCTGGCTGTCCGGATCTGGAGTCTAGGGTTGCCCACAGTCCGCCAATGCGAGGCGACGCCGCCGAACGCGTACTCGACCGCGTCGACGGCGGCGAAGTCATCACGATCGCTGTTGATGGTCGGGAAGTTGCCGAACTTCGCCTCATCACCCCAGAAGGTCGTTGGATGAAATCCGCAGGGCTTTGTCCGGACGCTCCGGTTGTAAGGCCGCGCCGCGCCTTGCAGCAGGCTCCAGTTCAAGCGTCTCATGCAACCACGGCCAACGACCACAGCCGATCAACTGCTGACAAATCGCCTTTCGAACCCGATCAGATCGGCCCGAGAAAGCCGCTAGAAGGGGGTTTGCGCTCACAAATTGGTGTCGGAGGGGGACTTGAATTCTGTGACCACGTGGAGTCATGCGAGGCGAAGCCCGAGGTACGTGGCGAGAGCTTCGTCGAGACTCCACAGCTCCTCCATCGTGAGTCGACCGACTCGTCGACCGAGTCGCTGAACGTCGACGGCGCCGAGTTGCGCTATCAAGACCAGCGTCGTGTCGCCCTCGACCTCGACCGGAGGTCGAAACGATGCTGGTCGAGCACTCCGAGACGTCGGAGCGACGATCACGACGGACCTCGGCAGAAACTCGTCCGCCTGCACCACGACCCCCAAGCGAACCCCATGTTGCTCGTGTCCGAGCCCCTTCGGGATGTTGAACCGAAACACCTCACCCCGCTGCACGCATTGACTCCATAAGGCCGGCGACGGCAAGCATCTCTGCGCGATCAGCCTCGTCCGCCTCCAGAGCAGCCACTTCCTTCACGAGTTCCGCGCTTCGACGTACTCGGCGGGCTGACTCGATCAGCGACGACCGAATGGCATCTGAGGTAGTCATGCCGCGTGCATTGAGGACCCGGAGCGCCCGCTCCGATTCATCGTCAAGTCGCACGGAGATAGCGGAGGACATCCAGCAAGCGTATCACGAAGTGTCATACGTGCCGGGAATATCCGACGGGCGGTCACGCTCCGAAAATAAGACCCGCGACCTTCTCCGCCGCGTCGCGCTGCATCCCGACTGACACGTGCGTGTAGATGTTCAGCGTGACGCCAATGGGGGAGTGCCCGAGTCGCTCCTGCACGACCTTGCTCGCTCGACCACGACACCATCCTGATAGTCCATCTGGATGGTGGCGCCGTGGAACCGGTCGGGGGTTCGGTGGCGTCTTACTAGTGCGAGCGGCCGGTCAGCGTGCCATCAGTCGTAGCGCGGCCTCGGCGTTGCTTCGATCGGTTTGGTCGAGGTAATCCCAGACTGTCGGCATGTTCGGGGTCCGCGCGGCTACAGCGGTCAGGGTGGCGCGGTCTGCTTCGGTGAGCGCGATGGCAAAGTCGACTGGATCCTCAATGAGTGACAGCAGAAATGCGACGTCCTGGATGTGTCGAGGTTGGCCGGCTGTGCGATCGTCGGTGGCGGCGGCGCCTTTCGCGATGAGGGCACCATGAAGTGTTGGACAGCGGAGTTCGGCGTTGGCGGTTTCGTCGTCGTAGAAAATCTCGACTACCTCGCTGAGTTCCAGCGCTCGAGTACCGCCCGGAATCGCGATGCTCCGCATCCCATCGACGCTGTCCAGTATTTCATCCGGTGTGTCGTCTGGGCAGAGGACGTCGATCTGTGCTGAGCCGAAGACCAGCGTGCATCCAGCGGCGTCTCCGCCGGCCCGCTCGCTGGAGCCGCCGATCGCGTCTGCGATCTCGAAACCGTGCGACCGCAGCGTCGCGGTGACTCGCTCGAGCATGTGTGGGTCCGCGATGATGTCGACAACGACATCGCCGTCCTTGGTGCCTTCAGAACGTCGACCGGCAGCACCGTGCGCAGCTCCGACGACGAGGACCATCAGACCGCCGACAAGACACCAGCCGTCGCAGCCGATGCTGATGCCGAGGTTCCGCAATGCCGAGAACACCGACCTGTGCTTCGGCAGCAGGTATGAGCGGAGATCAATTTCGTTCATCTGCTGCGTTGCCATTCGTCGAGCACCATATGTGCCCCACGTTCGTCGTGGTCGGCCATGTCCAGCCACGCGACATTGAGTCCGGCAAAGCGTTCGCCATGGAACGGCCAATCGGCATCAGGAACGGCATGAACGATGACATTCGCCGTTGACGGTGAGCGTGCTTCGGGTCGCGCTTCGTCTTCGAGTTGAGGTCGGTCCGATGCACGAATGTAGACGTGGAGAAGCTCGTCGGGCCCTCCGACGGGTACATCGTGGGCGGCGGCGGCATCACTGCCGCTGAGGACGCGTCGCCGGTCGTGGCCGTTGCGGATCCGCTTCACGACCGACGGGTGGACGTACCACGGGTGGTGTTCAGCGCGGGTGCGGACGCGTCGGCGGTCTGCGTCGAGTTGCTCTATGTCGCGGGGGTTTAGTTCAGCGATCACCCGCCATGCGTGGTCGGGTGTCAGTGGTTTGCCGGCGACGTGTCGGCGAACGCGGGCTAGGTGTCGGATATCGTCGATGTTGATGGCCCGGCTTGCTCCGACCATGTAGCCGGGGAGCAGGTTTTCGTCGACGAACACTTGGGCGCGCCGCCGTGAGACGCCGAGCATGTCGGCCGCAGCCTGTAGGGACACCATCTCATTCACATTGATATCATACCAGGTCTGGCATAATTATACCACATATTGTTCGCGGCTGCGACCCACATCACCTACTAGCTAGGCGCAGGCCGCAACCCGAAGTCGCTCATCCCGGCTGACACGGAGGGGCAACTGGCGCTGTTGCAAGGCGAGCGCGGCGAACCGCAAGCACTCGGCCACGTCAGCTGCCTCGAGATCGGGATGCTCATCGAGAATCTGCGCGGTGGTCATCCCGTCGGCAACCATCGCAACGACTGTCGCCACTGGGAATCGCAGGCCGCGCACGCACGGAGCCGCGCCCATTCGTTCCGAGTCGACAGTGATCCGCGTGAACGTCACGACGCGAGAGTATCCGCAAGGCCCCGTCGCAATGCTCCCGTTGTGCGACCGCGCCGGGACAATGGACCAGGCGATTTCAACCGCCTCGGCCAGCTACGCCGAAAATCAACTCCTGACAAATCGCGGACAAATGGCTCTTCGAGGCCCATCGAACCGGTCCGAACAGCTCGTTGACCAGGGATTATCCGCTCAAAATCTGGTGTCGAAGGGGGGACTTGAACCCCCACGAGATTTCTCTCACCAGCCCCTCAAGCTGGCGCGTCTGCCTATTTCGCCACTTCGACGTGGTGGGCTATTGAGGATAACGCAGCCTCAGCTGCGGACCAACAAGAATCCAAGGGCGACGACCGAGAAGATCCAGATCAGGGCAAGGACAGTGGTTATACGGGTCAGGTTGCGCTCGGCCGAGGTGGAGCCAAGCGCCGCGCCTCCCCCGCCGCCGAACATGTCGGACAAACCGCCGCCACGACCACTGTGCATCAACACACCGGCCACCATGCCCAACATCGACAAGATGTTGAGCACCACCATCACGTACATCACCAAGTCGCGCACGGTTTGCCAGCTTAGCGTGGGTTCTGAGCGAGCAACCGCGGCGTGACGCTTCAGCGCCGAATCGGCGCTACCAACGCGGTCTCTGTCGCGATCTGTTCGGCCAGATGGCAGGCCACCATGTGACCCTGCCCGATCTCACGCAGTTCCGGTCGCTCCGAAATGCACCGATCGACCATGAATCGACAGCGCGTGTGGAACCGGCACCCCGACGGCGGCTGGGCCGGCGAGGGAATGTCTCCCTGCAACACTTCGCGGTGTCGCTGATCCTCAACCACGGGATCGGGCACCGGCACGGCCGACAACAACGCCAGTGTGTACGGATGCAGGGGTCGCTCGTACAGCACGTCGGCCGTGGCCGACTCGACGATCCCACCCAGATACATCACGGCAACGTCGGTCGAGATGTGACGCACCACGGCCATGTCGTGCGAGATAACCAGGTAGGTCAACCCAAGTTGCGTCTGCAGGTCCTCGAGAAGGTTGATCACCTGGGCCTGGATGCTCACGTCGAGCGCGCTGACCGGCTCGTCGGCGATGATCAGGCTCGGCTCGGCGGCAAGCGCTCTGGCGATGCCGATGCGCTGACGTTGACCGCCGGAGAACTCGTGCGGGTAACGATCCACCGACGTCTGGGTGAGCCCGACGGCGTCGAGCAATTCGTTGACGCGGGCGCCAACCTCGCGCTCAGGACGTAGATGATGGGTATGGATCGGCTCGGCGACGATCGAGCCAACGTTCTGGCGCGGATTGAGACTGGCGTACGGATCCTGGAAGATCATCTGCACGTACCGGCGGGCGCTGCGTAAGGCGCTTCCCTCCAGCGATGACAGATCGACATCGTCGAAGCTCACCGTCCCAGCAGTGATCGGCACCAGGCGCAAGATTGCCCTACCCACCGTGGTCTTGCCGCAGCCGCTCTCGCCGACGAGGCCGAGCGTGGAGCCGATGGGAACACGGAAGCTGACGCCGTCGACGGCGAACACGTTGCCAACCGTGCGGTCGAACAGCAGACCCTGCTTGATTGGGAAATGAACCTTGAGATCGTCGACAACGAGGCCGCTCATCGTTGTGGCTCCCAGGCGTTGCCCACCGGCTCAGCGACATCGGCCGGGTTGACGCACCGCACGCCGCCGACGAGGTCGACCTGCACACCAAGACATGCTTCGGTAACCGCGCCACAGCGCGGCGCGAACGCGCATCCCTCGTCCCACGAGATCGTGTCACGAGGTGATCCGGGGATGGGTGTCAAGCGGCCACCGTGGGCGGCATCGAGGCGCGGAACCGAGGCGAGCAGCCCAAGGGTGTAGTGATGGCGCGGGTGAGCGTACAGGCGGTGCCGCTCACCGGACTCGACGATGCGGCCGGAATACATCACATGAACCTGGTCGCACGTCCCGGCGACCACACCGAGATCGTGGGTGATCAGGATCAACGCCGTATCGGAATCGCTCACCAAGTCGCGGAGCAGTCCGAGAACTTGCGCCTGGATCGTGACGTCGAGGGCGGTGGTCGGCTCGTCGGCGATCAGCACGGCAGGCTCGCAGGACAACGCCATGGCGATCATCACCCGCTGGCGCATCCCTCCCGACAACTGGTGCGGATAGCTTCTCAGCCGGAGCCGGGCGCCGGGAATTCCGACCCGGTCGAGCACGTCGACGGCGCGATCGGTGGCCTGCGCCTGACTCATCGCCGTGTGACGCTGGATCACCTCGGTGATCTGCCGGCCGACCGTGAGCACCGGGTTCAGCGACGACATCGGATCCTGGAAGACCATGGCGATCCGCCGGCCGCGCAGGTCGCGCATCGAGCGGTCGGAGGCGCCCACCAGTTCCCGCCCGTCGAGACGAATCGAACCGGTGATCTGAACCCCACGCGACGGCAACAGGCCAAGGATGGCCAGCGATGTAACACTCTTCCCGCTCCCGCTCTCGCCCACGATGCCAAGCGTCGAGCCGGGCGCGACCTCGAAGCTGACGCCATCCACCGCACGAATCGCACGCGACCCTCGGGTCTGGAATGTGACGTGAAGGTCGCTGACCTGGAGGACGGGCTCGGTGGCCATCGTCACCGCCGCAACTTGGGGTCGAGGGCCTCGCGCACCGACTCACCGAACAGGTTGAACCCAAGGGCGGTGATCAGGATAGCAAGGCCCGGAAAGATGGCCAGGTGTGGGGCGATGTTGAGGTATTTCTGGGTGTTTGCCAACATGCGGCCCCACTCGGGAATGGTCGGGTCGGCAGATCCAAGGCCAAGAAAGCTCAACGCCGCGGCGTCGATGATCGCCGTCGCCAGGGCCAGTGTTCCTTGCACGATCATCGGGCCGAGCGAGTTCGGCAGCACATGGCGAAACACCAGGCTGCGCCGAGCCAGTCCCACCGACGTTGCCGCCATCACGTAGTCCTTCTCCCGCTCGGCCAGCATCGAGCCACGCAGCAATCGGGCGAACAACGGCACGTTGGGCACGGCCACCGCCAGCATGACGGCCGTCTGGCTCTGGCCGAGCACGGCGGCAACCGAGAGAGCCAGCAACAAGCCGGGAACCGAGAGCAAGATGTCGATGATTCGCATCGCCAGCGAATCGACCCAGCCGCCAAAGGCACCGGCCAGCAATCCGATGGCCGACCCGAACACGGCGCCGACGGCGAGCGACACGATTCCTATCAACAGCGACGAGCGTGCTCCCCAGATGATGCGGCTCAGCTCGTCGCGCCCAGACTCGTCGAGACCCAACCAATGGCTGGCCGACGGACCGGGCACGGAGCTCGGTCGGATCTGGTCGAACCAGCTCTTGTCGCGTGGATTGAACGGCGCGAGCCAAGGGGCGAAGACGGCGACAATCACGAAGAAGACGATGATCGTTGCTCCGAGCATGGCCAGCGGGTTGCTGCGAACTCGCTTCCACGCCTCGCGGCTGAGGCTCGATGCCTCGGCGTCGACCTGACTTGTCAGCATCAAGCCACGAAGGGTTTCTTGAACGGGAGTGCTCATGAGACCCGAATCCGTGGATCGATGACGGCGTAGAGCATGTCGACAATCAGATTCACCAGCACGAAGATGATCGCGAACATCAACACCCCACCTTGAATGACCGGGTAGTCCTTGTCGAGCACGGAGCCGGCGATGAATTGCCCCATGCCACCCCAGGCGAACACGGTCTCGGTGAGCACCGCGCCAGACAACAACAGACCGACCTGCAAACCGATCACGGTGACGATCGGCAACAGCGCGTTGCGCAGGACGTGTCGCCGGTTGACCACGCGCGGCGACATGCCCTTGGCGCGTGCGGTGCGGACATAGTCGTCGTTCAGAACCTCCAACACGCTGGCCCGGGTGATGCGGGCGACGATCGCCAACGGGATCGTCCCGAGGACGATCCCCGGGAGTACCAGATGCTTGAGCACATCGATCAAGGTGCTCCAGTCCTGAGCAGCAATGGCGTCGAGCGTGTAGAAGTTGGTCGGGTGATCCAATTTGATCTTGGGCGACAGGCGCCCCGTCGCCGGAAGCCAGTGGATCTTCAGAGCGAAGATGTACTTGAGGATCGGGCCGAGAAAGAAGACCGGCACCGACACGCCGACCAGCGAGATCGTCTGGGCGCTATAGTCGACGAGTGTGCGCTCACGCTTGGCGGCCACGAAACCTAGCGGAACCCCCAGGCCGACGGCGAAGAGCATCGCCGCGGCCGATAGCTCGACGGTCGCCGGGAAGCGCCGGAACATCTCCTTGGTGATGTCTCGGCGCAATGTGATCGATTGACCGAAGTCGAGCCGGATGACGCGCTTCATGTAGCTGAAATACTGCGAGACGAGCGGTCGGTCGAAGCCGTACAGGCGGTTGATCTGGGCAACTCGTTCGGGCGTCGAACGCTCACCCAACAGAGCCGTCGCCGGCCCACCCGGCAAGGCGCGCACCCACACGAACAGCAACAGGCTCAAACCGAACAGGATCGGCACCAGGAGCAGCAGGCGACGGAGGGCGAACTTGAGCATCAGCGGCTACGCCGCGAGGGTGCAGAGCGCGTGCCCCGCACCCTCGCGGCAATCAATCAATTCAGCCGAGACTGACTGTGGCGAAACTCTCCAGCGAAACCGGGCTGGGAATGTATCCCTGCACGTCGGCCGCAAACGCCAACGACGGCTGAGTGTGCACGTATGGCACGCCGGGAAGGAAGTCCATGATCAGTTTGTTGGCCGCTTCGTAGAGCGTGGTCCGCTCAGCCGGGTCGGGGGTATCTCGGGCCTCGGTGAGGGCGTCGAAGATCTCCTGGTTGTCGAAGCCCCACGCCTTCTGCGGAGTGCGGAAGAAGGTGCCGACGAAGTTGTCGGGATCGCCGAAGTCGCCCGTCCAGCCGAGCAGGTAGACCTGAGCGTTGCCGGCGTCGACGTCGTCGAGGTAGCCGGATCGCCACGGCGCTGTCTTCGGCACAATCGTAAATCCAACGGCCTCGAGGTCGGCCTTGAACGCTTCGAAGTTGGCGGTCGGGTCGGGCATGTACGGACGGCTGATGTCGCTCGGATAATAGAACTCGAGGGTCGGATTACTGACGCCACTCTCGGCGATCAACGCCTTCGCCTTGTCAGGATCGTAGTTGTACTCGGTCACGGAGTCGCTGTGACCGAACACCAGCGGCGGCTGGAACTGGGTGGCCACCTCACTGCCCTCGGGATACTTGGCGGTGACTAGCGCCTCGCGGTTGAGGGCGTAGGCGATGGCCTGGCGGATCTTCGGGTTGTCGAGCGGCGGCTTGGCCTGGTTGAACCCGACATAGCCGACGTTGAACGCCGGGCGCTTGAGGACCTGGAAGCCGGCGTCGGCCAGCGCGGCGGTGTCACCCGGGTCGACCAGGTCGTAGCCCTGGATCTCGCCGGCCTCGAGGGCCGTGCGACGGGCGGGGCCGTCGGCGATCGGCTTGAAGATCACGCTGTCGAGGATGGCCTTGTCGCCCCAGTAGTCGTCGTTTCGCACAAGCGTCAGCTTGTCGCCGGGAGTCCAACTCTCGAACTTGAACGGGCCGGTGCCGATCGGGTGCTCGGTACCGAACGTGCCATCGAAGGTCGGGGCATCTTCGGTACCGCCAACCTTGTCGGCCTCGTACGTCGTCAGCGCATCGGGGCTGGCGATGCCAAATGACGAGACAGCGAGTCCGGACAGGAACGCCGCCGACGGCGCCGTCAGGGTGATGACCGCGGTTGCGTCGTCTTTGGCCTCGCAGCTCTTGTACAGGCTAGGAGTGACCCCATCGGAGAAGCCACCGAACACCGTGCTCCAGTAGTAGCTCACCGCCGCACTCTGGGCGACGCCGGTGAAGTTGTACCAGCGGTCGAAGTTGAAACAGACGGCCGCAGCGTTGAAGTCGGTTCCGTCGTGGAACTTCACGCCGGTCTGCAGATCGAACGTCCACGTGAGCGCATCGGCGCTGGCTTC
>JANNHY010000405.1:0-4384 GCA_031404635.1 Ilumatobacteraceae bacterium
CCTTGACGATCTCGACCCGCTGGCGCTGGCCGACCGTGAGCTCCGAGACACGCGCACGCGGGTCGATCGGCAGGCTGAAGCGTTCGCCGATCGCGGCGACGCGTTCCTCGACCTCCGCACGCCTGAGGATCTTCGCTTGAGCTGGGTCGCCGAGCACGATGTTCTCGGCGACGGTGAACCGTTCGACGGGCCGGAAGTGCTGATACACCATGCCGATGCCATGGGCGAGCCCATCGCGCGGGCTGCGCAGGCGCAGCGCCTGCCCACGACGGAAGAGCTGCCCTTCGTCGGGCTGGTAGAGCCCGCACAGCATCGCCGCCAGCGTGCTCTTGCCGGCGCCGTTCTCTCCGAGCAGCGTGTGCACCTCGCCTTCGAACAACTCGAAGTCGACGTCTTGGTTGGCGATAACCCCGGGGAACCGCTTGCTGACCCCACGGGCAGCGAGGGCGGGCCCGGTCACTAGCCCTTGGCGCTTCCCACGACACCCTCTACGAAGTAGTCGATGCCGAGCAGGTCACCGAGTTCGGCGACGACGCCGTCGGCATATGCCTCGGTGCCGTCTTGCTTGTTGATCGGGCCGGTGAATGGCGCGAACGCACCGCTGATGATGTCGCCCTTGACCTTGTCGATCTCGGCGCGGACTTCCTGCGGCACATCGCCGGCCACCTCCGACAATGTCACCATGCCCTCGGCCATGTTGCCGTAGAACTGCTCCGACTTCCAGGTGCCGGCAATCACGTCTTCGACGGTCTTGATGTAGAACGGACCCCAGTCCCACACCGGAGCGGTGAGCCAAGCTTCAGGCGCGAAGCGCGACATGTCGTCGTTGTAGCCCACCCAGCGGGCGCCTGCAGCCTGCGCAGCCTCGCCCGCGGAGGGAGTGTCTTGGTGCTGGGCGATCACATCGGCACCACCATTGAGCAGCGATTGGGCCGCCTCCTTCTCGACCGTTGGATCGAACCAAGTCGACGTCCACACCACGTCGACGGTCACGGCAGGGTTGACCCGCTGTGCGCCGAGGGTGAAGGCGTTGATGCCACGGACCACCTCGGGGATCGGGAACGCAGCTACGTACCCCAGTTTGCCGGCCTTCGTGACCGCGCCTGCGGCCATGCCCGACAGGTAGCGGGCTTCTTCGGCAGCGCCGAAGTACGTACCCATGTTTTCGGCGACCTTGAACCCCGTAGCGTGCATGAACACGACATCGGGGTACTTCGCGGCGACCGCGAGCATCTGGTCCATATAGCCGAACGAAGTCCCGAAGATGACCTCGTTGCCTTCGCGAGCGAGACGATCGAAAACCGCTTCGGACTCGGCCCCTTCGGGCACGCTCTCCAGGAAGGTCGTCTCGACCTTGTCGCCGAGTGCAGTCTCGAGTTCCTTGCGACCGTCATCGTGCCGCTTGGTCCATCCGGCATCGCCGACCGGACCGACATAGACGAAGGCGACCTTGATCGGCTCGCCGGAGGCGCTTGCAGCCGTACTGCCCTCGCTGGCCGTGTTGTCGGCGGCGGTGTCGGCGGCGGCTGCGGTGTCGGCGGCGGCGGTGTTGTCGGTGGCGGTTCCATCGTCAGCGGTGTCGTCACCGCAAGCGGCGATCATGCCGAGGGCAAGTGCGCCGGCCGCGAGCCGGCGCCATGTCGTTCGCTTGGTGGTCATGTTCTGTTCCTTTCATCGATGACGAGAGCTTGCTGCCCCTGTCGTCTGCTCGCCTGGGCGAGAAGCTGGTGCAGCCGTCGACTCCCAACAGCTGGCTGGAACCGTGGGTGGAAGTTGACGCAACTGGCTCGCAATTCGACACACGACGCGTCACTCCTCGGAGACTGCCCTTTGTCCCTTGACTACATGTGAGGGTACCAACCTTCGGAAGTGGAACAAACCCGTCGCTGCGTTCGCTAGGTCGCAAACGCCGATCCCCCTACGAAGCCAACGATGGCGAGAGCAGATCGCGTCGTAGTTTCACCAGCTTCGGCGAGGGCTCGGCGGCGGCCCAGGTGTCGGCGTCGAGGGATCGCTCGTAGCTCTCCCATTCGCTGCGAACACCGGCGAGGTCGCCACGATGGGCGTGGGCGCGCATCCGCAGCGCAATCAACTCTTCGTGACCGGGGAGCACCTTCAAACCTTGTCCCGTGGCCCAGAACACACCGTCGACGTCGCCGATCGCCAGATAGTGGGAAGCCAGCTCCGCCGCCGCCGAGGTGGCCAGCAGCACCAGCGCCGACGTGGTGCCCTCGGCATCGGGCCACAGGTACGAAGTTCCCGCAAACGGCAAACCGTTGATCAGGGCCACCCCCTGACGTAGCACCACGATCGCCTCGGCTGCATCGAGACCACGCGCCGCCGCCACTCGATCGGCAAGCAGTTCGGTGTCGCTGACGACCAGGTCGTGCAGGGGCAGGTCCTCATTCATCGTTCGTCCTATCCACTCCTGACCCGCCGGTGGCGCGATGACCTTGGCCATCGACCGTCGGGCGTCGCTGACGACGTTGGAGAACGTGGCGTCGCGCACTGCAAGCTGCCACAGCGCCGTGCGCCGACGCCCTGGTCGGGCGGTGGCGATGCTGGCTCAACCACACGACCAGCTCCTGTGCCTTCGATCGCTCGAATACAACCGGCTCGCCTCCCGCCGACTGGACGGCGACCTGGCCGAGCACACGGACGACGAGTTCGTGTGCCCGATCAGTGAACTCCTCGACGGCCGTCGGTGCAGGCGCGACAACCTCGTCGGGATCGGCCACCAATGGCCGCTCGGCAGCATCGAGCAGATTGTCGACCGCCGACACCTCGGCAAGCGTCAGACCGACCGGGGTGACCCGCCGCCCTAACGGCTCGAGCACGAAGTCGCCGTGGTCGGCACGCAGTACTGCCCCACTGCCCGGCAGCGGGTGGTCGATCATCACACCGACACCTCGCCCGCCACCACCGGCGAGCGGCACCAAGGAGGCCAACTCGTCGGGATCGTGCGCGCCGATCGACAGCAACAGCGACGGCTCCCACGCCTCGCCCCCGTGAGCGGCGGCACGCAGTGCGAACGTCGTGACCGCGCCACTGGTTGCCAGGGCGATACTGCCAACGGTGGTTCGCACGGCTTCGACCGCTACGGACAGCGAATCGTGCGATTCGACATTGAGGCTGCCGAGTTGCGATTCAACTTCGAGGCCGACCGTGAAGACCCGGCTCGACTCGGCGAACGGCGACACCGCCAGCGACGCGGCAGCACAACGCACGATCGATGCCGCCACATCGCCGGGCGCGTCGACGCTCAACAACCCGACGGCTTCGAGGTCGACGAACAGGTGACCTCCCGCCGATTCACCGATGTGGATGAGGGCGGGACATGGTTGGTTGACGCGGCGGGCGTCGTCGGCGAGGTCGGTAAGCGTCACGGTCGCAGGCAGACGCCACGCCCCTGCCTCGACATCGAGGAGCCAATGTTGTGCCATCACCGTCGCCGGGCGATCGGTGTACAGGCGGATCTCACCATCCTCGGCGATCTCGGCTGCCAAGGCCCGCGCCTGCTGTCGGGCCAAGGCGGGTGCGGCGCAACGCAAGGCGAGGTCGATACGTGCCAACTGATCGGCGGGGCTCAGCGACCGCAGCAATGTCTCTGTCTCGACTGCCTGCTCGGTCGGCGGCGACAGTCGGGCTCCGACGTGAGCGCTGCGGAGTTGTTGACGACGACGGGCATCGAGGGCGGCGATCGCTCCCGCCGACAGAAGCACGGCCGCGACGAGACCACGCTTCATCGTTGTGCCATCGTCAGACTCGCCGTCGGCGACAGCGGCGACGGTCGCATCGATCGCCGTCATCGGGTTTTCGATAGGCACGAGAGGTGGCGGGAGGAGCGTCGTCGGTGGAACTTCGACGGTTGTCGGCAACACCTCGTTAGCGGCCGGAAGCTGCACGACGATGGCCGGGAACTGGTCCGCGACGACGGGCGTCGCGGCGAGTGGGGGTGCCGCTGCCGGGATCTGGGCAACCTCGGGGGTTGCATGCGAGCCCAGCCGCACGACATCTCCCGGTCGAATCAGACGCTCGTCGAAGTAGCCGAGCACTGGCGCGTTGATGTCCATCAACTGTTCGGTGTAGGCGGCGATCTCACCCGCACTCGCCGATGGATCGAGATGGTTCTCGGCAATCTGCCAGTACGAATCGCCCGCGGCAACGACGTGGCTATCAGCGGTCCGAGGGGCGAGACCTTGCACCTCCACGGCCGTCTCTGCGGCGACGGGCACGTGGAGAAACCAACCCGGCTCGATCAGCGCGGGAGTCGAAAACCGATGACCGTCGTTCATCACGGTTCCGAGGTTGGCGGCGACGATCTGCTGGGCGATCGCGGCAACGTCACGCCCCTCGGCAACACGCTCGGCGATCGCCCATACCG
>JANNHY010000406.1:0-6351 GCA_031404635.1 Ilumatobacteraceae bacterium
CAGGCCGCCGCTTTGCGGCACGAACGTGTCCGGGGAGGCACCTACCAGCGACAGGGCTCCTGCGGGGAGATTGACTTCGAGCGGGTTGTCCCGCCGCCACGCGTACAACGCTCTCGACCACGAACCGCGGTTCATCGACGTGCTCACGGCCGACACGTCGGGCGCGTTCACCCGCAACACCATCGGCGAAGCAGGTTGGTCGGCATCGCTGGTCGCCGGGCGCGGCGCAGTGGGTGTGGCCATCGGCGGCATCGACGGTGTGACGTCGGTGGCCACCAGCGCCGACGGCGGCAACACGTTCAGCGCGCTGGTGCCCGTGGCAACCACCGCTGGCGGCGAGCCGAACGTGGCGCTGGGCATCACCACCCGCGCCCCGGATCGACCGATCGCCCGCTTCTCGTGGACGGTGCCGGCGCGCTTCACCGACGACGACAACGACGGCTTCGTCGACCCGGCGAACGACACGGGCATCGACAGCGCCGACCAACTACGCGTGTACGCCGGGCAGGACATGGACGTGACGCTCGACGGCTGCGCGTCCACCCCGCCCGTCGGACGCACCATCGCCAGCTACCGATGGTCCGAGATCCAGCCCGATGGCACCACCGTGACGCTGCCGTACGGCGGCTGCAGCGAGACGGTCGCGTTCCGGTCCGGCGAGCGCACGACGTTCCGGCTCGACGTGGTCGACTCCACCGGCGAGCGGTCGTCGACCGTGCAGGTGGTGGCCCCGCGCAACCTGGTGGTCGCCTCGCTGGGGGACTCGGTGGCCTCGGGAGAGGGCAACCCGCACTCGTCCGGCAGCAACAGCACCGCGGTGTGGCAGGACACCGCGTGCCACCGCTCGGTGGATGCCGGACCGGCCGTGGCCGCGAAGCGCCTCGAGGACGCCGATCCGCACACGTCGGTGACGTTCATCCAGCTCGCCTGCTCGGGCGCAGCGATGGTCGATTCGCCCGAGGTCATCGGTATGGACGACCCGACCACCGGCGGCGTGCTCGACGCATATCTGGGCCAGCAGCCGTCGGCCGGTTCGTTGCGCCCGTCGCAGCTGTCGCAGCTGGGCGACCTGATCGGCGCCCGATCGGTGGACGCCTTGCTGCTGTCGATCGGCGCCAACGACGCTCGCTTCTCCGAAGTGGTGAAGGCCTGCATCGCCCAGTCGCACTGCGACCGCACAGCGGTGCGCACCGACTTCGAGGGCAGGCTGGCCACGCTCCCCGGCCGCTACGCTCGGTTGGCCTCGGCGATCGACGAGCTCGGCATTCCCTCTTCCGTCGTGCACATCAGCGAGTACTTCGACGCCACATCCGACGAACTCGGCGTGGTGCAGATGCGCTGCGCCGTGTCGGGTGGGCTGTTCGACCTGCTCGACGACGACGAGGCGCGTTGGGCGGCGGTGGGCGTCACCGGCGGGATCAACGCGGCCGTGTCCGGCGCAGCCGGCGCTCATGGCTGGCGCTACGTCGGCGGCATCGCGGCGCGGTACGCACGCCACGGTTACTGCTCCACCGACCCGTGGGTGGTGCGGCTCGCCGAGTCGCGTCTCAACCAGGGCAACATCGACGGCGCGTTCCACCCGAATGGGCCCGGCCAAGCCGTCTACGCCGACGCGTTGTTCGGTTCGTTGCGATCCGCACTGCTGCTGCCCACCGCGGCGACTGGCTCCGGCGCGGCTGTGGGCGCCACTGCCCTCGGCGACCTGATGGTGCTGACGGCCACGCGCACCGCGCTCACCGCCACCGCCGTGCGCGACACCGGCGCGGCGCCGGCGCCGCTGCAGTCGCGGCTCATCGACCGCGTCGTGTCGGGCGACGGCTCGCTCTACTCGTTCGGCCCGCCGGCCATGGACCGCACCGCGGCGGTCGGCGTGTGGACGCAGCTGCCCATCAACGGCAGCACGTTGACCGAGGAGTACGCGTCGCAGCTCGCAGTCAGCCCGAACGCGGCGGTGTTCGACGCGGCCGTGGTGCAGGCGCCCAGCGGCGGCACGTCGCTCGTCGCCGGTCGCGACGCACTCGTGCTGGCCACCATCGACGCGGCGATCGATTCGCCGCAGTCGCTGCAGGTGTCGGTGAACGTGGCCACGCTGCCGGCCGACCCCACCGACCCGACGTCGCCGCCCGGCCGCCCGGTCGTCGCAGCCTCAACCGCGGTCATGCTGCGTCCCGGACGCAACCGCGTGATGCTGCCCGCCGGCCAGGCCTTCCAGCTGAACGACGGTGAGGCGGTGCGCGCCACGGTCACGGTCACCGACCCGCTCGGCGCCGACCCGGCCGACGACTTCGACAACGAGTTCACCACCGACGACACGGTCGCCAAGAGGGCGACCGAGGGCCGTCCGCTGACGCTCGAGTTCGTCACGCCAACCGTCGCCGGCGGCGCCCGGGTGAGCTGCGCCGATCTGTCGAACATCGCCCGCCGGCAGATCGCCTTCGCCCGCGCCGCGTTGCCTATCGCACCCCCCGGCGTGCTGGCGATGCTGTCGTGCGGCGACCTGCCCGAGCTGGCCCAGAACGAGGCAGCGATCCTGGCCTACCTCGGCATCCTCGACTGGCTGGCGCGGCATTCCGACGTCGACGTGATGGTGGGCGTGGTGCCCGCTGGGTGGCTGCAGCAGCCCACCCGCGGCGCCGTTGGTGTGGCCGCCGCCGGCCTGCGCGCCGCGATCATCGAGCAGTCCGCACCATCGATGACGCTGGCCCACGAGGTGGCGCACACGTTCGGCGTGATGCACGTCGCCGGCGCACCCGCCGTCACCGGCGTGCGCGTCGACCAGCGGCGCTACCTCGACGGCACCGACTGGATGTCGGCGCGCACACCGGAAAAGTCGTGGACCGGGGCGTCAACGTGGGACAGCCTGCTGGTGCGCATCGGGCCACCCGGCGGCGTGCCCGCACCGCCAGCCCCGCTGAGCGACGAACTGGAGATCACCGGCACGGTCACGAACACCGGCACCAACATGCCCGGGCCGTGGACGCCGGGCAACACCCGCAGCCCACGCAACGACCTCGACGACCTCGAGCTGGATCGGATGCTCGTGCAGCAGCTCGACGGCAGCACGGTGCTGTCGAGCGAACGCGTCGGCCTCGCCGCAGCCAGCGGCCTGTTCGCCCCCGATGCCACGCCCACAGGGCCGATCGGGTTCACATACGCCACCCGCATCACGCTGCTGCCCGCCACCACGAGCGTGCGCCTCGTGCTCGACGGCGCCACCGTCGACGAGCGGCCGGTGACCACTGCACCGGTCGTCACCGTCACCGCACCGACGGCCGGCACGAGGGTGAGCCGCGGCGATCAACTGACCGTCGACTGGACCACCGCCGCACCGGTGGGCACCGGCGCCACCGCGACCGTCCTCGTGTCGCAGGACGGTGGCGCCACCTGGAAGCCGCTGTTGACGGGTGCGACCGGCAACCAGGCGATCGTGACGGTGTCCGACGACCTCGTCGACGGCGACACGATCATGCGCGTGGTCGTGTCCGATGGGCTGCGCACCGGGCAGGCCGACTCGGCCGTCATCCAGGTCGCCAACCCGGTGCAGGTGCTGCCCGAGCGAGTCGTCGGTGTGCGCGCCGATCTGGTCGACTTCACCGTGCCGGGTACCACGGCGCCCACGCAGCCGGGGCTCGGCCTGTGGACGATGAACCCCGATGGCACCGATCTGCAGGAACTGGTGCCGATGGTGCCGCCGGTGGGCGGGCAGGGCGGCATGGTGCCGCTGCACCCCGATTGGCGTGCCGACGGCATGGCCATCGCGTTCGACGGTGAGGTAAGTGGCCGCCGCGACCTCTATGTGGTGGACCGCGACGGCGCGAACCTGCGCCAGATCACCACCGCGTCCACGTCGGGCGGGCTGCAGTTCGTGTGCGCCGACTGGCACCCCGACGGCCGCCGCCTGATCGCCTTGCGCACCGACGGGTTCAGTGAGCTGGAGATCCGCAACCTCGAACTGGTGGAGATCGACAGCATCACCGGCGTGGTCACCCCGTTCGGGTGGGGCACCTCGAACTACTGGGATCCGGTCACCGCCATCGGCTGTCCGCGCTGGTCGCCCGACGGCGGCGAGGTGCTGTTCTCATACGAGGTGCTCGACCGCAACCAGTCGGAAACCAACGCGTACATCATCGACGCGACGACGAAGCTGTCGAAGTACGCGTTCGCGTCGAACAACGGCGCGCTGCAGGGCGTGGCCTACAACGGCTGGATGAACTTCGCGCCCACGAACGACGACCGGTTCGTCACGGCCCAGAGGCTCGCCGGCGGCAACTATCTGATCGTCGCCCAGCCGATGCCCGTGCCGCTGTTCATCGGCCAGGACATCGTGTTCCGCGACCTGCCGCAGATCGTCTGGTCGGCCGACACGATCGCGATGATCCGCCAGGGCAGCACGCTGTTCGGCTCGGCCGGGTTCACGCCCGACGGCAACAGCGTGTGGTTCACGTCGTCGACGTCGATGTCGCCGCGGCGCTACTCGGAGAGTCGATTCGACTTCCGCGTCGGCACGTTCACCGTAATCGTCACCGAATCTGTAGGGCACCTGTGCCGCGTGCCGGTGCTCGACTCGTACCACACGACTGATCCGGTGACGTGCTTCGCAGCCGGCGGTGACGGCACCCCGGTCGACGCCGTCGAGGATTCCACCATTTTGGTGGGCGACGCACAGCCGGCGTCGCCGACGATCGGCATCTCGATGGTCGATTGGCACGGCGGCGTGACCCAGGGGGTCGACGGCATACCGCCGGTCGTGATCGGCGACCCGGCCACGCTGCCACCCGACCCCGCCGAACCGCCGACCACCGATGTCGAGACGCCCAATCCGCAGGGTGACCCCACCCCGGGCGCCGACGACATGCCGCCCGGCGACGCGCCCGACCCGGTCACCGCCACGTTCACGGTTCTCGCCGGTGTGCCCACCGAGGTCGAGCTGCTCACCGACGACGGTGTGCCGGCGTCGTTCGAGATCGTCACCCCGCCCGCCCCCGACACCGTCGTGGTCGAGCCGGTGCACTCGCCCACCGGCGACCCGACCACCACCGGCCACGACGGCCGGATGCGTATAGAGCCCATCGTCGGCTTCCTCGGTCGCACCACGTTCCAGGTGGCCGCCCGCGGCGGCGGTACCCCGGTGACCATCACGGTCGACGTGGTCGAGCCGCCTGCACCCACGGCGGTCGACGATGTGATCACCGTGCAGCCCTCCGGCGCGACGATCATCGACCCGGCGACGCTGCTGGCCAACGACCGCGGCCCGACCGTCCTCGGCCTGCGCGTGGTATCGGTGTACGGGTTCGATGCCGGCACGGCAGTGCTCGGACTCGACGGGCAGATCGAGGTGGTGCCCGGCGGCGCAGCCGGCGGCAGGTTCGGGTACACCGTGGCCGATGCCACGGGCGCACTCGCCGTGGCGTTCGTGCAGGTGCAGGTAGCCGGCGCACCCACCATCCCGACCATACCCAGCACCACTGCAGCGGCGCCGACCACCACCACTGTCGCCGAATCGCCGACCACCGCTGGCACCGCGGCCACCACCACTACCGTCACCGGCACCGGGTCGCCCACCAGCACCAGCGCCACTAGCACCACTAGCACCACTAGCACCACGGCCACCACTACCGTCACCGGCGCCGTCGGCCGCTCGTTGCCCAGGACCGGCGGCGACACGCTGCAGCCGTTGCGGCAGGCCGCGGGCATAGTGGTGATCGGGTTGGTACTGCTGTTCGTGGTGCGCCGCACTCGCTCAGCTCACAGGGCGCGCTAATAGGTGAGGGCTCGGCCGTGCCCCTGGCTGTCTTGTCGAACTGTGAGCCCGATCACGCGCCGGGTCGCGACACCGGGCTCACACCACATCTCCTTGCGGGCTCCAGGGGAGGAATTGTCAAGACCTGTGGATCGGTCAGTTTGCCGTTCTCGAATCTGGCGCCGACGCCGACGAGGGCGGTGAGGTGGGGCGCGTCGGCAGCAGCGGGCTGAACTGGCCGTGGGCCTTCGATCAGACGGTCGGGTCGGGCAGGAACTCGCGGACCTGTTGCGCGCAGCGGCAGGCGACGGCGATCTTGGCAGCCCACTCCAGCGCCTCCCCGCGTGAGGGCACGTCGACGATCGCGACTCCGCCGATTCTCTCCTTGCTCACCGGATACGGGCCGTTCGTGATCGTCCCGTCGGTGGACACCACGCTCGCCTCCTCGTCGTAGTTCACCCCGCCACCGAAAACCCACACGCCGGCTTTCTTGGCCTCCTGGACCACCGCGTGCGCGGCATCGGACACGTCGGGCAGTTCCTCCTCGGGGAAGGTCATCGCCCCATCATCGAACGAGATCAGGTACCGCGTCATCTCATGACTCCTTGTCC
>JANNHY010000407.1:0-2427 GCA_031404635.1 Ilumatobacteraceae bacterium
GGCGCGGCAGCACCAGCTGTACCTGCACTCGCACTCCGACGCCGAGGCCATCGAGCGCCAGTTCAGGCAGGACCCGCAGGCGCGCATCCTGTGGGCGCATTCCGGCTTCGAGCGGCCCGAGAAGGTGCGCGAGATGTTGCGCAAGTACCCGCGGCTGTGGTGCGACCTGGCCTTCCGTAGAATGGACAATGTGCGCGCACGTTAACAACCCCGGATCGATCCCGTCAAGGAAGCGCAACAGAAAAGTGATCGCGCGGATCGGAACGCACCTGCGGTCGCCCTCCAACCGTCGAGCATGGCCTGGAGTAGAACCATCGTCGCCGGGTCGATCTGGACGGTCGACCCGGCGGCGTGGTTCAGACGGCTGATGTCACTTTGAGGGAGGAAGCGACTCCAGCGTCGTTCTAGGTGATCGATCGATACTCTCGCCAGATCGAGCAACTCCGGTGAGCCGCCGACGATGACCGCGTCGACGGCACACCCCATGGCTCGCCACGACCCGGTGCGAACATCGCTCGTCATCAGATTCAGCCTGACGCCTTGGTGGTGGTGTTGGACGCCGCACCACCAGAGGTCATCTGCACTGGCGGCTGGGCCACGGGGACGGCCACGGGAATGACCACCGGTGCCGGCGCTGCCAGCGGGGCGGCAGTCGCCGGAACCGTCGCCGGGGCCGGCACAACCGAGACCAACGGCACGACGGTCTGGGCGACCGCCGTGACCGGTGTGACCGGTGTGACTGGTGCGGCCGGTGCGACCGGTGCGACCTGCGTCGTGGCCAGCGAGGTGGTCTGCGCACTCTCGGCGGCGGTCTGCCATCCCATCGCCGTCACCAGGCCGAGCAAAGCGGTAGTCGAGATGCCGGCCGTCAGGATCTTCGAGGTGTGTGCCGGCTGGCGCCGTTTCTGCGCCGGCTGGCGCAGGGCAGCGAGCCGCTCAGCGGTGGATGGCGGTAGTGGATCAGTCATCGTCGCCACCAACTTCGTGGGCTTCGTCGCTGTCGTCATCGCCACCGCTGTAGTTACCGCCGCCGCTAACGGTGCTGGCCACGGAACCGTTCGGCGTCGACTCGTCCTTTGCCTCAACCGATGTGGTCACCACTCCGAACAGCAAGTTGGCGTGAAATTCGACCTCGATGCTTCCGGCCTGGAACTTGACCTCGACATTGGTCGCGTCCTCGGTCTCGGCCTTGGTGACGATCCAACCGTCGGCAGGGGCAGCATCGACGATGGTCAGCACATCACCCGCCGTGTCGAGCGTGACCGTGCCGGACTCACCGATCGCATACACGGCCTGTGTCGACAATGGGGCAGGAGCAGGAAGTGTCGACTCGACCACCGGCTGAGCAGCAACAACCGGCGAAGTGGCGACCGGGGCCTGCGTCGTTGCCGGTGTCGTTTGCTGAGGGGCCGCCTCGACCACGAGGGGAGAGGGGGAAGCGCTGCCGCTGAGCACTTGTGTATTCACCAGGGCCGCCGCCGAGCCGGCTATCAGCACCCCAGCGATGGAGATCATCGTTGCCATCTTCGTCTTCATCATGTTTGACCTTTCCGTCGTAGCGGTCGCATGTACCGGCTGCACCACAAGGTACGAGCACACCTACCAAGGGACGGGCCGCGAATATCCAAGATTTGTCCAAGAAGACGACGCCGTAGTTGCTGGCTTGTCACAATGACGATGTGAAGCTGCTACTGGTCGAGGACGACAAGGCCATCGCCGACTCGCTGGTCGAAGGGCTAACGGCGGCCGGTCACACGGTTGTCCATGTCACGACAGGGGCACAGGCTCTCACCGAACACGGCCACGAGCTGGTCCTGCTCGATCTCGGCCTGCCCGATTTGGACGGGCGCGACGTATGCCGCCAACTCCGTCAACGCTCGACCACACCGATCATCATGCTCACCGCCCGAAGCGAAGAGTTCGACCGTGTCCTCGGGCTCGAACTCGGCGCCGACGACTATGTCACCAAGCCGTTCAGCCTTCGCGAGCTGGTAGCCCGGATACGGGCTGTCGGGCGGCGCACCGGCGATAGCCTGCCGGGCAGCGACGACCGCGATGCAGCGAACCCGCAAGTGATCGGCCCGATGGGGCTTGACCGGCGGACGCGACGGGTGCGCATCAACGGCGCCGAGATTGCGCTGACCGCCAAAGAATTCGACCTGTTGGCGTTCCTGGCCAACAATGTCGGCGCCGTCCATTCGCGGACCGAGATTCTCGAAGCGGTGTGGGATGCCCACTGGTACGGTCCGACCAAGACGGTCGATGCCCACGTTGCGTCACTGCGCAAGAAGCTCGGCGATCACGGTTGGATCGAAGCGGTTCGCGGAGTCGGATTCCGTCTGGAACCTCCGTCGTGAGGTGGCGGTTGATCGCCGCATTCGTCGGCGTGACGATCGTCATCCTCGCTGCCCAGAACATCCCGCTGGC
>JANNHY010000408.1:0-28503 GCA_031404635.1 Ilumatobacteraceae bacterium
CGTTACCCCGTGAGTTGGACACGCGCCGGCGGCAAACTGGTTTCGTATCCGCCCGACTGTATCCCGCCGGGTTGGAAGCCCGGGCGCGAGACAGAACCTCAGTCGCTGCTCGTTACTTCGACCGTGGAGAGCATCCACGGATGGATGATGCACATGAACGTGTGCTCGCCCAGTGGCAGATCGGTGACGTCACGGCTTTCACCCGCGAGCTGGATGTCGACGAAGTCGCCGGGACCCTCAGGGCCGCCACAGTTCGCAACGACGTTGGTGAGACCGAGCGGCTCGTTGAGCTCCGGTACGCAGCCGGCTCCGGGGGCCGACACCTTGGTGAAAGTGTGCGCCTCACCGCCGATGTTCTTGACTCGGATGGTGCCGCCCTGCTCGATCGAGAAGTCGGTGCGGCTGAATCTCCAACTGTCGGGACCGAAGTCGACCGGATTCAATTCCGCGAAGAGCTCGTCGATCGTGACGGTGCCGCGCGTCTTCACCGGAGTGCACGCACCGTCTCCGAGAAAGGCATTGAACGAGACCGGATCGCAACGGTCTTCGATTCGAACCTCGAAAAAGGTGTGACTATCGCTGGCGCCGACCGGGTTGGTGATGGCCAGCGATGTGAGCATCACCACGCCGACCCCAGCGATACGTATCCCTTGTTTCATGTGTAAACCCCCAAATGTGTAGTTGAAAGCGGTGTTCGTCAGTGACCGCCGACCGGATCATAGAATCCTCGCCTACACGACGCGGCATTGGACGGCGACGCCGGGAGCCGACACGCGAGTCAGCGAGCGAGTTCAGCGCGCAGCTGGTCGAGGCCGATCGCTCCCAGCCGCAGGGCTTTGGTGTGCCAAGCCTTCAAGTCGAAAGTCGCACCCTCGCGGGCTCGGGCGTCGTCGCGGGCGACCAACCACTCGCGCTGGCCGATCTTGTAGCTGATTGCCTGCGCCGGCCAGCCGAGGTAGCGGTCGACCTCGCTACGCATGAACGCCTCGGTGTGTCCGGTTTCGTGCACAGCGAACTCGAAGGCGATATCAGGTGTCCACGCCTCACCGCCATGGAACGGGGTGCCGTCGTGCAGCGTGGTGCCGTCGGGGATGTGCATGCCGAGGTGCATACCGATGTCGATGATCACGCGCACGCTGCGCAGGATCTGGCCACTCAGGAATCCGAGGCGGTGATCAGGATTGGCGAACCAGCCGAACTCATCGCAGAGCTGCTCGGCGTACAGAGCCCAACCCTCGCCGTGACCACTGATGAAGCTGTTGCGCTGGATGCGGCTCAGCGACGCGGCCTGCACCTTGGCGTACCCGATCTGCAGGTGGTGGCCGGGCACCGATTCGTGGTAGCAGGTCGTGACATCGCCCCATTTGGGGAACATCGTGCGTCCGAGCGTGGGGTACCAGGTGCGCCCTGGGCGGGTGAAGTCCTCCGATGGGCCGGTGTAGTAGGCGGCGGCGGCGGAGCCCGCGGGAGGGATGAGTGCTTCACATCGATCCATCACCGCAGGAATCTCGAAGTGCTCCTTACTGCGGGTGAGCGCGACGTCGGTGAGTGCCTGTAGCCAGGCCCGATAGGCATCGGCACCGTGCGCGGCGCGGGCAGGGTCGTGGTCGTGCAAGTCGATCACCTCGGCGAAGCTCGCCCCTGGCTTGATCAGAGCACAGGTCGCAGCGATCTCGTCGCGCAGGTGGTGGAAATCGGTCCACGCCCACTCGTACATCTCGTGCGGATCCAGGTCGGCGCCGAGCATCAAGCGCACGCCCAGGCGGTAGCGCTCCGGGCCGCAGCCGTCCTCCTCGTCAGCGTCGGGTGCGTACTCGTCGCGCAGGTAGTCGGCGAACGTGCCGTACGCGGTGTTGGCGAGCTGGCTTCCTTCGCGGATGCGCCCCAGCAGGTCGGGTGGGATGTCGGCCTGGCCAGCGGCCTCCTCGGCGAGGCTGTCGAACCAGCGGTTGGTAGCCCAGGTGGCGCACTGGTCGGCGGCGGCAACTGCTTGGCGGCGAGCGGCCACCGTACCGGTGGAGCGGCCGTGGTCGTACGTGGAGCGCAGGCCATCCAACGCCGAGGGAATAGCGTGCAGTCGGGCGGCGATGTTGGCCCATGCTTCCGCGCCGGTGCGGGGCATCAGGTCGAAAGTGCTGCGCAGGATGGTGGGCGGGGCGGCTATCGCCCGTAACACGCGCTGCCATTCGCCGGCGTCGTTGGCGATCAGTGTGACCTCGAAGCGCTCGTTGATGAAGTCCTTGGCCAGGCGGTCTTGGTCGTTGCTGCCGGGTAGGGTCGCCAGTTGGGCGAGAGCCCTTCGCGTGTGGTCGGCTCGTGCGTCGTTGCCCGCCGGCGAGTAGTCGGTGAGCAGGTGGTCGTAGCCGGGTATGCCGCGCGCCGTAGCGAGACACGGGTCGAGTGCCGCCTGTTCGGCAACGAACCGATCGGCAAACTCGAAGACTGGGGAAAGGGCCATTGCGCGAGCGTACGGCCCCGAGCACTACCCGATCGACGGCAGGAGCTCGGCGAGCTTGTCGTAGGTTTCGGCGGCACCGTGCTCCATGCCGGAGTTGATCACCGCGTCGCGGACCTCCTGCGACTCGTAGACCGCCGACGCGGTCAGCGTCGTCTTGCCATCGTTCTCGGTGAGGACCGTGGTGATAACTGAATCGCCCGGGTAGTCGTCGAAGGCCTCGGTGTGGATGGTTCTTTCGCCCGGCACGATCTCGCGGTACACGCCGCCCATCCCCATGTCGGTGCCCTCGGGACCACGTAGCACGAAGCGCCATGCGCCGCCCACCCGCAGGTCGACCTCGCAGACCACCAGCGACCAGCCTCGCGGCCCGAACCAACGCGTGAGCAGCTCGGGCTTGGTGAAGGCGTCGAAGACCAGCTGCCGCGGCGCATCGAAGACCCGGGTGAGCACTATCTCGCGCTCGGTGGGTGTGGTGACTTGCAGTGTTCCGGTGTTCAGCATGGGTGATCTCCTCGTTTGTTGTGTGGATCCGGGTGCTTCAGTTCGTCGAGAACGGCGTCGAGGCGTTCGAACGAGCTCTCCCAGAACTGGCGGTAGTTCTCCAGCCAGTCGTCGGCGTCGGCGAGCCGTTTGGCTTCGAGCCGGCATGGGCGGCGCTGGGCGTCGCGCCCTCGCGAGATCAGCCCGGCGCGTTCGAGCACTTTGAGATGCTTGGAGATGGCCGGCTGGCTCATTGCAAACGGCTCGGCCAGTTCCGTGACTGACGCCTGTCCCGAAGCGAGCCGGGCGAGGATCGCTCGTCGGGTGGGGTCGGCGAGCGCCGCGAACGTCGCGTCAAGGCGATCTGAGGTTCGCTGTTCATAACCAAGAAGTTTCATAACTAATTGGTAATGTACTCGCCGATGAATCCGCTGTCAAGTCATTCCGTTGCTACACGTTTGCAATCAGAAGGGCTGACCAGGCTCGCCCCACCAGTCCTCGTGAGTGATCACTTCGTATCGTCCGGCGAGCGCCCGCCGGAACCCATCGAGGATCTCCCGTCCCTCCCAAAGCGCTTGCTCAGTTCGTCGATCGTCGTGCGGGACATCAATCGTCCTCGTATCGGTCAGGGTTGGCTGAGCCGTTCGACGGGCTGTCCGGTGACTTCGGCGATCAGCTCGAAGTCCTTGTCCACGTGTAGCACGGTGAGTTGTGCCAGTTCTGCGACGGCGGCGATGAGCAGATCGGGAATGGAGGGTGCCCGGTGCTGGCCTCGCTCGGCGAGGATGGCTTGGACCTCGATAGCGCGATCTTCGATCGCCGGGGTGAAGTATTCCACGGGCATCGACCGCAGCGGAGCGGAGCCGAGGGCGTGACGAAGGTCGCCAGCCGACTGAGCGGAGAAGCCGACTTCGAGCAGCGTCACGCTCGTGACGCGGACGAGTCTCCGCTCGATGCACTTGGCCCACTCGGTCGCATCAGGGCTGGCCCCCAGGCGGACGAGCGCGGACTTGTCGATGAGCCAGTCGGTCATCGCCAGGCGCGGTCGATGACTTCGGGGTCAGCGAGGTCGGCGAACGTGTCGGCGAAGGCGGCTAAGTCGGCCACGGAAACCTCGGCGGGTGTTACGTCGCGCTCGCGAGAGAGGGTCCGTCGCAGATACTCGGTGCGCGAGAGGCCGAGCCGCTGGGCCTTGGTGTCGATGGCGGCGATGACGTCATCGGGGACGTCGCGAATCAGGATGTCAGTCACGGCACCTCCTGTCGATATCATAGGATATCACCGGGCGGTCGGCGTGGCGGGATGTCTACGCAGAAAATACGCAGCTTCTGCGAACTCCGTGCTATCGGCGGACAGCAACAGACGCGGTCAGGTCAGCGCACTGAACATCCTGGGCCAGCTCATCGAGGCTGACAGTGCGCCGGCCTACCTGCGTCAACAGCGGGCTTCCACGGCGAAGCCCTTCGACGACGTTGCGGAGGTCATCTGACTTGCAGCACGCGAGCCACGCTGGAACGCATGCTGGCGCTTGCGTGTAAGCGCCGAGCATAGAGAAAAGGGTCTCGATCCCCTGGTGGTAGGCCGCGCGCAGGGCAATCGATGCAGTCCCACCGCCATCGTCGTCAAGATGCTCAGCGAGGATCTCGGCGAGCCGCCAGTCGTACTCCGTGTCGACCCCGGAGAGGAAGCGGACATTTCGCTTGAGGTGGTCGTGATCCCAGCAGCAAAAAGCAGCGTCAGCAACGGCGAAGACGTAACCTGCTGGGCCTTCGCTTGTCACGGCACCCATCCTTCAGCGTCGGAGGCCCCGTCGGGTGGATTAGCGTCGCGCTCCACTCCGGGCCTGTGGCGTGGAACAGCGCGTTCATGGCGACGTCACCCGCGCCGGTTACACGATCGTCCCGCCCCTGGATGCACGATCGTCCCTAGATCCCCGATGAGCGGCCTGCTCGTCGACGCCCATGCCAGGACGAACTCAGCCTCAACCGGCTCCCACCTCGACACCGAGGATCTGTGACACACCCCGCGTGCACACTCGGAGGTGCGGGACCGAGGGTCATCGCCTCGCCGATTTCGGCCACATCCTGCGCCCCTCCGAAGGAGATGCTCATGAACGGCCGTTCCGCTCGCCACCAGTCCGCGAGGAACCTCGCCAACTCGCCAACGTTGTGGGACGTGGGATCCGCTGCACCTCCGAGTTCCTTGGAAGAGGTGTTGCGGCGCGTATCGAGCTTCCCGCGCTTGCGCTACATGGGGTCGAAGTACCGCCTCGTGCCCCATCTTGCCGAACTCTTCGCTGAGCTGGGTGGGTCCACCGCGCTTGACGCTTTCAGCGGCAGTGGCGTGGTGTCGTACACCCTCAAGTGCCTCGGGTACGAGGTCACCTCGAACGACTTCCTCGCCTTTCCCAGTGTGATCGCCGGCGCTGCCGTCGCCAACCAGCGGACGAAGCTCTCGGAAGCGGAGGTGGCTCGCATCGTCGGTCCGTCGCTGGATGGTCGCGACTTCATCCAGACGACTTTCGACGGCCTGTACTTCACAGCGGCGGACCGAGAGTTTCTGGACTCGGCGTGGTCGCACATCGACGAGCTTCGGGGCGCCAAGCGTTCATTGGCCATCTCGGCCCTTGTGCTCGCCGCCGCACGGAAGCAGCCGCGAGGAGTGTTCACGTTCACCGAGCTGCGCTACGACGACGGTCGGCGCGACCTACGTCTCCCCCTCCGTGAGCACTTCATCGAGACCGTGGCGGAGTACAACTCGGTGGTGTTCGACAGCGGCGCGAAGTGCCGAGCCATTCAGTCCGATGTGTTTGACGTCGAGCCGTCGTTCGATCTCGTGTACCTCGATCCTCCCTACGCGCCGCCCCGGGACGACAATTGCTACATCAAGCGCTACCACTTCCTCGAAGGTCTGAGCGTCTACTGGCGGAACCAGGAGATCATGCATGACACCAAGACGAAGAAGCTTGCGAAGCGGTACACGCCGTTCAGCTACAAGCACACGATCACGGATGCGCTGCGGGATCTCTTCAAGAGGTTCTCGGAGTCGACGATCGTGTTGTCGTACTCGTCGAACGCGGTGCCTGACGCCGCCACGATCGAGGCCCTGCTTCGCGACTTCAAGGACGATGTCGAGGTGAGGACGATCGACCATCGCTACCACTTCGGTACGCATTCGACCGCCCAGCGGCGCGAGGCAGTCGAATTCCTCTTCATTGGGAGATGACGATTTCTGCGTTCGACGACTACCTGAACTCCCTCTCACAGCTGAGCAATCCCTTCGACCCCACGGTGCCAACCGCGGATAGCGAGGAGATTCGGACGGTGGCCGGCGCGCGACGCCGCCCTCGCGAAAGTCGATCGGAAGTCGCTGGCCGACTTCATCGCTCAAACGCCCGATGCCGTGCCTGTTCTCGGCCTCGCAGTCGGGTTGACGAGGGAGAAACTGAAGAACGTCCTCAAGCATCATCTCGGCTCTGCCGGCTGGGTCACCCTCGCTCGTGATCGCCCCTCGGATCTCGTCGACATGCTCGACAAGAACTACGACGTTGTTCGCTTGATCAACGAGCAGCGGGCGCGTACGTACGACTTCGGAGATGTTCTTGTCGCGCGTGCGGGCACGCGGCGCACGGCGACGGACGCCGGCGCGACTGGACGCCGGGTCGAAGATGAGATCGAGGGTGTGGCGAAGGACCTGGGACTGCCGTGCGCCACACGCACGCGGTTCGAGGGGCGAAATGGCCTGACGGCACCGTGCGATTTGGCAATTCCGGCTGGCGGCGCCGAAGCGCGGATCGTGGTTGCTGCGAAGGGCTTCGACTCGACAGGGTCAAAGCTCACCGACGCCGTGCGCGAGGTTGAGGAGATGGCTGTAGAAGCGCCTACCTTCGCAGTACGTCATGGCAGCGGTCGACGGCATCGGTTGGAAGAGCAGGGTCAAGGACCTTCGGCGCATCCATGACCTGTACGAGACGAAGCAGATCGACGGGCTGTACACGCTCACCGCGCTCGGTGCGTTCCGAACGGACCTCGAGGCCGCCGCCAAGCGCCTCGGCTTGCTGCCCTGAAGTCGGTTGCCACCGGACGTGTCACACCCTCGAGCGATGCTTGGCGGGTTGGGCGAACGCTGAAGGAGGCTGTGATGGTTGTGTACGTGACGTACCGGGTGCCCGTCGAGGTGGAGCTGGAGATCGAGACCGGCGAGATCATCAACGTGCACATCATGGATGAGAAGTTGGAGGGGCCGATCGGCGTCTTCAACTACGAGCTGCTGTCGATCGGCGGCCGCCTCAAGGAGGAGGTGCAGAAGCTTGTCGAGGTGGCTGAGTGGCCCGGTTGGACCTTCGGCTACTAACCCTCGCGACGACCCCTCGTGACCGGCTTGGTCCCGGATTGGTCCTTCCCAGGTCCTTCCTCCAAACGAACAGGGCGAAACTGGAAGCACCTAGAAGGACGCATAGGACCAGGTCAGAGGCACTGCGACCGAAACGTCGCAGATCGCGAAACCCCTGCTACACGTTGAAGCGGAACTCCATCACGTCGCCGTCGACGGGGCGGTAGTCCTTGCCCTCGACGCGGATCTTGCCGAGGTCTTTGGCCTTTGACCACGAGCCGATCTCCAGCAGCTCGTCCCAATGGATCACCTCGGCCTTGATGAATCCACGCTGGAAGTCGGTGTGGATGCGACCCGCACATTCGGGCGCGCTCGACCCGGCGTAGAACGTCCACGCCCGGGTCTCCTTCTCCCCGGTGGTCAGGTACGTGCGCAACCCCAGCAGGTGATAGGAGCTGCGCACCATGCGGAACAGCGCACCTTCGCCGAGCCCGAAGCCCTCGAGCATCTCGGCCCGCTCGACCGGATCGACGATGGTGGCTGCTTCGGCCTCGAGCTGCACGCACATGCCGATGACCTCCACGTTGTCGCCGGCGGACTGGAACTCGTCGCGAATCAGTTGTTCCACGTCGGGGATCCGGTCGAGGTCGTTCTCGCCGACATTCACGACGGCAAGCACCGACCGGTTGGTCAGCAGGAAGTATGGCTGCAGTTGCTCGCGCCACTCGGGTTTCAAACCGGCTCGGTACAACGGCCGACCGTTCGACAATGCGTCGTACGCTGCCTGCAGCGATTCCAACTCGCCGGCAGCGGTCTTGTCGAGCTTGGCCTGGCGGGTGGCCTGCTTCAACCGCTTCTCGACCGTCTCGAGGTCGGCTAGCGCTAACTCGATCTCGACCACACCGAGGTGCTCGATGGGATCCGACGGGCCGGACACGTCGTCATCTTCGAACGCCCGCAGCACCAAGACGATCGCATCGACCTCGCGGATGTTGGCCAGGAACTTGTTGCCCAGGCCCTCACCCTTCGACGCCCCCTCCACGAGACCGCCGATGTCGACGACTTGCACCGTGGCGTGCACCAGCGCCTTGCTCTTGCTCATCGCCCCCAAGCGATCCACTCGCTCGTCGGGCACTTTGGCCACACCGATGTTGGGATCCTTGGTGGCAAAGGCGTACGGCGCGGCGAGGGCGCCGCCACCGGTGAGAGCGTTGTACAGCGAGCTCTTGCCCGCGTTGGGAAGGCCAACCAGGCCGAAGCGTTCCATAGCGAAGGCTTGAGGCTACCCGCGGAGATTTCCGCTCGGCCGAGGTCGCTGTCGATCTGTGTGGCGTGAGGAGAGTTCTTGTGGCGGTGTTCGCGGCAATCGCGATGTCGGGGCCGGTCTTGGTCGACGCCAGCCAACTCGGCGCCGAGATCCCTTCGAACTGTGTCGCCCACACCAGCTTCAGCGGCGGCGCCGATCTTGTCGACGACTATCGCTGCGCCGGTTTGGCGATCGAGTTCCACACGGCCGGCGTCGCGTTCTCGCCAGGCCCGATCTGGGCGGGACAGTGGTTGTTCGTCGACGAGGCGGGTCAGTTCCGGGTCGGTTCGTGCACCTTCAACCGCGGCATCCACCCGACGATCGACGCGCTGTCAACGATCGTCGTCCAGCAGTTCCCGAACGACCCGACCGGGGCGAAACGCGCCTACCTCACCTGGCGGTACGGCGATACCACCGACAACCTTACGGCGGCGGCGATGTGGGCCGTGTTTCACTACTACGCCCACGACGGCGCAGGCACGAACCGTGCCGTGAGTGGGACGGCGCCACTTGTTCCTTCGCTCATGATGCTCGCTCGGGCCAGCGGCCGCGACGACCTGCAGGCGCTCGCCCTCCAACTTGATGCCGAGGCGACTCGATTTGCGGGGGAGTGGACCCTGACCGCGACGATCGATGTCGCCGGGCACATCGAGACCACGTTGGCCGTGTCGGGCCGACCGCTGGCCGGGGGGATGGTCACGCTGTTGATGAGTGGACAAGATGATCCGACCACGCTCGAGACCGACGCAGATGGAATCGCACGATCGACGATGCCGGTGGCTCCAGGAGCGATGACCGTTGTCGCCTCCACGCCCGCACCCGGGCCCGCACTCGTGTACCGCGGCAAGCCGGCAGGCCCTGATCCGCATGGGGCGCAGAACCTGGTCACCGGTGGCGCACCGCAGGTGTTGTCCGCAACGGCGACGGTCGAGGTGCCGATCCCGACGACGACTTCCACGACCACCACTTTGCCGGCGACCTCGACGTCGACGTCGACGACGACTACCACGACCACCACGACCACCACTTTGCCGGCGACGACGACCTCGACCTCGACGACCATGGTGTCGGCGACTACGACGCCGACCTCGACTTCGACCACCACGACCACGGTGGCGCCGACGACCACATCGTCGACAACCACGACGCTTCCCCCAACGACGGTGGAAGTCGTGATATCGGCGGCCCCGCCGACAACAGACACTCCACCGATTGCACCATTCGCCGAAGCAATCCCACCGATCACTGTTCCGGCGCTGCCGAAGACCGGGGACGGCTCCGACCTGATCTCCTACCTGGGCACTTCGCTTCTGGTCGCGGGAATCGGGATCGTCGGTGTCGCCAGCCGTCGTAGCCCCGTTCGCCGACCTCCACGAAGGGCCATCTACACTCGATGAGGTGACTCCGGTCGAGGCCCTTGAACGTGTCGTGCATTGCCTGGATCGGGCCCACGACACCGGGTTCAAGACCAAGGCGTTCGTTCGTGCCCTCGAAGTGGTGCGTGCCGTCGCGCCCGACGACCTGGCAGCGAGAGCGACCGCCGGCACCCTCACCGATCTCGACGGGATCGGCGATTCGACGGCGAGATTGATTACCGAGACCCTGCGCGGCGACACCAGCTACGTAGACAAGATCGAGGCCGAGACGCAGGTCAAGCTGACCGACGGCGGCAGCCGCTATCGCGCCGCCCTGCGCGGCGACTGTCACATGCACAGCCTGTGGAGCGATGGCGGGGCAACCATCGAGGCCATGGCCCGTACGGCTCGCAGCCTCGGTCACGACTACATGGTGCTCACCGATCACTCGCCGAGGCTCACCATTGCCCACGGGTTGAGCAAGGAGCGGTTGGAGCAGCAACTCGCCGATGTTGTCACCCTCAACGACAAGATGGCGCCGTTCCGGATTCTTACCGGCATCGAGGTCGACATCCTCGAAGACGGCACTCTCGACCACAGCGACGATGTCCTTTCGCAACTCGATGTGGTGGTGGCCAGCGTCCACTCCAAACTGCGGATGGAGCGCCAACCGATGACGGAGCGGATGGTGCGAGCGGTCGCCTCGCCACACGTCGACATCCTCGGCCATTGCACAGGACGGATGATCGGCAAGCGCGATCCGTCGACGTTCGACGCGGACTACGTCTTTGCTGCGTGCGCCCAGTTCCATACAGCGGTCGAGATCAACTGCCGGCCGGAGCGGCTCGATCCGCCCCGCCCGCTGCTCGACCTGGCTATCGACTACGGCTGCTACTTTTCCATCGACTCCGATGCCCACGCCACTGGCCAGCTCGAATGGCAGCCGCACGGCTGTAACCGGGCGGCGGAATGCGAGGTGCCGCTCGACCGGGTGATCAACACCTGGGCCGCCGACGACCTGCTCCGCTGGGTGCAGGCAGCGTGACCCGCCGATAGCATCGGCGGCCTATGTCGAAGAAGACCAAGAAGAAAAAGGCGCGTATGCGCCGTTCGAAGGCCAACCACGGCAAGCGTCCCAACATGGGGCGTGGCTGAGCCAACGGTTCTCCCTGCACCTCCGACACGGCGCGGCGCCGATGTCGAGGTGCTGCACGGCATTTCTGTCGCCGATCCGTACCGGTGGCTCGAAGATGGGGACTCAGCCGAGGTTGCGGCGTGGGTTGCCGCCCACAACGAACGAACCAAACAGGCGCTCGAAGCCCGGCCAACGTGGCGCCCGTGGCACGAGCGCCTTTCCGCGCTGACCGCCCTGCCAACGGTTGGAGGTGCTGCTGTTCGAGGCGACAAGCTCTTCGTGCTCCAACGGGCAGCCGGTGCCGACCAGTTCGCTTTGGTCTTGCGGTCGGCCGTCGACCGGGAGGCACCGGCGCGGACGCTCCTCGATCCAGCTCAGCGCGCTGCCGACGGTGCTGTCGCCATCGACTGGTACGAGCCATCACCGGATGGCTCGCTGGTCGCCGTCGGGCTCAGCGAGGGCGGCACCGAGCAGAGCACGCTGTCGGTGATCGACGTGCAGACAGGTGGGCAACTTCCCGACTCGATCGCCAACACCAGGGCGTCGACAATCGCCTGGCTGCCCGACAATTCCGGGTTCTGGTACCTGCGTTATCCGGAGGGCGACGCCTACCACCGCCACGTGTACTTCCATCGCCTGGGTAGCGACCCGATAGACGACCCGCTGGTGTTCGACGCCCTGCCCACCCCTGAGACCTGGCCGGATGTGCTGGCGAGCGACGACGGACGTTACCTGCTGGTGTACATGCTGGTCGGCTGGAGTCGGATCGACGCCCATCTGCTCGACACCGCGATAGGCGAATGGCGCGAAGTCATCAGCGGAGTCGAGGCACTGTCGTCGTTCTTCTTCCACGCCGATGAGTTGTACGCCGTGACGTCGCGTGACGCGCCGAACGGTCGCGTCGTTGCGGCACCATTCGACAACCCCGACGAGTGGCGCACGATCGTCGCCGAACGCGATGTCGTCGTCACTCGTGCTGCCAGCCTCGGTGATCGGCTGCTGGTCGTGTCGAGTCGGGCCGCCATTGACACCGTCGAGGTGTGGCACATCGACCAAACACTCGGCGACAGGCTCGACAGCCTTGGATTGATCAGCGTGCAGTCTCTCGACACCGAGGGCGACACAGCGTTCCTGACGGTGGCCTCGTTCGACGCTCCAACAACTCTCTACCGCGTTGCTGGCGAGGGTGCTGAATCCTGGTCGGCGGAGGTCGACACGTCGGTCCCGCCGTTCACGGTCCGCCAGGTGATCTATCCGTCGCCCCGACGGCACCGAGATCGGGCTGTTCGTGATGCACCGTGCCGACGCCGAGCCATCGACGCAGACACCGCTGTTGCTGACCGGCTACGGCGGTTTCGCGATAGCCGAAACGCCGTCGTGGCTGGTCCGCGCCGCGGCGTGGTGCGCGGTCGGCGGGGTGTTCGCCGTCGCCGGTCTCCGCGGCGGCTACGAACACGGTGAGGTGTGGCATCGTGCCGGCCGCAGAGAGAACAAGCAGAACGTCTTCGACGACTTTCACGCCGCTGGTGATTGGCTGGTGGCGCAGGGCTACACATCGCGCCACCTGCTGGCCGTCGAGGGTGGATCGAACGGTGGGTTGTTGATGGGTGCGGCGATCACTCAGCGGCCGGATCTGGCGAGGGCGGTGCATTGCGCCGTGCCATTGCTCGACATGATCCGCTTCCCGCAGTTCCTCATCGCCCGGTTGTGGACCGACGAGTACGGCGATCCCGACGTCGTCGAGGAGTTCGCCTGGCTGCATGCCTACTCGCCGTATCACCACGTCAGCGAGGGCGTCGAGTACCCGGCCGTGCTGTTCACCACGGCGGAGGGCGATTCGCGGGTAGACCCGCTGCATGCTCGCAAAATGGCGGCGATGCTCACCTGGGCCGGCGCCAATCAGGCCGATCGGCCGGTGCTGCTGCGTCAGGGTGGGCGTAGCGGCCATGGCCAGGGCAAGCCGGCCAATATGCGGGTTCGCGACGACGCCGACGTGTTGTCGTTCGTCTGTTGGCAACTCGGCGTCGAGACCATGCTCGACGGCGGCCTATAGCCTGATCACCCATGCCGCACGGATACCAGGTGCTCGCCCGGGCATTGGCCGGTGCCGTGGCCGTCGTCATCGTGGTCCAGTGCACCAATTCGCCCTCTCCGACGGCTGGGCCGGCCAGTGCCGCGCCGACATCCGCCATTGTGGCGCCAGCCGTCGCCGAGACGTCGGTCGCCGACACTGCGGCGCCGGTGAGCACGACCTCATCAACGACGGTCGGGGCGACAACGACCGTCGTCGCCTCGCCGACCACCACGACCACACCGGCGCCATTACTCGATCTCAACTGCCCGATCACGCCGCATGGCGCCGTGATCGATCGCGACCGGCAGCGGGCATGGTTGTGCGATCGCGGTGTGGCGCTACCCGAATTCGTCGTCACCACGGCGCGTACCCTGCCCGACCCAGGCACGTTCGCGGTCTACGACAAAGACATGCAAGCCTCGTCGACATTTGGCGGGCACTACGCCACGATGACGCACTTCGTCGCCTTCACGAGAGGCGAGAACACCGGTGCCAGAGTCGCTTTCCACACCGTGCCGGTCCTGCCCAGCGGCGAGTGGGTACAGCCCCTCGATTCGGTCGGTACCGAGGAACGCCACGGCGATTCAGCGGGTTGTATTCGGGTGCTGCCCGAGCAGGGTCAGGTGGTGTGGGATTGGCTGGAGATCGGCGACGAGGTGCGCGTGATCACCTGATTCACGGATCGACCTCGTCGTCGCGACCGCGCAAGTACGCCTGACCCTCGATGCAGTGCTCGCGGTATGGGCACCATCGGCATGACACCCCAGGCTTCTTGACGGCCGGCTCGCCTTCCACCTGTAACTGGATCAGCCGATGGATGCCGTCAAGGGTGCGCCGCAGAGCGGCGCGCAGCACCCCCTCGGTCACGTCTTCGACGACCGGCTGGGCGGAGTCGAGATAGAACGTGGCCAGCTTGCGCGGCGGCACATCGCGCACCAGTGTTTCGACCAACGCATAGAAGCGCAGGTCTTCACGATGACGCTGAGTCACTCGCCCTGTCTTCAAGTCGATGATCAACTTGCGGCTCTCGCGGCCCTGCGGCCGGCCCATTACGAGATCGACCCGCGCCCGCAGCAAGATCGGGTGGTCGAGCGGCCATTGCGCCGCAGCCTCGGTGACCGGGTTACTGCGCACGTCGAGTGGCGGAAAGCATTCGGAGAACTTGCTGACCCGCTCGACCGCCTGGCCGCGCAGATCGGCCTCATCGCCAGGCGATAGACCAGCGATCCAGCGGCCGAAGTCGCGCTCCTCGTCGCCGAGACGGGCCAAGGCCTCGTCGACTAGCTGGCGAGGGCTTGGCTCGCCCCGCCAGTTGAGCATCAACTGAATGGCCTTGTGGGCGACCTGGCCGCGGGCGCGAGCTGGGGTCCATTCGAAGTCGTCGGGAGCCAAGAAGTGCACCTCACAGTCGTGCACGGTGGCCAGCGTGTGCTTGGTGACGAAGAGAGTATGTCCATCGAGCCGGTCGCTGAAGTGGGCGAACGCCTCGTTGGCCTGGTCACGCAGATCGGCGACCAGCGCGGCGTCGAACGTTGTCGGCTCGGCCGATCGCCGTAGGAGCGCAAGAGTGCGCTGCTGCGCCGGGTTGAGCTGCGATTCGTCCACACTGCCGAGACTAACCAAGGGGTGTCGCAACCGAGCTTGTAACACCCGTGCGCGACACTGCTCATATGCCAGTCAGCAATTCCTCCCTCGATTTTGCCCACGCCGCCCGCACCATCGGTCGCGAGGTTCGTCGTCGTGGATTGGTTGCGCCCAGTTTTCGTTGCCCGCCACGTATCGCCGGCGTCGACCGCTCGCTGCGGCGCCTGACCAACGGCGCTGTTGTGTCGGTGCAGCTCAAGGGTCGCCCCTGGGCGGCGATCGTCGGCGACATGATCGAGGGGGTGATCGTCACCAATCAACTACAGCCCCCCCGGTCTGATCGTCTTCGAGCCGAACTGTGGAAGGCGCTGGGGTTCGAAGCACCGCGGCTGCGATCGGTCGCCTAGATGATGTCCACCGCGATCAGCAGAACCACCGTGGTGTTCGGTGGCACCTCGGCCTTGGCAGTCTGCAACGACTCGTCATCGAATGCCTTAGGACCGAAGGCGATCACCACCAACGTGTTGCCGTTGTTCAAGTCGCTGTACGCCCCTTGTACCGTGTCGTCGATGGGGATTGATTGCGGTGCGTCGAACTGCTCGAAGCCTGCGTCGTTGAGCACCTTGGTGTAGGCAGCGACGGCATCTTCGGCGCTCAGCGTGGTGGTCCGCATTTCGCTGAAGACCAGCGTCGGCGTTGCGCCAAGCGCTGCAGCGAGCGCGGGCAGAGTGGCGATCGCGGAGACACCTTCGGGCACTGGCAGGGAATCCCACCACGCTGGCCTGTCGACGACCGGGTCGGGTTCACACACCGTGTCGGGCTCGGGCAAGGTCAGATCGGCCAGCAGCGCGCCCTCGATGTCGGTTACGCACGTGCTGACCAGCAACTGGCCGTGACCTTCACCAGTGAAGGTCACCATCCGAGCATTCGGTCCGAGCACGCTGGTCATCTCGTGTGCCCAGCGGATCGGCGTTGCCGGGTCGTTGGCGCCGCCGACCACAACGATCGGGCCGTCACCGTCGTACGACAACTCGACCTGCTCGACGTCACCCACCAGCTTGAAGCAATCCTCTGATTCCGAGATCAGATCATCGGCGGTGACGTCCTTGCCGAATCGCGGGGCCACCGCACGCAGCCTGACTGCGAATGCCTCCGGGTCAGTGGGTGGCGCGGCCTCGATTCCGCTCGCACACTGGATAACTGGGAACGACTGGAACAACGTGTTGAACGTCCCGTCCTCATCACGACCGTCGTAGGCATCGGCCAGGCCGAACATTCCACCCGGGTCGCCCTGCTCGGCTTCGGCCAGTGCCCTGGCCAACACCGGCCACTCACTCTCGCTGTACAGGGCAGCAGTCGTAGCTCGTTCCATGGTTGCGTTGTTGGCCAGGCGCCCGTCCGACCCGGCGATGGGAGTTGCATCGAGCTGCTCGTTCAGCGCATCCCAGCGACCGGCGACGTCGGCAGTCGTGAAGTCGCAAGTGATCGTGTTCTGGCACCATGCGGTCCAGTTGTCGAAGGCACGCTCGAATCCGACCAGCTGTGTCTCGAATTGTTGCTCGACCGTGTCGCCGTTCGGTTCGTACGCCGAGTCGAGCACCATCGCCCGAACGCGATCTGGGAACATTGTTGCGTAGGTCGCCCCGAGGTATGTGCCGTACGAGATGCCGAGGTACGAGATTTGTTGGTCGCCGAGCGCGGCTCGAATAGCGTCCATGTCGCGAGCGGTGTTCTCGGTCGAGTAGAAGCGCAGAGTGTCGCCGTACTTCTGCTTGCAGCCGTCGACGAACCCGGTGTCGGCCTCGTCCTTCAGAGCTTGCTCCTCAGGTGTGTCGGGTGTGTCGTCGACGTAGAGGTGCCGATCTCGGAACTCGTCGGTCACGCAACGAATGCCGCCCGAGCGATCGACCCCACGAGGGTCGAAGCCGACGAAATCGAACGATTCCGTCCCGAGTGCGGCGGCATACGTCATGCCACCCGCGGCGACGTAATCGAAGCCTGAGCCGCCCGGACCTCCAGGGTTGAACAGCACGGCGCCACGCCGATCGCCCGCGGCCGGGACCCTGATCAACGCGACGTCGATGCTGTTACCGGTCGGGTCGTCGTAATCGAGCGGCACCGGAAGCGTGGCACATTCCAACGATGGGTCCTCGGCGCTTGGGTCGTCGCAGCGACGCCAGTCGATTGTGGGTTTGGTGGCAGGCGTGGTGGTGTCGGCCGGCTCGACGTTAGTCGCCGGTTCGATGGAGTCAGCCGGTTCGCTGGAGGGCAAGGTCGCCTGATCGATTCGATCGGCACGGGTCGAACGCACTTCAGCCGTCGTTCGACAGGCAGCGAGCGCCGTCATCACCACGAGGGCCAGCGCTCGATGTCCGGGCCGCATGCGTCCACGCTATTCGACCGAACACGGCGCGCCACCCGCGCCCCCGGTGATCTGGGCGCCAAACGTCCACGTCTGGCCTGATGTTCGAATGCCGCTGGCGCCCGGATCCAGGGAAGATCGACGCGCGGGCGGGTCGCCGATGCGAATAATCTAGGATTGCACACCTGCCCGGGTGGTGGAACTGGCAGACACGGGGGGCTTAAACCCCCCTCTTCTTCGGGAGGTGCGGGTTCGAATCCCGCCCCGGGCACATGGTTTGAGCTGGGGCTATGTTGCGATGGCTGGGCCCGGCGACCGGTCGCAGCGAAGGTCGATGCGCACGAAATGTCACACAATGATCAGTGAGGTTTCGGTGGTGATCGAGTTCGCATACCTGTTTTTCTGGCACGTTGCAGAAAAATTGCAGACACCGTCTCGGAGGATGCGCCGTGGAAGTTGTTCACGTCCCTGAGCCGAGGAGCATCCATGTACCGAACCACACGCACCGTCGCCCAGCTCATCACATTGGTCGTTGCTGTCGCCGTCGCAGCATCCGCGTGTTCGTCAGACGAGTCGAGCAGCTCGGACACGACGAGCGCCCCGCCAGCGCCAGCAACGACCGTGGCCCCAACGACGACTGAGGCGCCAGCTACGACGGAGGCACCGACGCTGGAGGAGCAGATCGCCGCCGACTTCCAGGGGGTTCAACTCGACGTGATCGGCGGCGCCCCGGCGCCTGGCGCCACGACGATGTTCCTCCACGTCGGCGACTGGGCCGCCACGGGACGTACTCGGTCACCCTGGAACGGACTGGCTGACGGCGCTGCCGTCGTAGCGGCAACGACGCCCGCTCACGTTTGCTCCCCGGGATCCGGCCCGATCAACTCGAGTGCTCGCGCCGACGCGCGACGATTGGGTCAGTTTTGTTCGATGGTGATCTTGGCGCTGACGGCGTCGGTGATCTTGCGGATGTGGGTGTGGTCGGAGGTCACGATCGCGTCGTGCCTGCGGATCGCTCCTTCCACAACTGTGACGTGGACGATGTCGTCGTGGTCGGCCTTGCCAGCGAGGACGCCGACGGACTTCGCTTGTTGCTCACTCATGGATTCGAGCGAGCAAAGGGCCAGGAATCGAGCCAGGCTTGCCTGACGCGAGCCGCCTCGCCAGGCTTCGGCGAGCACAGGTGCGGGAACGGTGGGGGATACTTCTTCTGCGAGGAAGCCGGCATGTAGTGCCCACATGCGTCGATCGTTGTGGTCGGCGGCGACGAGGGCGCCGGTGTCGTAGGTGACACCGTTCATCACGCCGACCTGCGCGCGGGTGTCGAACTTCGCAGGAGGGCCCGCGCGCGGGCGAGCCCATCAGCGAGCTCCTCCGCTGCGAGGTTTCCGTTCTTGCGCTCCCACTCGGCAATGCCCCGCCGGCCGGCATCAAGGCGCAGGCGGTGTGCGGCTGTGTCGGCGAGCCAGGCGCTGACGGTCGTGCCTTCTTGGGCAGCGGCAAGGTCGATCGCCTCGGCGAGGTCGGGTGGGAGGGAGATCGAGCGTTTCTGACGGACAGCCATGAGCCTCATAGTAGTACAGGCGGTAGGACAATCGCACACGACGAGGTGCACAAGAAGACGCCGAGGGTGGTGAGCCCGAGCGCTTGGGTGCCGTACATCTCTGCGACCATGTCCCAGTCGATCGTTGCGTGGAGTGCGGCCGTGCTCGCATCGCGCCAGAAGCGTTGCACAGCGCCGGATTGGTCGGCGCCACGCGCACCGGACTTGGCAAAGAGCGCGGTGGCCGCCTCGGCGGATGTGCGAGCGGCGTAACTCTGATCGCGTCGGATGCGCGTGCGTTGCTCGATCGAGAGGGTCTCGCCGGAGGCAGCGAGGGCCTCACCCTCCCGGAGGCTCGTCAACATCAGCGCCCGGGCCCCGTCGATCTGCGCCGAGACGCTGCCGATCAGCCTCTGGATGGACTCCATCTCGGCGACCTTGACGACGACGCCCGGCCGCGTCTGGCGCGTCGCGTCGGTCGCTGTCGCGGTGAACGCGTTCATCGCTCCTTGGGCCATGCCGACGATCGGTGCCACGAGCGCGGTCGGTCCGAAGGTCGGATAGCCATGGTGCCGTTCATTGGAGGAGACGAATCATCCGCAGGGAAAGGACGAATATGACATTCAGTTGCAGACGAATAAGTTATCATATACGTCTGCTAGGCTGATGGTTGTGACTACCGCTCGACTAATCGTGCCCCGAGTGCGGGCGGCGATGACCGACACTCCGGCGGTGGTGATCAACGGCGCTCGTCAGGTGGGGAAGTCGACCTTGGTGACCGAGCTGCTCCAGCTGCCGGGTCGCGTCGAGGTTTTGACGTTGGATCACGAGCCGACATTACGGGCAGCGTCGACCGACCCGCGGACCTTCGTCGAGCGTTCCGTCGACACCCTGGTCATCGATGAGGCTCAACTCGAGCCGCGACTGTTCCGGGCCGTCAAGGCCGCGGTCGATTCTGACCGCCGACCGGGCCGCTTCGTGCTGACGGGCTCGGCACGGCTGCTCTCTGTGCCAGAGATGGCCGACGCATTGGTCGGTCGCGTCGAGGTGGTCGAGTTGTGGCCCTTCAGTGAAGTCGAACTCGCCGGCTCGCGGTCGAGCGTCGTGGACCTCATCGAGCAATCACCGGACGCGATCGTGCAGAACCGACCCCTGCACCGCGTCGAACTCACAGATCTCATCGTCCGCGGCAGCTTCCCCGAGGCAGTCCGTCGCGTGCCCGGTCGGCGACGCGCATGGTTCGATGCTTATGCCTCGACGAGTGTCACGCGCGTGGTGAACCAGATCGCCGATCTCGAACGAGTCGTGGAGATCCCCCGACTCCTCCGGCTGCTCGCCTCTCGGTCGGCCGAGGAACTCAACGTCGCCAAGCTCGCGTCAGAATTCGGTTGGTCGGCACGCACCATCGACGCATACCTCGCTCAGCTGAGCGGCGCGTTCGTTCTGCAGCTCCTTCCGGCATGGTCGGTCAACCTGAGCAGCAAGGTGGTGCACCGTCCCAAGATCCACCTCCTCGACAGCGGTCTCGCAGCGGCGTTGTGCGGACTCACATCCGACCGGCTACTCGCGGCACCCGAGCGGTTCGGTGCGCTCCTCGAGACGTTCGTGGTCATGGAGCTTCGCAAGCAGATCAGTTGGTCCGAAACACAGCCGTCGTTGTGGCACTTCCGTGACCGTGGTGGGGCTGAGGTGGACGTCGTGATCGAGTACCCCGACGGCCGCATCGCGGCGATCGAGGTGAAGAGCGGTGCCACGCCCTCGTATGCCGATGCTCGCGGGCTGCGGTTGCTTCGCGACCGACTCGGCGATCGCTTCCATCACGGCTATCTCGCCACGACAGCACCAGAGGCACATCCGATCGAGGATCGGCTCTCGGCCGTGCACGTGTCGGCGCTCTGGGACGTCACGCCCCGAACGCACCAGTCCGGTCGATGAACGCCAAGGCGTGCCAGGGCCACTCGGCGGTGAGCCGACACGCTTCACCTCGGCCAGCGCGGCTGCACGATTCCTGCACGGGATTCGGCGATACTTGGCGAGTCCGGATGGATCTGACGGACTGGGCGGACGACGACGGCGGACCGGAGCAGGCCAGACGGATTCGGCGAGACCAGACGGACGGGATTGTGAAGTCGTAACCCCCCTCCTCGCAAGAGGGTGCGGGTTCGAACCTCGCCCCGGGCACCGCTCTGACTCGTATTGGGCAACGCCTACGCCGACTGAGATGGTCGCCACGAGCCTCAATGCTGCCATTGAGCTGGTACCGGTGCTGCAAGACTCCCCGAGCATGATCGACACCAGCAACTACATCCGATTCGAGCGGGTGGATTCGGTGGAGAGCACCGAACACGGTCTTCTCGCTCGCCTGCACGGTGAGCAGTTGCGGATCGACGTAGTCGGCGACGACGTCGTCCGGGTCAAGATCAGCCGCGGCGGAACGTTCGACGAATCCCCCACGTTCGCAGTCTGCGTCGAGCCGCTCGCCCATCGCGTCGAATTCACTGTCGAGCAGTCGGCCGGGGTCGCGTGGTTACGAACATCGGCGATGGTCGTTTCGCTGTGGCTCGACCCGTTCCGCCTCGATGTGCACCGAATCGACGGCACTCCGGTCGTCGAGGCGGCACCCGACCTCGACGGTAACTATTGGACCTACGCGACGTTGAACGACGCCTTCACGTTCCGGCGTCGATGCCGCCCTGAGGACGCGATCTACGGACTCGGCGAAAAGTCCGGACACCAGAACCGCCGCGGGCAAGACTTCACGCTCTGGAACACCGACGTGCTCGATCCGGAGCGAACCAAGGAGTTCACCGCCGGTCGGCCGCCCGACGATCTGCGTTCGGAACGCACCAGCATCGAGTTCGATCCGTACTACATCTCGATTCCGTTCTTCTACCACCAGTCGTATCCGGATGGCTCGATGACCGGGTCGTTCGTCGACAACGGCTACCGCGGCCACTACGACTTCACCGCACGCGACGAATACCGCATCCACTTCACCGGCGGCCAGTACACCGAGTACATCTTCGCCGGGCCGCAGATGCCCGACATCCTCACGAGCTACACCCAGCTCACTGGACGCATGGCAATCCCGCCGATGTCGTCGCTGGGCTACCACCAATGCCGCTGGGCCAAGTACACCCAGGACGCGATCGAGCAACTGGCGCAGCGCCATCGCGACCACCAGATTCCGTGCGACACCCTATGGCTCGACATCGAGTACATGGACGGGTTCCGGGTGTTCACCTGGAACACCGAGGCGTTCCCCGACGTGCCGGGCATGCTGGCGCGGCTGGGCCAACAGGGTTTCGGGGTCATCACCATCATCGATCCGGGCGTGAAGTACGACCCTGGTTACTGGGTGTTCGACCAGGCTGTCGAGCGGGGCGTGCTCTGCAAGACCGAGGGTGGAGACGTCTACATCGGCCAGGTATGGCCCGGCAACACGGCGTTTCCCGACTTCGTCACCGCGGAGGCACGGGCGTGGTGGGGTGAGTTGAATGCCGCCCACGTGAAGTCCGGTCTGGTCGGGATCTGGAACGACATGAACGAGCCGGCCACGGGAGCCATCCCACCCGACGCGATGCTCTTCGGCGGCGGCCAATATTCCCACGAGCGCTTCCACAACCAGTACGCACTGCTGATGGCGATGGGCACCACAGCGGGCCTTCTCGACGCCAAGCCCGATAAGCGCACGTTCGTGCTGTCGCGTGCCGGGTTCGCCGGCATCCAGCGCTATGCCGCCAACTGGATGGGCGACAACATGGCGAACTGGGACCACCTGTGGCTGAGCGTGCCGATGGCCACCGGCTTGGGGATCTCCGGCCAGGCATTCGTCGGCGCCGACATCGGCGGCTTCGAAGGCGACACCAACGCCGAACTGTTTCTGCGCTGGATGCAATACGGCACCCTGACCCCGTTCTGCCGCAACCACTCAGCGATCGGTTGGATCGACCAGTACGCCTGGTCGTTTGGCGAGGCCGTCGAGGATCTGGTGCGCGAGGCAATCCGGCTGCGCTACCGGTTGCTGCCCTACATCTACACGTCGTTCGTGATCGCGTCCGAGACTGGCGCGCCCGTGCAACGGCCGCTGATCTTCGACCATCAGTACGATCACACCGCCCGTGATCTCGACGACGAGTACCTGCTCGGGCCCGATCTGCTCGTCGCCCCTGTGCTGAAGTCGGGCACTACCGCCAGGCAGGTCTATCTTCCCAGCGGCACGTGGTACGACTGGCACACCGACGAGGTCGTCGTTGGCTCCCGATACGTCAGGGCTGAAGTCACCATGGATGGCATCCCCCTCTACGCTCGGGGCGGCGCCGTGATCCCGATGTGGGCAACAGCTCCACCCTCCACTGCGGGATACCAACCGACGGCGGTTGAACTGCACCTTTTCGTCCCCGCCGCCGATGGCACCTACCGCTCGTCCCTGCAGGAAGACGATGGCACCACGTTCGCGGCGAACAGCGATGCCCGCTTCCGAACTACGTTCGAGGTGACCCGCGCTGGCCAGCAGGTCACCATGCGCGCCGAGGTCGACGGCGACGGCTACCCCGCCTTCGCCCGTCGCCAATTCGATCTCGTCATCCACGGCGCGGTCGCCGACACCCTCGTCGTCGACGGAACGCGGCGGGCGTTCGACGACGGTCGCGTCGCGTTGTCGAATGCTGGCAGCGCCTTCACGATCGAGTTCCATGCCGCCTGACGTGGGACTGCCCGCCGCCTGCCACGGTGTGCGTTGGCTCTACGGTGTCGGAGCTGCGGCCACGACGGCATACATCGTGAGACTCATCGAGAATCGATCCCGGCGGGCTGCCTGCTGGATCCTCGACACGAACTGATCCCGCTCTGCGGGCGCGAGTTGATCGGTGGCGACGAGATCATCGGCGAGGCTTTGCATCGAGAAGCACCCGTCGGGTGCGGGTGTCTCATCGGGGTTCCATCCGGTCCAGGTATGCGTGGCCTCCTCTCGGGCGACTGGGACCAAGCCGGCATAGCGGACGAGATCATGAAGTCTCCGTCCGATGTTGGAGGGCCGGTCGCGTTCGGTCCGCATCGCATTGCGAACCATTGCGGCGAGATCGTCGTCGCCGACATCGATCGCGAACGTCGACCAGTCGGTGTCAATGAGCGAAACCCGGCCACCAGGGCGCACGACACGCGCCATCTCGGCGATGGCAGCTATTGGATCGGCGAGCCACTGCAGGGTTCGTTCGGATCGCACGACGTCGAAGGAATCGTCAGGCTCGGCGAGCGAACGGGCGTCGCCAACAGTGAAACGCACCCGACAACGTGCGCCGACTGCCTTCGATTTGGCGATGCGCAGCATCTCCGTCGAGACGTCGATACCGACGACCTCGCCGTCGTCGCCGAGATCGTCAGCGAGGGCGAGCGCTGCCTCACCGAGACCACAGCCCACGTCGAGCACCCGTTGACCGCTTCCAAGACCCAGCTCGCTGCGCTCCCAAGAGCGCAGCTGGCGCGTCGCCTCCCACTTCGCGGTGGTGTCCATCGTGGCGAGGAGCACCGACACGTTCGGATCGTCATCGACCAGCTCGTAGCCGAGGCCGTGCGTGTCATCGATGGCCATGCACCAAAGCTACGACTCTCACAAATGCTTCAACGTCCACTGACTGCGAGCTCGCAGGGTCGACGCTGCTGACCAGGCCACCGAGATCGAGCGTCTGGTCGGCTTCGGCGCCACTTGCGTACCTTGGGACTCGTATCCGGTGGACCCCGACTTCGTCGTACTTGCCGATCCGGAGGGGAACCGCTTCTGTGTGGTCGACGCCAGCCATGACTGATGTCGAACAGATAGGTGGGGGCGCCAGTCATCAGACGTACTGATCACGCAGGTGCGCTTCAGGCCCTGTGGCAGTCCGGTACGACAACTGGTGAGCCTGACTGACCTTGTTCCGGGAGGTGAGCGGCCGTCGGCGCGGCGGAGCTACATCGCGTCGACCTGGGGCATGATCTCTTCCTTCAGCCGCTTGAGATCGTCGAGCGTCTTCGCAACCGGCACGTCCTGGAACGGCGGCCAGAGGAGCGCCATCGTGAGTCCCGCCTCCTTGTAGCGCTTGAGGTTGTCGGTGATCTGCAGTGCGGTTCCTGCCAGCAGATTGCTGCCCTTGCCCTGCGGCGTCTGATCGGTCTCCTCCTCGGTGATGACGAACCAGATCATGCTGCAGATCTCGAGGTTGTCGACCGAGCGGGAACTCCCGAGCTCTTCGAGCTCTCGCTGGATGGCGCCGCGCCATTGCTGGAGTTCGTCCGGCGTGTCCTGGATCCCGATCCAGCCAGACAGGCCGTACTTGGCGATGCGGTTCGCCGAGCGCTTCGGGTCCTTGAGCCCGCTGAAGAAGATCGGGGGGTGCGGTTTCTGCACCGGCTTCGCTCCGAACCCGCATCGGTCGAAGTCGGCGAACTCGCCGTGGTACTCGAAGAGGTCGTTCGTCCAGATGCCCTGCATGATCTCGATCGTCTCGCGCACGTGGCTGTGCCGCTTGGGGAAGATGTGCGAGGCGCTCGCGGCTGCGAATTCCTCGGGCATCCAGCCGGACCCCAGCCCCACGTTGACCCTGCCGTTCGAGAGGTGGTCGACGGTGGCGATCTCCGCAGCGAGCACGCCGGGCGCTCGGTATGGCGTGTCGGTGATGCTCATGCCGATCCGCACCTTGGTCGTCTTCGCAGCGAGCCAGGGGATCAGCGGCCAGCCCTGGAGCCACTCACCGCGGGAAGACACCGGCAATGCCTTCGGGAACTCGTTCATCATGCCGAACGAGTACTGGAGCTCGGCGCGATCGGAGGCTTCCGGAACGACGATCCGGTCGAGCGTCCAGACGGAGTCGAAGTCGAGTTCCTCGGCGCGGCTGGTGAGATCCTCGAGCTCTTTGACGGTCACGTTGTTGCGGAAGTTCGGCAAGTACAAAGCGAGCTTCATGAGAGACGGCCTCCTCATCGTTCGTCAATTGGTCGCAAGGGCCTACGTCGAGGCCGAGCGGCATGCTTCCGGGCCCCAGACCCTGCCTGCACGCGGCAACCTAACAGGCCCCATCCTCCGCCTCGACACTGAGCCGGTCGCGCAGTTCGCGTTTGAGGACCTTGCCGTAGTTGTTGGTCGGCAGGGCGTCGACGAACCGGTAGTCCTTGGGCCGCTTGAACCGGGCGATGTGGTCGAGGCACGTGCGGTCGAGGTCCTCGACCGGCGGTGGGGCGGCGCTGTCGGCGGCCACCACGAAGGCCACTACCGCCTCGCCCCACTCCGTGTCGGGCCGGCCGACGACGGCGGCGGCCCGGATGCCGGGGTGGCGGAGCAGCGCCTCTTCGACCTCCCGGGGGTAGATGTTCATCCCCCCGCTGATGATCAGGTCCTTGGACCGGTCCCGCAGCGTCAGGTACCCGTGGGCGTCGAAGCTGCCGACGTCGCCGGTGTGCAGCCAGCCTCCCCGCAACGCCTCGGCGGTGGCGCCAGGTTGGTTCCAGTAGCCGGCCATGACCACGTCGCCCTGGACCAGCACCTCGCCGACCTCGCCGGCGGGGAGTTCGCGGCCGTCTTCGTCGACGACGCGGACCTCGACGTCGGTGCGGGGGACGCCGACGCTCTGCAGGCGGTCCCGCCACCGGGGATGGTTCCGGTCGGCGTGGTCTGCCTTTGACAGGGCGGTGATCGTCATCGGCGTCTCGCCCTGCCCGTAGATCTGGGCCAAGCGGGGGCCGAATACGGCGAGGGCGTCCTCCAGGTCGGCCAGGTACATCGGTGCGCCCCCGTAGACGATCGTCTTCAGGTGGGAGAGGTCGGCGGCGGCGGCGGCCCGGTCGCCGGCCAGCCGCTTCACCATGGTCGGTGCGGCGAACAACGACATCCCCGGCCAGCGCCGCAGGAGGGCGGCGATCTCGTCGCCGTCGACGCCGCCGGACTGCGGCACGACGCTCACCGCCCCCCGGGCCACGTGGGGCAGCCCGTAGAGCCCCGAACCGTGCGACAGCGGCGCGGCGTGGAGGATGCAGTCCTGCGGCATCACCGGGTCGATGTCGGCGAAGTAGCTGAGCGACGCCATGAGCAGGTTGCGGTGCGTGAGCGTGGCCCCCTTTGGCCGTCCGGTGGTGCCGCTCGTGTAGAACAGCCAGGCCGGGTCCTCCGGGTGCCGGCCGACGAGCGGCGCCGGCGACGACGCCGTGAGCCGGTCCCACCGCTCACCGGGCGCCACCACCATCGCCTCCAGCGAAGCGACGGTGCCGAGCAGCGACTCGACGTCGCCGGCATGCTCGGCGTCGGTCACGACGACGGCCGACGCGCTGTGTTCGAGGATGTAGGCGATCTCGTCGCGGTGGAGACGAGCGTTGACCGGTACGGCCACGAGACCGGCGTGCCAGATGGCGAACAGCGCCTCGAGGTACTCGGGCCGGTTGCGCATCACGATGGCGACCCGGTCACCGGGCGACAGGCCGAGGTCGTGGCGCAGGCCAGCGGCCGCGCCGGCCGTCCGGGCGGCGAACGCGCCCCAGCTGGCGTGGACGCGCTCGCCGTCGGCCAGCGCCGGGTCGTCGGGTCGCCGTCGGCCGTGGCGCTCCACCCACACGGCCAGGTTCATCGCACCGTCCGGCCCTCGAAGATAGAGGTGCGATCATGGACGCACGGTGGCCCCAACACTGGGCCAGAGTAGCGCCTTTCGGCCTCGGCGAACTCGCCCGGCGAGGGTGAACACCCCCGATCCAACCGTTCAACGAAGTACCATGACACGGCGGAGATCACGTCTCCATCACGCCGCGAGGTGTCATCACACCGACTCCCATGTCCATGGCCACCGCTCTCCTGCAATGAGGCTCGCCCAGAACGAGGCGCGGGCCCGGCTGGCGGCGCTCGACCACGGGATCCTGTGCACGGTGCACGCCGAGCGGGGCGTCGACGCCGTGCCCGTCGCGTACGTGGTGGACGACGACGGCTACGTGGGCGTACCCGTCGACCGGGTGAAGCCGAAGGCGTCATTGCGGCTGCAGCGGGAGCGGAACCTGGAGGCGGATCCGCGGGCCACGCTGCTGGTCGAGCACTGGGACCGCGGCGACTGGTCACGGCTCTGGTGGGTGCGGGCCGAGCTGCGCTGGCATGGCGACGCAGCCGCCGACCGGGCGGCGGCCCTGGCCACCCGGCTGGCCGGGCGCTACCCGCAGTACCGTGACCAGCCCTTCGACCGGGTGCTGGTGCTGCGTATCGTCGGCGTGGCCGGCTGGGCCGCCGGCACCACCTGATCTGCCGTTCGTTGCGATCTATCTTCGAGATCGATCAGCATCCCAAGGCGTAGTTCAAGGCTGAGCAAACTCGCTGCATCGTGGTGTCGTCAAGCAGTCCGACCCGATGGGTGAGCACTGCCTGCCTCGTCAAGGGTAAAGGTCGTCCGCATCGTCGTCATGGCACGAGATGCTAGCAATGTTAGCTATCGTCCCACGCATACACCGACGCTAGCAGCGGCTCTGTCTTCCCCGGTTCTCACGATGTCCGCGAGGGCCTCGGGTCAGGTGCCGACGTAGGCCGCGAGGTGCTCGCCGGTGAGGGTGGAGCGGGCGGCGACGAGGTCGGCGGGTGTGCCCTCGAAGACGATCCGGCCGCCGTCGTGGCCGGCGCCGGGGCCGAGGTCGATGAGCCAGTCGGCGTGCGCCATGACCGCCTGGTGGTGGGCGATGACGATGACCGACTTGCCGGAGTCGACGAGCCGGTCGAGCACGCCGAGCAGCTGCTCGACGTCGGCGAGGTGGAGGCCGGTAGTCGGCTCGTCGAGGACTTGCCTACCCGTCTCCTCGCGCTTCTCGCCTTCGCCGGTCTTTTCGTGGCCGCGGTCGTGCTCATGCCGGAAGGACCGGGCGCGCGGCTTCGCGTCGC
>JANNHY010000409.1:0-12889 GCA_031404635.1 Ilumatobacteraceae bacterium
GTCTCGGGCTTGTCGGTGCCGGCGCCGATCAGGTCGCCACCGCCGAGCATGTACTTCGGATCGCCAGCCTTCACCGGGAGGTAGAACGTGTCAACCTGTCCCTCTGGGCCGATGGTCGTGCCCGCCGGCCAGATGGTGGAGTAGAAACTCGCCTGCCGGTGCATGTAGCAGTTGCCGTCGAGGATCGGGAAGCCGCCGTCTTGGAACTTCGTCGTGGCGATCGCCTTAACGGCGTTCTCGCCGCCGATGTAGTCGGGGTTCTTCAAGATGCCACCGACGGCGTCGGCGACTGCTTTGACCTTGGGATCGTTGAACGGGATCTCGTGGTTGACCCACTGGTCGTAGACATCTGGGCCGTTGATGCGCAGCATGAAGTCTTCGAACCAGTCAGTGATCGGCCAGCCTGTAGCGACACCGGACTCGATGCCGGCGCACCAAGGTGTGCCCCCGTCAGCGACGATCTTGTCGGACAAGGTGGTGAGTTCTTCGAGCGTGGTCGGTACCGCGTAGCCACCGTCGGCGAACGCCGACGGGCTGTACCACACCAGCGACTTCACGTTGGCCCGAGCGGGCACCCCGTAGACCTTGCCATCGACCGTGGCCAATTCCGGCCAGCCGGCGACGTTCTCGGCGGTGACGGCTGCAGCCAAGGCATCGGGGAACGGAAAGACTTGGCCCTTCTTGATCAGGTCGAGCAAACCACCGGGCTGCGGGAAGTCGATCACGTCGGGCGAGTTGCCACCTTCGACTCGGACTTTGATCTCGGTCTCGAACTGGTCGGTGCCGTCGTACACGACCTTCACCCCGGTGCACGCCTCGAGCGGCGCATACCCGTCGCGCAGACGAGTTGCTGCCTTGTCGGTCTCGCTGTCGCGTACCGGCGAGAAGATGTGCACTTCTTTCCCGGCGTGCTGCTGCTCGCATTTGATCAGGCCGTTGACGAGGCTGTCGCCCCCGGCCGCCGGCGCCGTGGTTCCGCCAGGAGCGGTGGTTCCACCTGCTGGAGTCGCTGCGTCGTCGTCGCCACATGCTGCGACGAGCAGACCGGCGATACAAAGTGCGCCGAACGCGCCTCTTCGTGACTTCATGTAATTTCCCCCTCTGGAACAAGCACGTCGGTGAAACGTGATGGAAAAACGTGGAAATCCTTGAGAACTTCCACCGGGCACCATAGCATGCGGTTCGCCGAAGGGAAAGACCTATGCAAGACTTCCCGGCGAACACAGAGGGGGCTTCGTGGCAACAATCACACTCAGCGACATCGACAAGGTCTACGACAACGGTTTTCAAGCCGTCAGCAACCTGTCACTCGAAATCGACGACGGCGAATTCTTGGTGCTCGTCGGCCCGTCCGGTTGTGGAAAGTCGACGGCGTTACGCATGATCGCCGGCCTCGAGACGATCAGCGGCGGCGAGATGCGCATCGGCGACCGCGTGGTCAACGACCTCGAACCGAAAGACCGCGACATCGCCATGGTCTTCCAGTCGTATGCGCTGTACCCGCACCTGACCGTGCGCGACAACATCGCCTTCGCCCTCAAGCTGGCCAAGGTACCCAAGGAAGAGATCGAAAAGCGCGTCGCCTTCGCGGCCCGCACGCTCGAGCTCACCGACAACCTCGATCGCCGTCCTGCGCAACTCTCCGGCGGTCAGCGACAGCGCGTTGCCATGGGCCGGGCGATCGTCCGCCAGCCGCAGGCGTTCTTGATGGACGAGCCGCTGTCGAACCTCGACGCCAAGCTGCGCGTGCAGATGCGCGCCGAGATCGCCAAGCTTCAACACGATCTCAACGTCACCACGGTGTACGTCACCCACGATCAGATCGAAGCGATGACAATGGGTGATCGTGTGGCGGTGATGTCGAAAGGTTCGCTGATGCAGGTCGATTCGCCCCAGAACCTGTACGACATGCCCGACAACTTGTTCGTCGCCGCGTTCATCGGTTCGCCGCAGATGAACCTGCTGCGCGGCACGTATCAGTCTGCCGATAATGGTGGCACCATTCAACTGGGCTCATCGACGATCTCGGTTCCGGCGTTGATGGTCGCGTCGCTCGCAGAATTGAACGGGCGTGACCTGGCCGTCGGAATTCGCCCCGAGCACCTCACCGAAGCTGCTGCGGGTGGCTCGGCGACCGACACCCTTACTGGAAAGGTCACCGTCCGCGAGGGCCTCGGATCCGAAGTGATCCTCCACATCGAAGTCGACGCGCCGGGTGTCGACACCGCGGCCGTCCGCGACGCCACGGAGGGCAGTGTCAGCGGCCAGATGGTGTCGGCCAGGCTTCCACCGCACACCCAACTGCTCGTCGACGACATCGCCAAGCTGCATGTCAACCCGACGCAGATGCACCTGTTCGATCTCGAGACCGGTCTCGCCATTCGCTGACCCCTCGCACCACAGGTTGAGGGACGAACAAGCGTTCGATAACATGTGAACCCTTATGGGGTTCAACAACCCGAACATGCCCTGGTGGGAGCTGGAAGCAGCGCTCTCCGACCGCCCTTCAAATGGGCGCGGCCGAGATGGTCGCGCCCCGGGTTCACCGGCGTGGAATGCAGGTGGCGACGGTCCGGCGTGGAGTCGCAAGCGTCAGCCATACGAACCCGATCAGACCCGTCCGCTCATGCGTCCCGACACCGGCCGCGTGCCATATGCCGAGCTGCACTGCCACAGCAACTTCTCCTTCCTCGACGGCGCCTCGCATCCCGAGCAGTTGGCCGAAGAGGCCGCCCGCCTCGGTCTCGAAGCGCTGGCGGTCACCGACCACGATGGCCTCTACGGCGTGGTTCGCTTCGCCGAGGCCGCTCGTGCCGTGGCACTGCCCACCGTGTTCGGCGCCGAGATCACCCTGTCGCATGGAGGACGAGTAACGCTCAGCGAAGATGACACGCGCCAGCAGATCGCCACCGGTCTCGTCCCCGATCATCACGCTCCCGATCCGCACGGTGATCACCTGCTCGTGCTCGCCGATGGGCCCACCGGCTACGCCCACCTTGCTCGTGCCCTGAGCGTGGGCCATCTGGCGGGGGAGAAGAGTGCGCCGCAGTTCACCCTGCTCGACATCGCCGACACGATGGCCGGTCACGGTTGGGTGCTCACCGGCTGCCGAAAGGGCGCCGTGCCGTCGGCGCTGGTCGACCACGGCCCGGCGGCGGCAGCGAAACAGTTACGCCGGCTCATCGAGTTGTTCGGTCGCGACCGGGTGGTGGTCGAACTGTGGGACCACGGTGATCCGCTCGACTCGGCGCGCAACGATGCCCTGGCCGAGCTGGCGGCCCGTTACGATCTGGCCTGCGTCGCCACCAACAACGTGCATTACGCCACACCGGCGCAACGCAAGCTGGCCACGGCGATCGCCGCGGTACGTGCCCGACGCAGCCTCGACGAACTCGATCCGTGGCTACCGGCGTCGACCGGCGCCCACCTGCGCAGCGGGGCCGAGCAGGCCCGAAGATTCCTTCGCTACCCGGGCGTGGTCGAGGCGGCTGCCGAGATCGGGCGGGCGGCGGCGTTCGATCTGGCATTGGTGGCGCCGAACCTGCCTCCCTACCCGTGCCCGCCGGGGCCCGATGGCACTGCTCTCAGCGAGATGCAGTACCTGCGCCGTCTCGTCGAGCAGGGTGGTCGCCGTCGTTACGGCGAGCGACCGGCGGCTCATGAAGATCTGTCGTTGCGCGCCAGGGCCTGGAGCACCATCGACCACGAACTCGACGTCATCGAGCATCTCGGGTTCGCCGGCTACTTCCTGGTGGTGTGGGATCTCGTCGAGTTCTGCAATCGGGCCGACATCTTCTGCCAGGGGCGCGGCAGCGCGGCCAACAGTGCGGCGTGCTACGCCCTCGGCATCACCAAAGCCGACGCCGTGTCGCTCGGCCTGTTGTTCGAGCGGTTTCTGTCGACGGAACGTGATGGCCCTCCAGACATCGACATCGACATCGAGAGCGACCGAAGAGAAGAGGTCATCCAGTACGTGTATCAGCGCTACGGCCGCCACCACACCGCCCAGGTGGCCAACGTCATCACCTATCGGGCCCGGTCGGCGGTGCGCGATATGGCCAAGGCGCTCGGCTACGCGCCCGGCCAGCAAGACGCATGGAGCAAGCAGATCGACGCCTGGGGCAATGTTTCGACCACCGCCAACCAACCGGATCACGACATCCCGCCGGCCGTGCTGGAGTTGGCCGAAGAGATCGAGGACGCACCGCGTCACCTCGGCATCCACTCCGGTGGCATGGTCATCTGCGACCGTCCGGTGATCGAGGTCTGCCCGGTCGAGTGGGGGCGGATGGACAAACGCAGCGTGCTGCAGTGGGACAAGGACGACTGCGCCGCGGCCGGGCTGGTGAAGTTCGACCTGCTGGGTCTCGGCATGCTCAGCGCCTTGCACTATGCCGTCGATCTGATCCGCGAGCACCGTGGCTACGAGGTCGATCTGGCCACCATTCCGCAGGAGGACGACGTCTACGCGATGCTGTGCCGCGCCGACACGGTGGGTGTGTTCCAGATCGAATCGCGGGCCCAGATGGCCACGCTGCCGCGGCTGAAGCCGCGCCGCTTCTACGACCTGGTGGTCGAAGTCGCGCTCATCCGCCCCGGTCCCATCCAGGGCGGCTCGGTACACCCCTACATCCGTCGCCGCAACGGCCAGGAGCCGATCACGTATCTCCACCCGCTGTTGGAGAACTCGCTCGGCAAGACACTAGGTGTGCCGCTGTTCCAAGAGCAGTTGATGCAGATGGCCATCGACGTCGCCGGGTTCACGCCCAGCGAGGCCGATCAGTTGCGCCAGGCGATGGGCTCGAAGCGCAGCAGGGCGCGGATGGAGAAATTGAAAGCTCGGCTATATGACGGCATGGCCGAGCGGGGCATCACCGGCGATGTTGCCGATGAGATCTTCACCAAGATGGCGGCCTTCGCCAACTATGGCTTTCCCGAGTCGCACAGTGTGAGTTTCTCGTATCTCGTCTACGCCTCGTCATGGATCAAGTTTCACGAGCCGGCGGCATTCTGCGCGGCGTTGCTCAACGCTCAGCCAATGGGTTTCTGGAGCCCGCATTCGCTGGCCCAAGACGCTCGGCGGCACGGTGTCGTGGTGCGGTCGCCGGATCTCAACGCGTCTCGGGCGGCGGCGACATTGGAGCCGTGCGATGACAGTGTGGGCGATGTTGCCGTGCGGCTGGGGATCGGCTCGGTGCGCGGCATCGGCACCGACCTGGCCAACGAGATCGAGGCCGGCCGGCCGTATGAATCGCTCGAGCACCTGGTGCGCACGGTGCCATCGTTGCAATTGCAACAACTCGAGGCGATGGCTACGGCGGGGACGTTCGAGGCATGCTTCGGGCTGGAACGTCGTGAAGCGCTGTGGGCGGTCGGCGCCGCCGTGCAATCGCGGTCGGATCGTCTGCAGGGCATCATCACGGGGCAACGATCACCGCGCCTGCCTGGCATGGATCCGATGGAGACCGCAGTCGCCGATCTGTGGGCTACCGGGGTGGCGCCCAACGGCCATCCCACCCAGTTCCTGCGCGACGAATTGCGTCAGCGGGGCGTCGTCACGGCAACGGGTTTGTGGGATTGCGAGCCGAAGAGCAAGGTGCTTGTGGCCGGGATCGTCACCCACCGCCAGCGGCCGATGACAGCCCAGGGGGTGACGTTCATGAACCTCGAGGTCGAGACCGGGTTGATCAACATCGTCGTGTCGAAGGGGTGTTGGGCTCGCTATCGCACGATCGCCCGAGGGGCGCCGGCGCTGTTGATCCGTGGACGTCTGGAACGCAGCGAGGGTGTGATCAACATCGTCGCCGACGAGTTGATGCTGCTGCGCGTGCAGGCTTCCGTTGCCAGCCGCGACTTCCGCTGAGCGGCCGAAGGTCTCGTCTACAGTCGTGCTCGAGGAGGTCATGACCATGGAGTACGCCTTGCAGAACGCCGCGCCGCAGCCGACTTTGCAGCACACGGTCACCGACCTCGACGGCCGGCCCGCTCGGGTCGTCACCTTCAGCGGGGTGGTCACCGTGGCGCCGGCGCAGCAGCGGGGCATCGTCGTGCGCACCACCGACGAGCAACCGGGCGCCCCGATCGGGTTCTACGTGCCCGAGGCCTTCGGTATCCCACTCGCTGTGGCGACCGCCGTTGTCGAGGCCACACCGACGCAGGTCGTCGTCGACGGTCGTACCCAGATGGCCACGGCGTATGGGGTGGGCGATGCCACGGTGCGCCTGGTGGAATCCGAGCAGTCGCCGGGGATGGGCTGGCCGTTCCTCAGCTTCAGCTGTCACTCGAACGGCCTCCCGCTCGGCGTGCACTACCGGGTGACAATCCAGCACCCCGTGTAATACTCCACAGCGGGACGCTACGAGGAGGTTTCATGCGACGAGTTCTGATCGCCGGCGCCGGTGGGCGCGATTTCCACACGTTCAACGTCGTGTTCCGCGACGATCCCGATGTCGAGGTGGTCGCGTTCACGGCAGCACAGATCCCCAACATCGACAACCGCAGCTATCCGACCGAGCTTGCCGGGCCTCGTTATCCAACGGGCATTCCCATCCGTCCCGAGGCCGAGCTCGACGCGATCGTGCGGGACAGCTCGGTCGACGAGGTGGTCTTCGCCTACTCCGATGTCGCCTACGCCGACGTGATGCATCTGTCGTCTCGGGCGATGGCGGCAGGCGCCGACTTCAGCCTCATCGGTCCGAGGGCCTCGTACGTGCATTCGCACCGGCCCGTGGTCGCGGTGTGCGCGACGCGTACGGGATGTGGCAAGAGCCAGACGAGCCGGGTTGTCGCCCGGTTGGTGCTCGATGCCGGTCTGCGGGTGGCGCTCGTACGGCACCCGATGCCGTACGGCGCGCTGAACGACATGCGCGTGCAGCGCTTCGCAACACTCGCCGACATCGATGCGTCGAATCCGACCGTCGAGGAGCGTGAGGAATACGAAGAGCCGGTGCGACAGGGCATGGTGATGTACGCCGGTGTCGACTACGCCGACATCCTCGCCGCCGCCGAGCAGGAGGCCGACGTCATCATCTGGGACGGTGGCAACAACGACGTGCCGTTCTACGCGCCCGATCTGATGATCGTCGTCGCCGACGCGCTTCGCCCGGGGCACGAGCTCGGTTATCACCCTGGCGAGGTCAATGTGCGGCTCGCCGATGTCGTCGTCGTCAACAAGGTCGACACCGCCGATCCGGCCGACGTGCAGCGCGAGTTGGACGTGATCCGCAGCCTCAATCCGTCGGCGGTCGTGATCACCGCCACCTCGCCGCCGCTGCTGCAACCCGGTCCAGACATCGCTGGGCGGCGAGTGCTCGTAATTGACGATGGACCAACGCTGACGCACGGGGGCATGCCCTTCGGCGCCGGCATTGTCGCCGCCCGGGCGGCAGGTGGCGAGATCGTCGACCCCCGCCCCTACGCCGTCGGGTCACTCGCCGCCGTCTACGAGAAGTTCCCGCACCTCGGCGCGGTGCTTCCGGCGATGGGGTACGGCGACGAGCAGCTCGCCGATCTGGTCGCCACGATTGCGGCGACACCTTGCGACGTGGTGGTGACCGGCACCCCGATCGATTTGGCCGCGACCGTGCGAGCGCGGCTCGGCGACGAAGCGATCGGCCACCCGGTGCGCCACGTCGGCTACGAACTCGGTGCCGAGGCGCAACAGGCGCTGGCCGCAATCCTCCAGCCTCTGATCGAAGGGTGGCGGGGCTCAGTCGTGTAAGGCCTGAGCCGCCAGGCGACCGGACAGGAACGGCTCGGCCTTGCTGATCACGCCGCTGTCGCGCAGGCGCTCGGCGGCAGCGACCACGGCCCCGTGCGAGATCCGCGATAGCAGGCTGCCGGTCGACACACGGCGCACACCGGCTTCCGCGAGCTGGGCCACGCTCGGCCCGCCCGGCAAGATCAGCACGTTCACCGGTACGCCGACGGCGCGGACAACGGTTGCGATCTGATCAAGATCGACGAGTCCGGGGGCGTAGACCACCTCGGCCCCGGCAGCGGCGTACGCCTGCAGCCGGCAAATCGTGTCGTCGAGGTCGCTGATGCCATGCAGGTGGTTCTCGCAACGCGCCGTCAGCACGAGCCCGGTCTTGGTTGCGCCTGCGGCTGCGGCGCCCACGCGTTCGACCGCTGTCTCGAGCGGGTCGATCGAGTTGGTCATCGGGTTCCAATCCTCGATCGAGCAGCCCGCTGCTCCGGTCTCGGCCAGCAACTCGACGGTCAAGGTGACACCACGCAGATCATCGGCGAAGCAGCGTTCGGAGTCGACGTTGAGGGGAAGATCGGTGGCCTCGGCCAGCGGGCCGATGTGATCGAGCAACTCGTCACGGCTGACCTTCATGTCGAGACGACCGAGGGTTGCTGCGAACCCCGCACTGGTCGAAGCCAGGGCGGGAAAGCCGAGGGCGGCGAGCAGTCGAGCGGACCCGAGGTCGTACGGGTTGGGCATCACGAAGGTGCCATCGGCATGCAACGAGCGAAATCGGTCGCTGAACATCAGCGGAGGATTGCCCGCAGGCGGGCGTCGGGCTCGGGTCGGGCACCGAGGTGCTCGATCACCCACGCGGCGATGGTGGTGGCGAAGCGGGCGGCCTCGACTGACGTCGCGCCGCCGAGATAGCGAGCCAGGAAGGCCCCGGCGAACGAGTCGCCGGCGCCGGTTGCATCGACGAGGTTGTTTGTCGCCGGCGGAACACGGGTGGCGATGCCGCCCTCGTAGACCAGCGCCCCGTCGGCGTCGAGCTTGAGCATGATCAGCGCCTGGGGATACAGCTTGGCGAGTGCGGCGGCGATCGCCTCCGGCTCGTCGAGGCCGGTCAGCACCCCACCCTCTTCGTAGTTGGGCAGGAAGACGTCGATGCCGAGATCCTGCGTGCAGGCCAGAAACTGATTGACGCCCATCTCCTCGATCATTTGGAACGAGCCAGGGTCGAACGACAGCGTCGCCCCGCACTGTTGGGCGAGGTGCGCCGCGGCGCGGGCGGCCGAGCGTGGCGGGTCGACGAAGAACGACCAAGCAGTCATGTGCAGGTGCCCCGCTCGTCGCACCGTTTCTTTCGGTAGCTCCGACGGCAGCAAATAGAAGTCGGCGCCGCGGCCAGAGACCATCGAGCGCTCGCCGCTTTGATCGACGAACACGGCGACGCAGCCGGTGAGGTGCTCATCGCTCTCGACGAAGTGGCTGGTGACGTTCTCCTTGAGGAGGTCCTCCTGGGCCAGTTGGCCGAAGCGGTCGCGGCCGATCTTGCCGATGAACTCGGCTTCAAGACCGCATCGAGTGCCCCAGACGGCGACGTTGGCGGCACTGCCGCCAGGGGTCAGCATCACCTCGCCGAAGGTGTCGCCGCCTGTCAACAGCTCGCTGTTCGTTCGGATCAAGACGTCCCAAGCGAAGTCGCCGATGACGCACAATGGGGCTGTCACGTCGGGCACGGTAGCCGTTGATGAGTACCGTTCACACCCGCGCACCGATACGGCCCCTCGCCGAGGCTGCATGACCGCCAGATGCACCGGCGGCGACCACACCGAGACCGATGAACACCGTACCGGCGACGTATCGCTGCACGAACGGCAGCGACCGGCTACGCATCAACACGTCGCGCAGCCCGCTGGCGACGATCGCGTACAAGCCGTCGCTGAGGCAGGCGATCACCACGAATTCGAGGCCGAGCACGAACGCTTGAGCTGCTGGATGGCCGCGGTCGGGGTGGATGAACTGTGGCAGGAACGACAAGAAGAACAGGGCCACCTTCGGGTTGAGCACGTTGACGACGACCCCTTGGTGAAAGGCGCGACGCCGGCTGACGCCGGGTCGGTCGGTGTCGAGCGCGGGCGGGCGCCGCGTCAACGTTCTCGCGCCGACGAAGATCAGGTAGACGGCTCCCAGCCACTTGACGGTGTTGAATGCCGCCGCCGACGAGGCGAGCACCGCCGACAAGCCGGCGGTGGCAGCGAGCACGTGCACGAACGTGCCGAGTTCTACGCCGGCGACCGCGGCCAGTCCGACTTGGCGGCCGTCGCTGACGCTGCGGTTGAGGATGTACAGCACGGCCGGGCCGGGAATGATCAATATCGCTACGGAGGCGAGGGCGAAGGTGGCGATCGTCGACGGTGACAGCACGACGGAACCCTATTCGTCAGGCACCGACGTCGATGGGGTCATTTGGTGGTCCGTCGCGCAGCAGCGTGGCGAGCAGGGTGGGCAACTCCCTGGGCACGAAGTGGGCGTCGCTGGCCGCCATCTCGTCGATCGTCCACCATCGCAGCTCGTACACGAATTCGGCGTTCAACTGTTGCCACGACAGCAGTGGCTCGGGGTCGAAGGCGTCGCAGCGAACGAGGTGGATGCGTTCGCGCTGGCCGTCGAACTCGCCATTGATGAACGGGACGATGTGCAGACGGTGCCAGACATGTGGACCGATCACCGCGTCGACCAGCCCGAGCTCCTCCTCCAGCTCGCGGCGCAGAGCATCGGTGTGGTTTTCGCCGCGCTCCAGCCCACCGCCCGGCAAGGCCCAGCGAGTCGCCATGGGGAATTCGAAGCGCACGAGTAGGACGCGATGATCGGGGTCGACCAGAAGGGCACGCACCGCTTGGCGGATGCGCAGACCCTTGACTGGATCGGTCATCACTCGTCGGGGGCGTTGTTGAGGCCGTCGTTGAACATCCGATACATCTCGTACACGCTCTTGCAGGCTTCGCACAGTGGCAGTTGCTTCGGGTCGCGCGATGGAACCCAGACGTGCCCACACAGCGCCTCGATCGGTGTTCCGTAAATGCGCGCCTCGAGCACCTTCGCGGCGGCGCTCTCGCCCGGCTCGGTTTTGACGATATGCGCGGCTGCCGGTTCTGCGGTCTCGAGGTCTGGGTCGATTTCGGGGATGGTTTCGACCGGCCTGGTCGTCAGTTCGCTCACACGACTAGTCAATCATTCTGGGCCGCGCTATTGCGACAGCGCTGCCAGTTCGGCCTCGATGTTGGCGCGTGCTCGGTGCTCTCGTGCTGAGTACATGAAGTCGGTGGCGAACAACCTTGGGCGTGCGAGGAAATGCTGCAGAACGTGGGCGCGTCCGCTGCGCCATTGGTCGTCGTCGACATGGGCGTATTCGGCGCGGACTCCGTTGACGTAGGCCTGGTAGGCGCCGGGCTCGGCGCCGAGGATGGCGAGATCGGCGTCGAGCAGGTTGGCCGTATCCCCGACGCCGTCACCGTCGGCGAGGTGGCCGGCGGTGGCGCCGATCAAACTCTCGACCGACATCAACCGGTCGGCCGGCCAGCCGATCTCGGCGAGATCGGCCCCAGCCAGCGCCGCGCTGCGAGCCTCGTTGTCGTCGGCCCGCGGGTCGTAGATCGCGTCGTGGTACAACGCTGCGGCGGTCACTTCGGGCGAAGGTTGCTTCGCTGGCGCAGGCGACAGGTCGTGCAGGTGGCGAAGCACCAGCATGATGTGCGTTGCGGTGTGGTAGCGGCGATGCGGCTCGCTGTACCTGATCAACAAGGCGTCGACGTAGCCGTCGTGGTGAGCCCCGGCGATGTGCCGCCATGCCCTGCGGATCTCGATCTCCGGTTGGGTCATCGAGGCGACGTTACGGCACAGTGACGGCCATGGCTGTGCTGATCGACGAGCCGATCTGGTGGTACAGGGGTCGCCGTTGGTCGCACCTGGTCAGCGATGTGAGCTACGACGAGTTGCACGAATTCGCCGAGCGGGCCGGTATCCCGCGCCGCGGGTTTCAGGGCGACCACTACGACGTTCCTGAGGAGTACTTCGACGATTTGGTGGGTGCCGGGGCGAAGCTGACGTCGAGTCGCGAACTGTTGGGCCGGCTGCGTGCCGCCGGCCTGCGATTGACCCCGGCAGAACGTCGAGCTCGCCGGTAGCCGCTCAGTGGCCGCCTCACCAGCGATCGGGTTCGCCCAGCAGCTCGCGGGGGCATTCGACACCCGCTGGGCCGACGATGAACCACTCGATCAGCTCGATGCCGTGGGCTTCGGTGATCGCGTTGGCTTCGAGCCAGCGGTCGATGTCGCCGGGCAGGGTGCCACGCCGGGTGCCAGGCTGGGTGGGCGCGATATCGGGGCGCACGGTGGCCAGAACCACCCCGCATAGTGACGGCAAACGGCTGCCGGCTACTGCCATGCATTCGGCGACGGACAGCACCGAGTCGGGGTCGGTAGTGCCGCTGACGATGGTGATGGTGTTGCTGCGGCCGGCGTCGTCGAGGAAGAAGGTGATCGTCTCGGCTTCAAGTGGGCGGTGAATCGCCAGCGACACGACGGCGAGCGCGTCGATGGAGGAGCGGATGGGATCGCTGGCGAGAGGTAGGCGAGGGCGGGTAGGTGGACGCGGCATGTGTGCCTCCGATGACGTGACGTTTGCTGTCGTTGGGAAACAGGGGGAAGCCGCACGGTCACGATACGACAGGGGTCTCACACCGAGCCGACGCAGGTCGAGGCGGCCGAAATCGGCCGGTGCCGAAATCGGCCGGTGCCGAAATCGGCCGGTGTAGAGTCACCCAATGGCCGACGTGACGATCTATCACAACGTTCATTGAAACTCGTCGAGCAATGCCGTGAGCATTGCCACCGAACTCGGCGTCGACTTCGAGACCGTCGTCTACATCAAGACTCCGCCCGACGAAGCCACGCTGCGCGCCATCATCGCCAAACTCGAGGATCCGGTGACCGATCTCGTTCGCCGTGACAGCCTGTGGACCAAGCTCGGTCTCACCGCCGCCGACGTGGCCACCGACGATCAAGTGGTCGCGGTGTTGCTGAAGCACAAGCAGCTCTTGCAGCGACCGCTGGTGGTGACCAAGAAAAAGGCGATCATCGGCCGACCGAAAGAGCGCGTCCGCCAACTGCTGGCCGGCTGAACTTAGGCGATCGA
>JANNHY010000410.1:0-1846 GCA_031404635.1 Ilumatobacteraceae bacterium
CTGCTTGCGGCGCAGGTCTTCGATCGCGTTGAGGGGCCGCTCGAGCGCCCGTCGACGGGTGGTGGCCAACTCGTCGAACGATCGGTTGAGCGTGTCGAACAGACGCCTGACCTTGTCGACCGATTCGGTGTACTTGCCCCACTGCTGGCCGAACTTGCCGAGCAGTTGGAGGATCTCTTGGCTGGTCTCTTCGATCACGAAGTTGTCGAACGCCTGGCGAATGACCCCTAGGAAGGCGAACAGCGTGAGCGGAGAGCAGATGACGACGTTGCAAGCCATCGCCTCTTCGATCAGACCGAAGTCGCTCTCGTGGATGAAGGCGCTGACCGTTTCGTTGGGCACGAACAGCAACACGTTGTCGACCGTCGATCGGTCGTCCGTCGACGCGTACTCGCGGCGGGCCAGCTCGCGCACCCTGGCGCGGACATCGCGCACGAACGTGGCCCGGTGCGCCGAACGCTCGGCCTCGGTAGAGGCATCGAGGTACTTGAGATAGGCGGCCATCGGGAACTTGACGTCCATGAACAGCACGTAACCCTTCGGCAGCAGGAACGTGAAGTCGGGGATGCCCGTGCCCTCGCCGATGACCGAAGTGCGTTTGTGGTAGTTGACGCCCTCGTGGAAACCGGCCAGGCGCAGCACGTCTTCGGCCATTCGCTCGCCCCATTGACCACGTGCGTTGGAGCTGGCCAGTGCCTCGCGCAAGCTGTTGGTGGTGTTCGACAGCATCTGGGTGATCTCGGAATGGACCTGCAACGACCGGTCGACCTGGCCGAAACGCTCGGATGTCGCCTGGCCGAGCTGCTGCACGAGCTGCGACAGGCGCTCGATGTCGGTGCGCACGCCGGTCTGTACCTCGCCCAGGCGCTGGTCGATCAACTGCCCCCTGCCGGCCAACGCCGCGTCGCTGGCCTGGGTGTGCGCGCCGAGCTGCTCGCGGCTCATGGTGATGGCCTGCTCGACCGCCAGCATGGCCGCCTGACTGATGACATCGGCCGAGACCTGTGGGGCGACGGGTGGCGCGACCACAACGGGATTGCGGCGAGCGACCAGCCAGGTCAGTGCGGCCACCGCGACGACCAGGGCGGCCACCAGGCAGACGATGAGTGCGATCTCCATGTACACCATCATGGCGAGAGGGTGTTACAGGGTTCGCGGATAGGCCCGGGTCACCCCGGTAGCAGGGTGTTTTCGCCGGCGCGGACCTGGGCGGCGTACAAACCGTCGAGTCCCATCAGCTGGTCGTGGGTGCCTTCCTCGACGATGCGGCCGCCGTCGAGCACCACGATGCGATCGGCGTCACGGATCGTCGACAGGCGATGGGCGATCACCAGGGCAGTGCGGCCGCGCAGCGCCTCGTCGAACGCCGCCTGCACATGGGCCTCGTTCTCGTTGTCGAGGTGACTGGTGGCCTCGTCGAGGATTATCACCACCGGGTTCTTCAACAGCATCCGGGCAATCGCCAGGCGCTGCTTCTCGCCGCCGCTCAGCCGGTAGCCACGCTCGCCGACCATCGTGTCGTATCCGTCGGGCAGCGCGGCGACAGTGTCGTAGATCCGCGCCCCGCGGCAGGCCGCGTCGAGTTCGGCGATCGTCGCGTCGGATTTGGCGTAGCGCAAGTTGTCGCCGATCGACTCGTGGAAAAGGTGCGGGTCTTGGCTGACGACACCGATCGCCGAGCGCAGGGTCTCTTGGGTGAGGTCGCGCACGTCGTGGTCGTCGAACCTCACGCTGCCACCGGTGACGTCGTAGAGCCGGGGGATCAGCCCGGCCACGGTGGTCTTGCCGGAACCGGATGCACCGACCAGAGCAACCGTTTCTCCTGGGTGCAGCTTCAGGTTCAACC
>JANNHY010000411.1:0-8952 GCA_031404635.1 Ilumatobacteraceae bacterium
AGCCGTACGTCTTTGTCGGCCTAGCGAGCGGCTGACCGGTTTCGTGGCGGCAGCCATTGACGGACTGCCACCGGCAGCCAGGGACCCGTTCTCCGCTTCCATCTACTGTGTGACACCCATTTGCGAGAATGGGGGGATGGAGTTGAGCGAGGTTCAATGCCTGGTGGGGCGGGTCGCGGCGGTCGATGACAGCTGGATGGATCGGGTTGCGCTCGAGGTTGCCGCTGGTGAGGTGCGCCGGTTGAAGTCGTGGGTTGAGGGTCGCGAGGTGGCGGTGGCCGGGTTGTTGGCGAAGGTGTCGTCGTTCCCGGAGAAGTCGTTGGCTGACGCCGGGCGAACCGATTTTCGGCAGGCCGAGCAGATGTTGCATCGCGCCGAGATCGCCGAGCAGGTCCCCGGGTTTGGTGTGGCGTTGAACGCCGGGCGAGTTTCGGGTGAGCATGTTGACGTTCTTGGGCGGGCGTTGCGAGGTTTGCAACCCGATCTGCGAGCCAAACTGGTCGAGCAAGCCCCGCGGTTGTTGCTGCTCGCCGAGCAGGCGACTCCGAACGAGTTTGCTCGCACGGTTCGCGACGATGTCCGCCGTCTGGAACGCGATGGTGATGCCGACGCCCGGTTGGAACGGCAGCGTCGAGCTGTCAGGTTGAACACCTGGCTCGATCGTGCTTCGGGGATGGGTCGCTGGTCGGCGGTGTGGGACCCCGAGACGATGGTCAAGTTGGAGAATCGTCTCGACGGCCAAGTCCAAACCATGTTCCACGACCGTCTGCCTGATGGTTGCCCATCGGACCCGTTGGAGAAACAGGCCTACCTACGCGCTTTGGCGTTGCTGGCCTTGTTGAACGGTGAAGGTGCCCGTGTCGGGCGACCGGAGATCATCGTGGTCGAAGATCACACCCACCCACATGCTGATGGTTCCCCGACCGTTGATTGGGGGATACCGGTCGATCTACCGCAACGGGTCCTCGACGACTTGTACCAGCGAGCCGACGTGTACACAGTGGCCGTTGGCAACGGGGTGATCATTGACGCGCCCGGCGAATTGAACCTGGACCGCTCGACCAGGTTGGCGAACCGGGCTCAACGCCGCGCTCTCAACGCCGTGTATTCGACCTGTGCGATCCCTGGTTGTTGTGTGCGATACAGCCGCACCAAGTTGCATCACGTCATCTGGTGGCGCCACGGCGGCCTCACCAACCTCGACAATTTGTTGCCCGCGTGCGAAGTGCATCATCACAACATCCACAACGACGGCTGGCTACTCACCCTCACCGCCGACCGCACACTGACCATCACCCTGCCCGACGGCACCATCATGACCACCGGCCCACCCCCACGACGAGCAGCATGACCGACGCGCACCACGGGATGTGTCGGCGAGACCACCATCGATCCGGATCGCGAAGGGCTACCCGAGCGCGCCAAAACACGGCCGAAGTGAGGCGCGGCGTCGATCAAGATCGATCGTCCGAGATTCGGTCGCGTCGCCGATCGCAGACGCCTGGCACTGCGACGATCTCGGTCCCCGCAGTCTCACGCAAACGGGGCGTGGACTGGCGCTGGAACGACGTTGCTGCATGGTTCGAGACACTTGATGGCGCACAGTCGTCCGCCTCTCTTGCTGGCAATGAGGTTCATGCAATTCCCCGCAAAAATCGAGGTGAAGCGAGCCGATGCACCACGGATCACACCCTCGATGCGGTCTGCCCTGATTGATCTGCGACTCGACCTGCTCACCGTGTACTACCCCGGTCATCGTCGATACGCGCTGTCCCAGCAGATCGACGTCGTGCCCGTTGCAGAGTTGGATACATCAACCTGACGAGCCGTCCGCGCCGTCGTTCCCAGTTGCCTAGCAATCAGGCGGCCGGAGCGCCAGGCGCGACTGTCGAGGCTGATCCGCCAGCCATCTACCGACGTCGTCGCCCTCGACCGGGTCGACGCGGTGGATGTGGGTCGCCTCCTGGCTGCGAGTGGCACCTCCGATGTCGTCGACGCGCACGTGGTGGTCTGCGCACGGCGATCCGCCCAGCGCGTGGTGACCTCGGATCCTGACGACCTCGCCCGACTCGACCCCACGCTCGAGGTGATCGTGGTCTGACAGCGAACCGGCATGAGGGCACGAAGTGCGTCGTTTCGATGCCTACACCGGCCCTGCACTGCGGGGAGCCGGGGTGGCGATCTCGTCGCCGTCAATCGGCCAGGCGCTGAACGTGCACGTCTGGTAGGGAGGCGCACAGGCGACCGAGGTCGCCAGGGTCTCCCGTGATGATGACGGCCGGCCGGTGTTCGGCGGCGGTCGCGGCGACGAAGGCGTCGACCGCCGCATCGGATCCCAGACCGGCGCCGCCGAGTAGGAGCCCAGCCCGTCGAGCGATAGTTCGATCGGTCGCCACAATCGCCATCTTGGCGACAGCAGCATCGACAGCCCTGGCCCGGGCAGGTGAGCAGGCGACCTCGGCAAGCACCGGTGCCGGCACAACCACTCGTGAGCCGCTGGTCAAGGCCATGGTGAGGATGGCTGACGCGCGACGTCGCGCCACGCCACGTTCTCCCGGAGAAACGACCGACGACACCGCTTCGGAGTCGAGCACCACCGTGATCGCAAGCGGCGGTCCGGCGGGCTTACGCCGCGCCACGACGCCGTGGAGTTGGTCGTGATAGTGCCGCGCTGGCCCAGGCGAGTTCGTCGTCGGTGGGCGGACCCAACTCGTCGTGAAGTTCTGCGACCAGGTCCGCCAACTGGGCTCGCTCGAGCTCGAACCGCAAGGCACGATTGACGAAGCTGCTCAGCCCGCGCGGACCGACCCTGGCCTTGACCGCCGACAGTACGTCGGCTTCGACCGTCGCCGAAAGCCGTTCCCGAGCCATAGTGGTACAAATATACCACGAGCTGACCCACTGGGTGAAGTTCGATCGGTCGGCACAAGCGCCATTTTGGCGCCGACACCGCTTGATCCGAGATGTGAGACTGTGCCGCCGGTCAATACTCGCTCAGTCGCTGTCTGCGGCACCCACCAGACTCATCACATCGCGACCGTGGTGCAGCACTCGCAGCACTCGAACGTCTGTCTCAAACTCTTGGTAAAAGACTGCATAGGGAAATGACTTCAGGGTTCGGTATCGAAGATCGGCAATATCCAACGCCTCGTCGAAGGCTGGCGACCCGATCCGCGGGGTGCGCCCGATGGCAGCCATGGCTCCGTCGAGAGCGTTGAGAAATCGGTCGGCGACATGTGCGGCGTGTCGCGCGTAGTAATCGATCGCCTCGACAATGTCCTGCTCTGCGAGCCGCTGAATGACGACGGGTTTCACTCGCGATGGCCTGCCGCCCGGTCTCTCATTCTTTGGCGAAACGCATCGTCATACGGACCCGAAGGACCGGAGGCGATCCCATCCAGAAGCATCTGGCGCACTTCAGCGCGACGCCGATCCCGTCGGATCAGCTGCTGAATGTAGGCGCTCACCGTCCCGTACTCCCCAGACGCCACCTCGGAATCGACGAAGGCCCGCATCGAGTCAGGAAGTGAAACATTCATCGTTGCCACCACCGAGACCGTAGACGACTTGGCAGAAACTGTCAACGGCGCCGTTCCTGAACATGCCGCGGGCCGAGGCGGCGCCGTGCGACCTCGATACGGTGAGTCTCTCGCAGCGCCGACAGCACGGCGGCCAATTCGTCAGCCCGGCGTTCGACCCGTTGCAATCCCTGGTTGGGTAGACCCGTCCGGCGCGCCCCCAGATGCTCGGCGAAACCCACGCGATGAGAGATTTGCTGTCGGAGGACGCATATCTCTCATCGCTCGCCGATGCCCACCGGGCGCGATGAGGGATGAGCCGTCGGAGGACGCAGATCTCTCATCGCATGGGTTTGGCCGTCGTGGACGAGTTCGAAGACCCGGCTGATCCCGGGACGTGTCCCGGGATCAGCCGTTCGTATCTCGGCGCGGGTACGGTGTGGGAGATGTCCGCCGGTCGTCGATACGCGCTCGTTGGCGTGGGCGCAGCAGTTGTTTGGTACGTGTGCGTTCTGTTCTTCTGGGCGCTGCAGCCCTTGCACGACGCCGTGCCGGTGGGCATCGATTACAACTTGTCGCCGCCTGCGTTCGTCTCGGTCTCGGTGACCTGTGAAGGCCTGTTCGACGGCGCTGCGCGAGACGCTTCACCCCTGCCCGCCCTGACACCACAGCCCACGCCGCGGCTACCGCTCGGCTTTCAACGTGAGCCGTGCACCCTCCCGCATCAGCAAGCCCGGGTCGTCTTCGTGCTCGATACGGTCCTCTTCCTAGCTGTTGTGCTGGCGTGTGGTTGGTTCGGGCTCTGGCGCAACAGGTCACCATCTGCCGGGCCGGTCAATAACGACCCACGTTTGGTTGGAATGCCGGCGAGTTAGGCGATCGTCCACTGCGGGCGGATGGTCACGAGGCCTTCGGATTCGTAGGGCTTCCCGCTCATCACGTCGAACCGTAGCGCCAGGTGCAGGTTGTCGTAGATGTGCGACCGATTGAAGTCGGTGATCGAGGTGTGCAGGTCGTACGTGCCCGGCAAGAATGACACCGAATCGAGTGCAACCTCGATGGTCCCTTCTCCGGAGAGTTCCACCGGAATCAGGCCAACGTCGCGGGTGCAGGGTGCCGTCACAGTCGCCCCGCCCAAGCTCTCGATCGCAAACGCGACGACCGGCTTGGGGATTGGCTTCTCGGCTCGATATGTCATGCGAATACGAATGCTGTCACCGGTTCGGAATCGCTTGACAGGTTGAAGGCCATCGCCGACGAACAACTCGACCGAGGTGATCTGGATCTCGCCCGAGCCGCGACGCATGCTGCCATCGGCGCCCAGGCCACGCGTGCCGAGCATGAACTCGGTATAAGCCTCGACGAGGTCGGCGGGGTCTCCCTCGCCAGTGACGCTGCCGTGGGTGAGCCAGATTGCTCGATCGCACATGTCTTTGACCGTGTTCATCGCGTGAGTCACCAGCACGATCGTGCGGCCCTCGTTGCGGAACTCGACGAACTTTTCGAGACAGCGCTGTTGGAAGCTGACATCGCCGACGGCGAGGATCTCGTCGATGATCAGCAGCCGCGGGTCGACGTTGATCGCCACGGCGAAGGCCAGCCGCACGTACATCCCCGACGAGTACGTCTTCACCGGGGCATCGACGAAGTCGCCCAACCCCGAGAAGTCGACTATGTCGTCGAATCGAGAGGCAATGTCCCTGCGGCTCATTCCGAGGATGGCCGCGTTGAGGAAAACGTTGTCGCGGCCCGAGAGCTCGGGATGGAAGCCTGCGCCGAGCTCGAGCAGCGCCGACATCCGCTTGTGTACCCGCACGCTGCCGGAGTTCGGCTGCAGGATGCCGGCCATGCACTTCAACAGTGTCGACTTGCCCGAACCGTTCTCGCCGATCACACCGAAGACCTCACCCTCGTTGACAGTGAAGGTCACGTCGTTCAAGGCGGTGAACTCGTCGAACTTCGTCCTTCCCCGTCCGGCAATCAGCGCCTTGATCGAGTTGGTCTTTTCGCGATGGAGACGGAAGTTCTTGGTGAGGTGGTCGACTTCGAGTGCCAGATCAGCCACGGTTCACATCTCCTCGGCGAAGCTCGGCGAGAGCTTGTTGAAGATCCACGCACCGATCAAGAACGTGCCGAACGCAAAAACGATCAAGTAGATCCACCGACCGATGCCTGGTATGCGTAAGTCGTACATCAGGTTGTGTGCGGCGACGATGAAACTACCAGTGGGGTTGTAGTTGGCGACCCGCTCGAGCCACGGTACGCCCACGGTTGCCGGGTTCCAGATCACCGGCGTGGCGTAGAACAGGATCTGCGAGAGGATGCCCCACAGGTAGTTGACGTCGTGGTAAAAGACGTTCGCCGCGGCCAACGCAAGTGAAACGCCGGTGGTGAACACCGCCAGCAGAACGAGCAGCAGCAACAGCACCGGTATCCATGGCAGCACGTTGTTGCCTGCGAACAACATCGCCACCATCAGCACCACGAGCTCGATCAGCAAGGTGACGAATTGGGCGACGACCACCGAGAAGACGAGATGCTCGTGAGGGAACTGCACCTTCTTGATCAAGCTGGCGCCGCCCTGCACGGCGCCCATCGACACTCCCACAGAGATCGAGAAGAAGTTGAACGGCAGCATGCCGCACAGGAAGTAGAGCGGGAAGTTCTTCAGCCCGCTGGGGTCGCCGATTTGCGGGACGGCTTTGAAGATCACCAGGAAGATGACCGTGAAGATCCCCATCTGGGTCAGCGGGTTGAGCAGGCTCCACGCCCAGCCGAGGATCGACTTCTTGTAGCGGGTGCGTAACTCCTTCATCGACAGCAGGTACAGCAGATTCCTGTGCGCGGCCGCCGAGCGAAGAGTCATGCGGGCGACAGTGTAACGATGCTGCCCGGCTTGACTGAGGCATGGCGTTCGTCTGGCGGTGAGTCGGTAGCATCACCAGGTGCCGACCGCCCTGATAACCGGGATCACCGGGCAGGATGGGCGATTCCTCGCCGACCTGCTGCATTCCAAGGGATACACGATCTACGGTCTGCTCAAGGGGCAGAACAATCCCAAGACCGAGCTGATCCAGCGCGAGCACCCCTACGTCGAACTGGTCCACGGCGACCTGTGCGACCTCTCCAGCCTGATCACCGCACTCGTCACCACGAAGCCCGACGAGGTGTACAACCTTGGCGCGATCTCGTTCGTGGCGACGAGCTTCAACCAGTCGGAACTGACGGCGAACGTGACCGGCAGCGGTGTGCTGCGCATGCTCGAAGCCATTCGCATTGTCGGTGGCAGCCAGAACAATCCGACCCGCTTCTACCAGGCGAGCTCGTCGGAGATGTTCGGCAAGGTTCGCCAAACACCGCAGACCGAACTGACCCCGTTCTACCCGCGGTCGCCGTACGGATGTGCCAAGGTGTTCGGTCATAACATCACGGTGAACTACCGCGAGAGCTACGGCATGTTTGCCTGCTCGGGGATCTTGTTCAACCACGAGAGTGAGCGCCGCGGCCTGGAGTTCGTCACCCGCAAGATCACCAATGCGGTGGCCAGGATCAAACTCGGGTTGCAGGACGAGTTGGTGCTCGGCGACCTCGAACCGCGGCGCGACTGGGGCTACGCCGGCGACTACGTGAAGGCGATGTGGCTGATGCTGCAGCAAGATGAGCCCGACGACTATGTAGTAGCCACCGGCGAGACCTATCAGGTGCGCGAGTTCGTGCGCATGGCCTTCGAGGTGGCGGGCGTCGACGACTGGGAGCGCTATGTGCGCCAGGACCCGAAGTTCCTGCGACCGGCCGAGGTCGACCTGCTCGTCGGTGACCCATCAAAGGCGCACAGCAGGCTCGGCTGGAAACGTGAAGTGTCGTTTCCCGATCTCGTTAAGAAGATGGTCACTCACGACCTCGAGGTGGAAGGCCGCACCGATCGCTACGCCGGCGACCGCCACTGAAGTCCAGCTCGGCGAATCGATCTACGTCACCGGATTCGGCGTGCCGTGTCCCATCCGTAGCACAACCGTGTGACACCGCCGATCTAGCCTCGCCACCGTCGCTCAGGATCTCGACGCCGACGCGACTGAACTCACCGCACACGCTTCTATGGAACGTCGAGATAGTCGTCGCCTGGAGGAATCTTCGATGGCATTGGAACGAACTCCACGGGTTCGGTTGGCCGGAGTACCCGACGATGTCGTGCTCATTGTTCGTGGAGACGAGCTGGACCCGATCCTGCTCGCTGAAGACGCTTCGCGCTTCCGAGAAAGGTTCGTCGACTGGGGGCGATTCGGGATCTCGGCGTTCTCCGCAGCGTCCGACGACGAGATCGATGCTGTCTGCCAAACTCGACTCGTGCGTTTCCCGACCGTTGCGGTCTTTCGTCGCAGTGATCTCGAGATCGCCGGAATCGAAGTGGTGCCGACGTTCAGGACTCCACACGTCACGCTGTGTCACGAACAGCTGGAAGAACTCGTTGACCGTCTTGTGAACTGTGCGCACACGGTGCGTGTGAATCCTTACAATGAGCCAGACGAAGGAAGTGATGAATGAGCATCGTTGTGGACTTGAGGGTCGACTTGAACACCGAGGACGACACTGGGTTGCCGTGGGCGTTCATTCGTGATGCTCGAGATCCGAGCCTCATCCGTGAAGGTGCGTGGTTGGTCGTCGGTTCCGGCAAGGCGCGAGCAGTCGCGCAGGTCGCTCAGATCGAAGGTGAGCTGGTCTGGGTTCGACCGCTTCCTGGTCCAGTCAGCCGCTACCGCCACCTGCTCGGCGACCGCGGCGCGGCGTAGCCGCCATTGCGTCGCCGAAGTCCCGCCGCTAGCGGCAGATCACGTGCGGAACCAGGGCTGCTCGTCGGCGAAAACTTGGCGGGCCCCGGCGGCGGCGGTGGTGGTGGTGGTGGTGGTGGTGGTGGTGGGTCCGGTCGGAAGCCGCACCGGGAGTTCGGCGCGCAGCGCCGACCGTCGCGGTCACCGTCAGCGGGCTATCCAGTCGGACCGGTCGTTGGCGGCCAGGGCAGGCTGGGGTAGCGCCTTCTCATCGCCTCGATGGCGTCGTCGGTGGCCAGGTTGGTGAGGGCGATCATCGACCCGCGCTGCACCCGGTAGCGCCCGAGGATCTGCGTCACCAGCATCGCCCGGCCGCCCTCGGCGGCAAGCCGCAACCACAGGTCCCAGTCCTCCCAGCCGTAGACGAGATCGTCGTCGGCGCTGTAACCGCCGAGACGCAGCCAAGCTGCCTTGCGAATCATCGCCTGGGCATCGATGTAGTTGGCCCGACAGAGGCGATCAACGTCCCATGCCAGGGCGCTGCGGATGTTGCGCTGTTCGCCGAAGTCTTCGAGGATCGCGTAGGCGGCGTCGACGCCGGGGTTGACGTCGAGCGCGTCTGCAAGCTTTCGAAGGCAACTCGGGTAGATCGTGTTGTCGGCGTCCAT
>JANNHY010000412.1:0-2700 GCA_031404635.1 Ilumatobacteraceae bacterium
GGTCGTTGGGGTTGTCGGCTACACCGTGCACGAATGCTCTGTCGATCTTGATCCGTTGCAGCGGGAACTTCTGCAGGAGCGAGAGCGACGAGTAGCCGGTACCGAAGTCGTCGAGGGCGATACGCACGCCCAGCGATCGCACCCTGCGCAGCGTGGCCAGCGCCAACTCCGGCTCGGCGATCATCACACTTTCGGTGACCTCCAACCACAGCAACTGCGGCGCGACACCGGAACGGGAGAGTGCTTCGTTGACGATCGATGGGAAGTTAGGGTCACTCAACTGGCGCGGTGAGACGTTGACCGACATGGTGGCCGACTCGCTGCACACTCCGTCGTCGATCCAGCTGCGCAGTTGAGTGAGCGCCTCGAGCAGAGCCCACGAGCCGATGGGAACGATCGTGCCGGTGTCTTCGGCGATCGGGATGAATTCGGCAGGCGAGACCATCGTGCCGTCGGCTTGCTGCCAGCGCATCAGGGCTTCGAAACCGACGACATCGCCGGACTCGAGGTCGAGGATCGGCTGATGGAAGAGGAGTAGCTCACGTCGATCGAGGGCGCGGTACAGCGCCGTTTCGACCGACAGCCGATGGGCAACTCGTTCGTGCATCGACTCGTCGTAGACGGCCAGACAGTTACGTCCGGCGTCCTTAGCGCGATACATCGCAGTGTCGGCGTGACGCAGCAGGTCCTCGGCCGATGAGCTGGAACTCGGGCTGAGCGAAGCGACGCCGATGCTGGCAGTGACGAACACGTCGCCTTGGGTGATTGGCAACGGTTCGCGGAAGATCGACAGCAGACGCTCTGCCAGCGCCAACGATGAGCCGGGGGATCGAGTCGAAGGATCGAGGACGACGTATTCGTCGCCCGACAGGCGGGCAACGGTCGAATGCTCCGGGGCTGCCTTGCTGAGGCGGATCGCAACCATCTTCAACACCTCGTCGCCGGCAGCGTGGCCGAGGCTGTCGTTGATGTTCTTGAACCGGTCGAGGTCGACGAAGTAGAGCGTCGGGTGACTGTCGGACTGCCACGCCAAGCGCAAGCAGTCGTTGATCCTCTCGAGCAGGAGCATGCGGTTGGGGAGATTGGTAAGCGCGTCGGTCTGAGCGCTGAGGCGCAGATCGGCCTGCGTGCGCCCATTGGCTCGCACGGATTGGGTGACACGCATGGTGACAGCACCGGCCAGCACGAGTGCCGACACCGAACGAACGATGCTGTCTATTGCATCTGCCGGCCCTGTGGCGGCGAGGGCGATGATCGGGATGACGAGCGACGACGTGGTCAGCACCAGGCGCCCGAGGATGGCGTGATTCACCGGCTCGGCCGTGGATCGCTTCAGCCACACCACGGTCGGGTGTAGGAATGCGCCGGCCGCAGTGGAGTAAGCGGCGACATACAAGGCCATGGCCGTACGGGTTGCACCCTCGCCGATGTGGCCGGCGCTGTGCAGCCCCCAGAGCAGATCGCCGGCCAGATTGAGAGCCATCGACAAGGTGACCAACCACATGGCCGCCTGCCGGCTGCCAGAGCCGGAGAACAGTAAGAGCACCAGCAGAAAGAGGATAACCGTGCCCGCCGGCTGGTATGCGCCGGCTAGGACGGAAGAACCGAGAGACTCGCCGCGTTGGCTCAGCGTTGGTTCGATCAACGCCACCCAGCTGAACAACCAGCTCCCGAGGCCGACAATGAGACCGTCGCCGATAACAGATCGGATGTTGGCCGACCCCCGGCCGCTGAGCATATGGATGAGGGCGAGAATGATGCAGATCGATCCGAACAACCCGAGCAGGTCCGAAACCAGGACGAACGAGGCGCCGTCGCCGGCGCCGTCGACGATTTGAGAGGCGGCGAAGAATCCGCCGATTGCACCCACTGCGGCGATGAATCGGCCGTTGACATGGTGAACCCGAGCCGCTACGAAAGTCGCGCCGATCAACGCCAGAGCCGCGCCAAGGTATGCAGCGCTGCCCAACCAGTCCACGGGCAGCACAAGGACGCCCAGCGCCACGATGTACCCGATTCCTATCGCCCACCACGTGAAGGGGGCCAACACCCGCTTCATACGCCTCCCGTTGCCCGCCTCCGCCACGAACAGCGAAGTAATCCACACCGCGTTCGAAGCCTGTAGTTAGGCTACCGGAACCAAGTCAATTGCACAAGGGGTGGTTTTCCCCGCGCGATCAGTCACCGGAAAGGCAGCCAAACCTCGATGTTCGTGACACGCCACAACTCCGTGGTCGAGCGCGGCCTGCTCGAACGCTTGTGGGCGTTGTACGAACTCGCCTACCGCAAGACGGCGGAGGGTTCGGCGACCCGTGAGATGTTCTTCCGATCGGAGTTCGACACGGCTATCGCCGATCCGAGCAACCGCTTGTGGGTGCTGTGGGCCGACGACGAGCCGGTTGCGATGGTGCTCATCTCCACTGATATCGGAGCCACGCGCTATCTCAGCAGGCCGTTCTTCGAACGGCATTTCACCGACCACGCTCGGCGGGGAGCAGTGCATTACATCTTGTTTGTTGTCGTGCATCCACGCTTCGTCGCCCAGGGTGCGCTGACCAGGATGGCTCGCGATGTACTAGGCACCGAGGCCGCCGAGGGCGTATTGCTGGTGTTCGACTCGCCACAGATCAACCAGCCAGGTGCCGAGGGAGGCGCGGCGCAGTTGATGGAGCGCCTGGCCGACATGGTTGCCAGCGGCGC
>JANNHY010000413.1:0-6268 GCA_031404635.1 Ilumatobacteraceae bacterium
ACGAACGATGAGCGAACTACCCGATTTCAAGTCACGAATTTGCACCATGGTGCCGGCGGCGTCTCGAAGCGAGCTCTCAGGGGACATTCACCCGTGTTGAGTGTGTGGAAACTCGCTCACGGGCAGGAGGGGTACTACCTCGATGCCGTCGCTCAGGGCGTCGAGGACTATTACGTCGGAGGGGAAGCGCCGGGGCGATGGATTGCCAGTAGCGATCGGCTGCTCGGCCTCAGCGGCCAGGTCACACCGGAGGCGTTGCGGGCTGTGCTGGCTGGCCATGACCCAGCGAGTGGGACACGGCTCGGCCAGCCGCACCGGGTGCCCGGGTTCGATCTGACATTTCGAGCACCGAAGTCCGTGTCCGTGTTGTTCGGACTCGGTGATCCGGACACGGCCCGCGCAGTACGAGATGCCCACGATCACGCCATCGAAGCGGCGCTCGAGTACGCCGAGCGGCACGCGCTGTGGTCTCGCCGTGGCCATGGTGGTGTCGAGCAGATCCGCGGCGAGGGATTGATCGCCGCGGCGTTTCGGCATCGAACGAGCCGGAACGCCGACCCGCATCTGCACACTCATGTGTTGGTGCCGAACATGGTTCTCGGCACCGACGGAAGGTGGGCGACACTCGACGCTCGCTGGCTGTACACCTCGGCCAAGACCATCGGGTACCTGTACGAGGCGCAGCTACGCCACAACCTCACCGTTGCCCTCGGCGTCGAGTGGCGACCGGTGACCAACGGGATCGCCGACATCGCCGGTGTGCCCGCTGCAGTGTTGAAGGCGTTCTCGACTCGTCGCGCTGAGATTGAAGAGCGCATGGATATCCGTGGCCAACACTCGCCTCGTGCCGCGATGGTCGCCGCGCTCGACACCCGGCGAGCCAAGGACCACAACGGCGGCATCACAGATCTTCGTGCGTTGTGGCTCGATCGAGCGCGAGCGATCGGCTTCGATCCCGAACAGCTCGCCTCGGTGATCGGGCGGACCGAGACGGCTGTGCTATCCGATGCCGAGCGCGGTGCCATCGAGGATCGGCTGCTCGGCGCGGATGGGTTGACCGCGCATGTGTCGGCGTTCGATCGCAACGACGTGCTCCGAGCGTGGTGCGACGCACTACCGCCGGGTGGCTCGATCGAGGAGCTCAAGAAATTGGCGGAGCATCTACTCGACCGGCTGGCTGCCGCACCGCTCACAGGAGTGCCCGGCCGCGGCCCGGTCATCAAAGATGCCGCCGGGCGAATCTTGTCGGCGTTGCCGGCAGGGGAGCGGTGGTCGACCTTCGAGCTGCTCGACATCGAACGCCGCGCCCTCGATCGCGCTGGCAGCATGGTCGATACCGACCGAGCGGTCTGCCACGAGCACGACGTCCTTGCCGCGCTACGCACAGCACCATCGCTGTCCGACGAGCAAGTCCGCGCTGTCGTGCAGCTCACCACGTCAGGCAACGCGCTCGACATCGTCACCGCGCCGGCCGGTGCGGGCAAGACCTTCGCGCTGGCCGCGGCGCGTGCGGCGTGGGAGCGCAGCGGGTTCCGCGTCATCGGTGCTGCCCACACCGGCGTCGCCGCCGACGAGCTCTCGAATGCCGCTGGGATTCCGTCGGCCACGATCGCTCGTCTGATGATCGCCATCGACCGCGGCGAGCCAGGCGGCCTCGACGCGGCATCGGTGCTCGTTGTCGATGAAGCCGGTACCGCTGGCACACGGGACCTCGCCCGCCTGCTCGCCGAGGTGGACCGTACCGGGGCCACGTTGGTGTTGGTCGGCGACCCGAAACAGCTCCCCGAGATCGCCGCCGGTGGCCTGTTCGCTGCTCTCGTTGCCCGTCAGCCGATCATCGAACTGCGAGACAACCGCCGCCAGCGCGAGGAATGGGAACGCGCCGCGCTACGAGACCTGCGAGATGGCGACACCAATCGAGCGTTGGCGATGTACAACGAGCACGGGCGGATCACTATCGGTGACGATGCAGACGGCACCAAACGTCTGCTCGTCGCCGACTGGTGGGGCGTCGCAGGTCCAAGGCGAGGACGCGGTGATGCTCGCCGGACGACGCTCCGAGGTCGCCGAGTTGAACGTACGCGGCCGGATTCGCGCCGTCGACGCCGGATGGCTACTCGGACCGACACCTGATATCGACGGTATCGCCTTCCAAGCCGGCGACGCGGTGATGATGCTGCGCAACGACCGCAAACTCGGCGTGCGCAACGGCAACCGCGGGACCGTCATCGACGTCAACCCGAACGCGCAGGCCATCCGTGTCAGTCTCGCTAGGGGAGAGGTGACGCTACCGGCGGCGTATCTACTCGCTGGCAATGTCGGGCATGCCTACGCGATGACGGTCAACAAAGCGCACGGGATGACTTGCGATCGCACGATGACGCTCGGCAACGACCAGTTGTACCGGGAACTCACCTACGAGGCACTCAGCCGCGGTCGCCTGTCGAACCAGCTCTACGTACCCCGCTCGTGCATCCTCGACATCGAAGACGGCCCACACGCCCGCACCACAGAACCTGGCGATCCAATGGAGTCGCTGGCACACAGCATCCAACAACGCCGAGCCAAACACCTCGCCGTCGACGAGATGGCCGTGGTACCGCTCACCGGATGGTCGATTAGCGATCTACTCAGTGAACGCCAACGTCTCCGAGCCGTCCTCGACGATGCTCCACCCGACCGTTCCGCTGACCTCGGAGCCCTCGCTGACTCACGACGTGACATGCAGTCGAAGCTGTGTGACTCGCGGATCAACGTCGCCACGTTGGAGTGTCGCCGTCGACCATTTCGTGATCGTCACAAACCCGACGTCGATCTGCTCAACGCCCGCCACAACCTCGGCTACTTCACCCGACAGGCCGACCAGCTCGACGACGAGATCATCCGGCTCGAGACCAGCCAACACCGACGCCACAGCCACCTGACCGCGCACGGCGCCGAGCAACACAAGATCGACGCCATCGACGGCGTGCTGCACGAGCGCATCCGCCAACACGTCCTACGAGCCGTTGCCGAGCCGCCGAGCTACATAACCCGGCCCCTCGGACCTCGACCCGGCAGTGAGGTGACGGACCGGGCGTGGGTCAGCGCGGTCGTGGCCGTCGAGAAGTACCGGGTCGACCACGACATCGCCGACCGTCGAACCGCGATCGGCCCTGAACCGAGCGGCTACCGAGCGTCGTGCGAGTGGTACGGAGTGCACGAGAAAATCACCGCAGCGCAGGAACTGATCGCACAACCAGCGCGAACGGTCCAACACCAATCAATCGAGCCACCGTCGCTCGGCATCGACCTGACCGCGGGCGCCCAAAAGCGTCGGCGAAACAGGGTGGCACGAATCGGCAGTCCGTCAGGCGATCGGAAGACGAGCGAATCGGGATCGACGCCTGGCTCTGCCAGCCGCGAGATCTCTTCGCACACGAAGCTCGGGAGTGGGACTGACCGCACGGCGGCGCGCGTCTTCGGTGGACCGAAGCTGATGTGGCCGCTGATGTCGACGAGCGTCTCGGCAACCTGAACCCGACGGCGCAATAGATCGACCCGTCCCCAGCGAAGGCCGAGCATCTCGCCGAGTCGGAGGCCACCGAAGCCACCGAGCAGAACGAAGGCTCGATAGCGGGGATCGATCGACTCCGAAAGCTTCCACAATTCGTCCGCCGTCAGGAACCGCATTTCGCGGCGCTCGATCCGTGGGAGTGGCAGTTTCGCAACAGGATTGTCCGGGATCAGCCGATCCTCGAACGCTGCGTTGACGCACTTGTTCATCAACTGGACCACGCGATGAGACGGTCCAACATCGATCAACACCGAGCGATGCGCAATATTTCCGCACCCACGCGCGTGAACGTGAATCACCCCCCTAGTCAAGTCACCTCGGATGGGCGTCAACGGTCGAAGTGGGACCGATGGTGGCCGACGGTGACGATGCCACGACGACATCCTACGCAGCGCGCGACACCAGGGCTCACTCGTCGACCCGCGCTGTGCACCTCGTGTGCACCTGGCTTCGCCGCGCAGGTCCGTCCGATCTAATCGACACCAGGCCTTTTGCGTCCGTTTGGTCCGCAATTCAAGCGCCGGCGCGACGCCGAGGGGTACGCCAGCGTCGTCGAGGTCGACCGCTGGGTCGCCGACTTGGCAGCACCGGAATCGATCGTCGACAAGCGATTGACTGACGGCTCCAAGGCTTACCTGGTGCGGTTCCGCTCCCGGTCTTCGGCAGCACGCCGCTGGGTTTGCCGGTTCTTCGTCTACTCACTTGCATGGTCGCAGGAGCGAGGTTCGATCCTTCCTCGGCAGGATCACGGTCGCCGAGTGGAACCTGCGGGCAAGCACTCGAGCACGCGACACCGTGGAGGTCGGGGGATCGAGGCCCCCAACGCCCACCATTTCAGATCTAGTCAATCGCTGACTATCCGTTAGACGCGACGTCACCGCCCGGCCAAGCCATGTGCCCGATCGAGACTTCCACGTCCGGCCTCGCGACGGGGAGGCGACCCACAAAGAATCCTCATCCAGCCGCGTTCAGGGATATTCGAGGAACAGGATGCTGGTCCATGCGAGTGTGTCATCATCCCCTCGTCAGTCAGTGTTTCGTTTACCCTGTGCCTTGACGTGTTGAACTGATACTTCAAAACAAGAAGATGAAATTTGAGGAGAGAAGCATGAAGACAACAATGCTTCCAGAGGAATCCGATGCAAAATCGCCAGCAGGTGCGGACATTCGCTTCCTTATGGATGGCAAAACGGGCGACATGATTCATAGTACAGTCCCTCCGCACCAAATAAATAGAGCGACTGTTCACGCAACAGTGAGTGAATTCTGGTATGTGCTGGAGGGACACGGTGAGATCTGGAGAGATGACGGCAAAGAGAGCAACATCACCGTTCTTGTTCCAGGCATATCAATCGATATTCCAGTAGGAACAGCATTTCAATACCGAAATGTTTCAAACGTAGAATTGAAGTTCATTTGCATCACCATGCCGCCTTGGCCGGGCGAATCAGAGGCTACCTATATCAAGGGTATATGGCAGCCGACGATTTGATGTTGTTAATCCATTGATCGAACGAGCAGAGTCGCACCGCCCGTGGGGGGTTCAGGTGACATTCATGAACACTGGCGCAGGCGATGGAAGACCCGCGAGTGAGTCGTGGTGGGTCGCTCCCCGACGAGCGGTGCAGCCTCGGTCACCGCGGGAGCGGGTTCGGGCGGTGGCAGTGAGGGCGTCGGCGGCGAACGCGCTCGGGCTGTCCACTCAGTCACCCGCCAGCCAACGATCGCCGAGGTCGGCGACCTGACACCGACACCAATTTGGAATCGCCCGACATTTCACCAAAGCCGATCAAACTCGGAGAGCCCCACGGCCGGGACGGGTGGCCATGGGGCTCTCGACGAGTCGAGGCATTCAAACTCGAACTGCTCGAACTTGAAATGATTACGGGGCGACTTGCTTCAGATCGACATCTCCGCAGTCGCTGCGTCGACGTTGGTTGTGATCATCGCGTTGTCCCCTGCGCCTTGTGTTGCACGTAGAACAGTGCGAGTTGAGACACCAGAAATACATTTGTTACGCGACATCGCCGCTGTCGGCCTCGACGGGAGCGCCAGATCGGTGCTGACCGCCCTGTGAGATGATAGGCAGATGGAGGACGAGGCGTTGCTGACCAGATGTCGGGCCGGCGACGAACGGGCCTGGCGAAGCCTCGTCACACGGTACGAGCGACTCGTCTACTCCATTCCTCTCAACCTCGGGTTGGGTGTCGATGTCGCCGCCGACGTCACACAGGCAACGTTCGCGGCGCTGGTCCAGTCGATCGACCGTATCGATACACCCGACCGGGTTGGTGCCTGGCTCTCGACTGTGGCCAAACGTGAGTCCATCCGAGTGTTGGAGCGCCGCGGACGTGAACGGGCGACACCAGACGACTCTCCGGAACCCGGCGACGACGAGCGTGTCCATCGGCTGGCGGCAGACGCCGAATGGCTCTTTCAGGGATTGTTGATGATCACGCCGAGATGCCGCGAACTGCTGAACGAGTTGTACTTCTCGCAAACAAGCTACGAGTCGACGTCGGAAAAACTGGGAATGCCGATCGGCAGTCTCGGGCCGACGCGAAGCCGTTGCCTCGACAGCCTGCGCGCTGCGTTGGCGAAGCTCTACGACCCCGGCAGGTGATCACCCGGGTTCACTGGAGACATGAGTCGGTGTCGCGCACGTATCCCCTGGCACGCTGCACTGCGGCTGCGATGTCGATGCGTCGAAGG
>JANNHY010000414.1:0-8858 GCA_031404635.1 Ilumatobacteraceae bacterium
TCATAGCGGCAACTGAGCCCGTTCATGACCCGGTCCCACCGTGGCTGGTCGACCGGCTCGTGCATCAGGTTCACATGACCCGCGAGGCTGTCGCCGACTTGACCGGAGCACAGGCAATGAAGCCTGGGAGGCATTCATCACCGCTCGATAAGCCTCAGGAACTCCGTGGCGACTTTCGGGCTGCGAGTGGCCACCAGAAACTGCCCACTGATGGCCAACAGATCCGTCTTCGAGGTAGTTGGCTTTGGAGGGGGCGTGTGGAGGGGGTGTCAAGGCCGTGTCAAGGCCGTGTCTCGCACAGTCAGTTGGCTTTGGAAAGGGCATAGAAAGGGCACGGGAGTCCTGGCGCGAAGAAGCGCTGCGCAGAAGTTGGCTCTGAGTAGGGCTCTAATGAGAGCGGGTGACGGTGAGCGGGTGACGGGAATCGAACCCGCATAGCCAGCTTGGAAGGCTGGAACTCTAGCCATTGAGCTACACCCGCGATGGTGGGATCGAGAGCTTATCCCGGCACCGCCCGCAAATGCCGGGTGCATCTACGCCGGCTCACCCGCCTCACACTACGACGCCTCATCCGGGTCGGTGCTGTTCACCCCGGCCGGTTTCACCGGGCGGCGGGACATAAGCGAATCGTTCCGCAAGGTCTACTGCACCATCAAGCGGTAAGCAGAGGCCCGGTTGAGCGCGATCATTGGGCAGTTAGCGTGACTCCATGAACGCAACCCAGATCCTCGGCGTGGTCGTCGGCCTCATCGTGGCCATCGGTTTGATCACCGCGATCAAGACAGTCGCCCAGGCCAACGTCGCCGTCACCACGATTTTCGGCAAGTACCACGCAATCAAGCGGCCGGGCCTCAACTTGTTGATCCCATTCGTCGAGCGCATCCACCGGCGCATCAGCGTGCAGAACCGCGCCGTCGAGTTGCAGTTCCAGGCGATCACCCAGGACCAGGCCAACGTGTACTTCACGGCGATGATGGTCTACAGCGTGTTCAACGAGCAGGAGGAGACGATCAAAAACGTGGCCTTCAAGTTCGTGACCGAGAAGGACTTCCTCACCGCCTTGGTACGCAGCGTCGAGGGTAGTACGCGCGGGTTCGTCGCCTCGATGAAGCAGGCCGAGATTCTTGGGTTGCGCGGCGAGATCGTCAAAGAGGTGAAGGAGAACCTTGACGTCACGGTCGAGACGTGGGGTTACCACGTGATCGATCTACAGCTCAACGACATCACATTCGACCAGGCGATCACCACCTCGATGGCCCAGGTCGTCGCCAGCAACAACTTGAAGGCTGCGGCCACTAACGAGGGTGACGCCTTGTTGATTCGCAAGACCAAAGAAGCCGAAGCGATCGGAACGGCCGTGCGGATCGAGGCCGAGGCAGAACGCACCGCGGCACAGTTGCGCGGCCAGGGTGTGGCCCTGTTCCGTGAAGAGGTTGCCCGCGGACTTGCCCAAGCGGCGCGCGAGTTGGAAGACAACAGCGTCGATTCGTCGCTGATCCTGTTCTCGATGTGGACCGAGTCGATCCGCCACATGGCCGAGAACGGAAAGGGCAACGTGTTGTTCCTCGACGGTTCACCCGAGGGCATGCAGAAGCAGATGCGCGACCTGATTGCCATGCAGCAGTTGCAGGTGCAGGCTCGGCCAGCGCAGTCCGGCGGGTAGGCTTCCGGCCAGTGGATCTGGTGAAAACACTCCCAGCGCGCTGGTACACCGACCCTGCCGTGTTCGAGCGCGAACGGTGGCCGATCTTCGGGTCGGCGTGGGTGCACATCGCTTATGACCATCAGTTGCGACGCGCCGGAGACTATGTCGCCGAGAACCTGGCCGGCTGGCCCATTTTCGTCCGCCGCACCGAAGATCGCAGTCTGGTCGGTTTCTACAACTTGTGCCCGCACCGTGCTGGCCCGATCGTGTGCGACGGCGAGGGTCATCAAGCCAACATGGTCTGTCGCTACCACGGGTGGGCGTATCGCAATGACGGCTCATTGCTCAACGCTCGCGACTTCGGTTGCGCAGTGCCTGATGGCATGAACCTGACGCCCATCCAGGTCGATTCGTGGCGCGGCATGGTGTTCGTATGCCTCGACCCGGCTGTGGCGCCGTTGCACGAGTGGCTCGGCGCTTTCCCCGACGAACTGGCGGGCGTGCCGCTCGAGACGTACCGCTTCCACAGCCGAAGCGTGCGCAACGTGGCCTGCAACTGGAAAACGTACGGCGACAACTTCATGGAGGGGTACCACCTACCGACGGTGCACCCGGCGATGAGCCGCGACTCCGACGCGTTGAACTACAAGGTGATCATCAAGGGCGATCGTCGCTGGAACATCCACGAAATGCCGCCGCGCAACGAATCGACGTTCGGCATGTTCGGTTGGTTCTGGCCGACCTTCGCCTTCGATGTGTTTCCGGGTGGGTTCGCGGTCGAGCGATGGTTGCCGCGGGGGCATGGCCGCTCCGAGCTGATATTCGAGTATTTCTTCGCCGACGAGACCGAACACGTCGAGGCGATCATCAAGTTCAGCGAGCAGGTTGCCGACGAGGACGCCCGAGTTTGCGAGCACGTGCAGCGCAACCTCGCCTCCGGTAACTACGACGTCGGGGTGCTGAGCCCAAAGTGGGAGGAAGGCGTTCGCGTCTTCCACGAGCTGGTGCGCGAGGCCGTCGGCCCGCTTGACTGACGTGGTTCCGAGATCAACCGCCGTACGGACGCGTGATGATCTCCAGCAGGTGGTCGTCGTTGCTCGCGAAGTAGACGCCGCGCCCACCGTCGTGATTGTTGATCTCATTGGGATGCGTCCTAGCAGGATCGGCCCAGTACGGGATCTGTCGCTCGCGAATCCGCGCATAGATCGCGTCGAACTCTTGTTCACCCACGAGGAACGCGTAATGCTGGAGGGTGAACTGGTCGCCCGCATCGCCATATGTGTCGAAGTCGAGGTCGACTCCGTTGGCAGTGGAGACCTGCCAGAAGTGCCCGAACCTCTTCGGCTCGGATATTCCGAACAGATCTGCAAACCAACGTGCCGAAATCTGGCCTTCACGTGCCGGGACGATCGTGTGGTTCAGCTGGATCGCCATGACGTAAGTCTGCCGCACGACGGACGCGGCTGCTTGACCCGAACGTCGCCGGGCGGCGACGATGCGAGCAACGACGAGTACTCGCGTTCGACCTTGCGTTTGCCGGCGGCAAGGCTGCGTCCATCACCACTGCCACGGCATGTGACGGCGTGCAACGCGGTCAGGGTTTCACCGAAGCGGTGATCAAACTGAGCCGTGGACGTGGCTGAGGGTCGGAACCTTACGCAGCGCGCCGCCATCAGATCCTGATCGAATCCCTCGACGTATATCCTCCCCTCGGATCAGGCGAGGTCGAAACGATCGAGATTCATGACCTTGTCCCACGCAGCCACGAAGTCACCTACGAACTTCTGCTCGGCATCGTTGCAGGCGTAGACCTCGGCGAGAGCCCGAAGTTCGGAGCTCGACCCGAAGATGAGGTCGACGCGGGTGCCGGCCCAGCGGACCTGCCCGGTCACGCGATCGCGACCCTCGAACGCGTCTTCGGATTCCGAGGTCGCCTTCCACGCTGTCCCCATGTCGAGCAGGTTGACGAAGAAGTCGTTGGTCAGCGTCTCGGGTCGGTTGGTGAAGACACCGTGCGCGGACTGCCCGGCGTTGGCGTTGAGGACGCGCATGCCGCCGAGCAGAGCGGTCATCTCGGGAGCCGACAGCGTCAGCATGAACGCCTTGTCGACCAACAGGTGCTCGGCCGCGATCTCGTGGCCCTTCTGGAGGTAGTTGCGGAACCCGTCGGCGGTCGGCTCGAGTGGGGCGAAGGACTCGACGTCGGTCTGTGCCTGTGTGGCATCGGTGCGCCCCGGCGTGAAGGGGACCTGTACATCGTGGCCGGCCAGCTTGGCCGCCTGCTCGACCGCCGCGCAGCCGCCCAGCACGATCAGGTCGGCCAGCGAGACCACCTTGCCCGCACCGTTGAACTCCTGCTGGATGCCCTCGAGGGTCGCCAACACCCGCGAAACGCCGGAGGTCACGTTGACGTCCCACTCGGCCTGCGGCGAGAGGCGGATCCGCGCCCCGTTCGCCCCACCGCGCTTGTCGGTGTGACGGTAGGTCGACGCCGACGCCCACGCCGTCGAGACCAGCTGGGAGATGGTCAGCCCGGAGGCGAGAATCTTGGCCTTGAGCGCAGCGATGTCCGCGTCGTTGATCAGCTCGCCCGTGACCGCGGGGACGGGATCCTGCCACAGCAGCTCCTCGTCGGGAACCCACGGGCCGAGGTAGCGGGCGACGGGCCCCATGTCGCGGTGCAGCAGCTTGTACCACGCCCGCGCGAACGCGTCGGCGAGCTGGTCAGGGTTCTCGAAGAACCGCTTCGAGATCTCCTTGTAAACCGGATCGACGATTAGTGCGAGGTCCGACGTCAACATCGTCGGAGCGTGACGCTTCGACGGATCGTGCGCGTCCGGCACCGTGCCCTGCGCCTCGGGGTTCTTGGGGGTCCACTGGTGCGCACCAGCTGGGCTCTTTGTCAGCTCCCATTCGTATGCGAAAAGGTTCTCGAAGAAGCCGTTGTCCCAGCGGATCGGGTTGTTGGTCCATGTTCCCTCCAACCCACTGCTGATCGTGTCGCCACCCTTGCCGGTCCCGAAGCTACTCGTCCAGCCGAATCCCTGCTCCTCCATGTCCGCACCCTCAGGCTCGGGACCTGAGTACTTGTCGGGGTCGGCTGCGCCATGGGTCTTGCCGAACGTGTGCCCGCCGGCGATGAGCGCGACTGTCTCCTCGTCGTTCATCGCCATCCGCTTGAACGTCTCACGGATGTCGCGGGCCGAAGCCATCGGATCCGGATTGCCATTCGGCCCCTGGGGGTTGACGTAGATCAGACCCATCTGGACCGCGCCGAGCGGATTCGCAAGCTCCCTGTCGCCGCTGTAGCGAAGGTCTTCGAGCCAGACCCGCTCCGGACCCCAGTAGACATCCTCGTCGGGCGACCAAACGTCCTCGCGGCCGCCGCCGAAACCGAACGTCTTGAAGCCCATCGTCTCCAAGGCGCGGTTCCCGGTGAAGACCAGCAGGTCGGCCCACGAGATCTTCCGGCCGTACTTCTGCTTGATCGGCCAGAGCAGTCGGCGCGCTTTGTCGAGGTTGACGTTGTCGGGCCAGCTGTTGAGCGGGGCGAAGCGCTGGGCGCCGTCGCCGCCGCCGCCCCGGCCGTCCGCGGTGCGGTAAGTGCCGGCAGCGTGCCACGACATCCGGATGAAGAACCCTCCGTAGTGGCCGAAGTCGGCCGGCCACCAGTCCTGCGAATTGGTCATCAGCGCATCGACGTCGTTCGCCAGGCCTTCGAAGTCGAGGCTGTTGAACTCCGCGGCGTAGTCGAAGCCCTCGCCCATGGGGTCGGCCTGGGGGTGGTTCTGGCGGAGGACCCTCAGGTTCAAGCTGTCGGGCCACCAGTGCTGGTTCGCCGTGATTCCGACAGCTAGCTGCGCGGCGCTCATCACCGGGCACGTCGCTGTCGACGGCTCGTCGCTGGTGGTCACCGTTCCGTGCTCTTCGTTGCTCATATCTTCTCCTCGATTGATGATGTGTCTGACTTCGAACCGTGACTGCTCAGAACTTAGGCGCCTTCGGCTGCCTGCCGGCAGGTGGGACAGCGCCCCCAGTAGATGACCTCGGCCTCGTCGATGTCATAACCCGCGTCGTCGGCCGCAGTCAAGCACGGGGTGGCACCGACAGCACAGTCCACGTCGACCATGCGGCCGCAGACGCGACAGATCAGGTGGTGATGGTTGTCACCCACCCGATCCTCGTAGCGCGCTGCTGATCCGGAAGGCTGGATGCGCCGGAGCAGACCTATGTCGGCCAAGACGCCGACGGCGTCGTACACGGCGCGATGCGAGATGGCACCGATGTCGGCCCTGACGACCTCGACCACATCCTCTGCCGTCAGGTGTGGTCGGCCCGACACCGCTCGCAGGACGGCCAAGCGCTGCGCTGTGACCTTGAAACCCTGTTGCCGAAGCAGCGCGGCCGGGTCGACGGACATTTCCACAGTATGTGCAAGTTTCTAGAGCATGTAAAGTCGCTTCGCAGAATACCGATCGACGGTCGACTCTCGACGGAGACGTGAGACGGCAAGCGCGACCGCAGTACCGACACAACAACACCGAGGAGCCTCACCATGGGTCAGTTCATCGCGTTCGACGCCATCGTGATCGGAGCTGGCCAAGCTGGCCCGGGCATTGCCTTCCAACTTGCGGCGGCCGGTCGAAAGGTTGCCCTCGTCGAGGCCGACAAGGTGGGTGGCACGTGCCTGAACCGGGGCTGTCGTCCGACCAAGGCGTTGCGCGCGTCGGCGAGGGTGGCGCACCTCGCGCGGACTGCCTGGCGGCACGGCGTGCTCACCGGCGAGGTCACCGTCGACTTCGCCGCCGTGATGGCCCGCAAGGACGTGCTGATTGACGGGTGGGCGAACGGACAGGCCGAGTCGCTCGGGCATACCGACGGCCTGACGCTGCTGTACGGCGAGGCCAGTTTCGTCGGTCGCACCGGCTCTGGGTTCGAGATCGCCGTAGGCGATCGCTCACTGACCGCCGACCAAGTGTTTCTCAATGTCGGCACCCGCGCCACCAAGCCATCGATCCCCGGACTCGACAACGTCTCTTGGCTCGACAACGACCGCGTGCTCCACCTCGACGAGCTTCCGACCCACCTGGTGATCCTTGGTGGCAGCTACATCGGCCTCGAGATCGGCCAGCTCTTCGCCCGCTTCGGCAGCGCAGTCACCGTGATCGAAGCCGGTGAGCGGGTCGCCAGCCGGGAAGACCCTCAGATCTCCGCCGAAATCGCACGGTTTCTTACCGCCGAAGGCATCGAGCTTTGTACCTCGACGAAGGTCGAGCGGATCGAGTCGACGAGTATCGGCGTGCGCTTGCACACCGCCGGCGGTGGAACGATCGAAGGTTCACACCTCCTGGTCGCGATCGGGCGAACTCCGAACACTGACAGCCTTGACCTCGATCGCGTCGGGCTGTCGACCGATGAGCGCGGCTACGTGCGCACGGACGGCGTGTTCCGCACGGCCGTCGAGGGCATCTGGGCACTTGGCGACATCAACGCTCGTGGAGCGTTCACGCACACTTCGTACCAGGACTACGAGATCCTCGCCGATCACCTGAGCGGCGGGAACCGCACAGCGGACGGACGTATCCCTACGTATGCGATGTTCACGGACCCGCCCCTCGGGCGTGTGGGCATGACCGAGTCGGAGGCGAGAGCATCGGGGCGCAAGGTGAGCAAGGCAACCCTTTCGATGTCCGCCGTAACGAGGGCTGCGCTCGACAGCGAAACTGACGGGTTGATCAGCATCCTGGTGGACGATGAATCGGAACGATTCCTCGGCGCTTCCGTCCTCGGGATTACCGGCGATGAGATCGTGCAGATCATCAGCGCCCTGATGCACGCCGACGCGTCGTACCGCGTTCTAGCAGAGATGCTGCCGATCCATCCCACGGTCGCCGAGTTCTTTCCCACGATCCTGGGGCGTCTCGCGGCCCTTGACACAGAAGGACGTGAGACCTACACCTAAGTTAAGTTAAGTTAGTGCTTAAGTATCAGGATTCCTTCGACCGGATCTTTCACGCTCTGGGCGACAGCACCCGACGGACGATGGTCGAACGTTTGGTGCATGGTGCGGCCTCGATGACCGAACTCGCCGGCCAATTTGACATGTCTCTGCCAGCCGTATCGCAACACCTCGGTGTGCTCGAAACCGCTGGCATCGTCGCGTCCACCAAGGTCGGGCGCATCCGCACGTACCAACTGATCCCCGACGCGCTCGCTCCGGCTGGCGAATGGATCAGTCGTCAACGCCTCCCTGCCGAACGCCAACTCGACCGTCTCGGAACCCTTCTCGCCAAGAACACCAAACAGGAGACAACCCCATGAAAACCTCACCGACCGCAGCCATACCCACGCGACATTCGTCGTCGAGCGGGCTTCCCCCGTGCCCGTCTCAATCGTGTGGCACGCTCTATCCGACGAGCAACACCTCTCCACGGCCCTCACCACCATCGTCGTGGAACCAGACGGAATCGGAACGCGACTCACCTACACCGAACAGGGCGTACATTTCGACGGTCTGGACAGCACCGAAGGCCGAGAAGAAGGCACGCGGGGGCTCCTCGACAACCTCGGGGCATTCCTCTCCCGCAGTGAGCCATGACCGCCGAAACCGAGAAGCGGAGCGCCGCCGGTCCGCTCAGGGGTCGGGATGGGTGGTTGATTGCCTGTCGGGTGAGGGCCCGGCTACGAGCTGGGTGAGATGCGGACCGTGGAACTGGGCGAGGTCGCGCTGCGCGTAGCGGTTGTGCCAGAACTCTTCCTCAAAGACGGTGTAGATACACTCTTGCACTGGGTTCGTGCCGTTCTCGAGCACGTCGACGGGTCGTATGAGGTCGGTGGTCGCAACCGATGCGAGATAGTCGCGAAAGCGCGTGGCCCGATCCGCGCGCACGGCGAGAGCGTCCAAGACAGACGGCTTCAGCTCGTCATCGAGGCCGGGCCACGGAAAATCGACGGAGCCGGTGTTCGGCAACCCGATCGCGTGGAATTGTTCTCCGAGGATTGGCGCCGTGAACCACTTGTCCATCGCGAAAACGAGATGCCGCAGCGTCTGGACGAAGGACCACTCGTCGCCGACCGACTCATGAAGCGTGTCGTCGGGTAGAGCTTTCGCCAAGGTGATCGTCTTCGCCCACTCGTCTTCGAGGGCCGTCCACGTTGCGCTCATGCCCTCCGGGTTCGAAGGACGGAGCATCGCCCGCAGCGGGTACCACGG
>JANNHY010000415.1:0-2695 GCA_031404635.1 Ilumatobacteraceae bacterium
GGCGGCGCCGGGTTTTGAGCGCATCCGCCGCGACATAGCGGGTGGTGCGATACAGCCACGCGGAGAGCACCGTCTTCGGCCCGCACAGTCGCTGCGCCGCTTCAATCTGGTGATCACGCAGATTTACGCCATCGGCAACCGCTCGCCCGAAGAATTGATTTCGCACAACGCGAAATTGCTCCCGCCCGGCGGTGAGTTGCAACTGGTCACGTTCGCCACGCCCGGCCCGCTCGGCCTGTACCTCGGCGAGAAGGAGAACGGGCCGCCGACCCTCGGCATGGTGACTCAGTACGTGAACGCGACGGAGATTCCGACTGACCGAGCGGCTTTGGCGACGTCCGTGTCTCCCGTGGTCAGCACGAGTTCGGAGTGTGCTGCGGCCGACATTGCGGCGAGATGATCGAGGTCACCGCCGATTGCGTCGGCCGCGACAGTGTGACGATCAGGACTGATCACGCCAGTCGAGTCGGGCGATTGAGTCGAACAACGCGGCGTGGTCATAGGCGCTCGTCGTGTTCGCCATGGCGACAATGCCGAGCCCGAGGTCGGGGTAGAGACGCATCGCGTTGTAGAACCCGCCACCCGCTCCGAGGTGTTCGACGGCGGTCGTGTTGCGGGCGGCCGGCTTGCGGAACCAGCCGAGGCCGACATCGAACGGCTTGCCGGGCGCAGCGATGTTCCGCATCATTCTTGCCGTGTCCGGCCGGAGGACACTGTGGCCGTCGAGGGTGCCGTCAGCGAGGTGCAGGGCGGCGAGTCGGGCGGCGTCGGTGACATTGCCGACGAGCCCGCCATACCCGGCCCCGTTGACGAGGAACCGGTTGAGCGACGTGTAGCGACCGACCCGCTGACCGACGATTCCCCTGGGGAGCAGGCGCCGCAACACCGGCGTTGCGACCCGCGGGGCGCGCACATAGCCGACGGCCACGTCGCGGTCCGGCAGATACGCAAAGCCGGTGTGTTCCATCTTCAGCGGGCGCAACACGGCGTCGGTGACGTAGTCGGTGAACGGTCGGCCCGCCGCCTGGGCGATCACCTCGGCCAGCATCAAATAGCCGAGGTTCGAGTATCGGGCGGCACCGCCGACGGGGTACTTGGGAGTGCCGTGGCGGGCGAGGAGGGCGTCGAGGAACTGGCGCTGCTGCGGTGCAGGTTGTTCGGCTGGGCGGACCCAGCGAACCGGGATCGGACTGGCGGCGCCGGCGGTGTGACTGAGGAGTTGACGCACCGTCGCCGACGCACCTTTGCCCGCTCGGTAGTTGGGGACAAAATCGGAAACGGGCCGGTTCAAGTCGAGTTCGCCGAGATCGAAGAGCCTCATCGCCGCTGTCGCCGTGGCGATCTTGGTCAGCGAGAACCACAAGTACTGCGTCGACTCGGTTGCCGGCGCGCCAGTGGCGACATCGGCGTGACCGAACCCTGCTGCGAACAGCACGCGATCGGGGCTGGTGATTGCCAGCGACATGCCAGGGATGTGGTGTCGGGCCATGACCGTTTCGACAGCGGCGGTGATCCGCTCGAGCTGTGTGTTGGTGGTGGTGGTTGGTGTTGTCATCGTTGTTCCTTCGTGTCCTTGCCATATACTGCGAGTACGTAGTATCATCTATATGATGCGTTCTCGTAGTAATTTTGTCAAGCGCGAATTTGAGTCCACTGAGCGAGACGCCGGCGTGGTCATCCCACCCGAGGGCACGAACGTGCTGTTCGACGTGTGGCTCGTGTCGCGGGCAACGTTCGCGTTGTTGGATGCCTCCCTCGCCGCGTCGGGCCTGACCGCCGACGAGTTCGCGATCTACAGCGTGTTGACGAGTACCGACGCGATGACACCCGGCGAACTCGCTCGCTGGATGTCAGCACCGCTGACCTCGATGTCCAGCTACATCAAACGGTTCGAAAGCCGGGGCCACATCACCCGGACAGCAAACCCCGACGACGGCCGTTCATACCGAATCCAGCTCACCGCGGCCGGCCGCGCCACACACCGCGCCGCCGGCAAACTGTTCCAACCGGTGCTCGATCGCGTCGAGCAGTCCCTCGACCAGCCAGCACCGACGGTCCGCGACGCACTACACAGCCTTCACCGCGCCCTTCTCGCAGACTGAACACGGGCAGGCAGTTCCGGCGCGACCCCGCCCTGCGGAGTGTCTCGGGGTATCCAGGTGGGCGCAAAAGACTCCACAGGTGGCATCGTACGTACCTCGCCGCACTCGAGAACGGTTCAGCCACAGAGGCTGTCCGACAGATCATGCGAGCCATTAACGCTCTGGACCTCGAAGTCGTGATCAGACCGAAGCGACCACGATGAAGCTCGGAGTCTGGAATGACGGGCGACGGATCGCGACAATCAGCGAGACGCGCAACCGAATGTCGCTCGCCTATGAGCCCCGCGCCGGCCGACTAGGCACGCCGCTGGTGATGCAAACCTTGGATCTCGGTGTGCCCGACGCAATCGTTCGACGCGTCGCCGACCGAACCCTGAGCTTCCTCTAGCCCTCGAGATGTCGCTTTTGGTTGGGACATGATTGATTTAGAAGTTTCCTTGTTATCGGGTTGACAATCGTTCTTAGTCGAACTACAGTACTGCCTATCCGGTTAGCTCCAGTAGCGACCAGCGACGGCTAGATGCAGTGGTCCCGGCGGCTTCCGGCCAGGGCGCAACACAAGATAAAGTGGTCAGCCCAGCGTCACTGGAGTT
>JANNHY010000416.1:0-4673 GCA_031404635.1 Ilumatobacteraceae bacterium
GCCAGCGCTCGTCCAGGGCGGCTGTAGCGAAACAGGGTCTAGCCGCCAAAGCTCGGCTTGTGCGTCGCTTGGGACAAACTCGTCATCCACCACATCAACTACTCCAGAACGGCGGACCCACCGACATCGACAACCTTTTACCCCTCTGTATCCGCCACCACCACTACGCCCACGAAGGCGCTGGCTGTTCCAACTCGACCACAACCGCAACCTGACCATCACCCTCCCCGACGCCACAACCATGACCACCGGCCCACCCAAAACACTCGCCGGATAAAACAAAGTGTGTGGTGTCAACGAGGAATCTCAGGCGAGACGTTTGCGGGGCAATCTCGGTCTTTCACGGCGTCAACTGCGGACGCTTCGCGCCGAGCGCAACCGCCGTTCGGTAACGGGCCGGTCGCGGTGACGTCAGCCGACCTTGAGGTACTGGCGGATTGTCTCTCGAACAACCTCAGATGGTGTCACGTTGTCGGCCTCGGCGCGATCGTCGACCGCTATTCGTCGTTCTTGTTTTCGCAGTGCCAGTGATCCTGCTTACTGCACTGCTCGTCGCAGTCTCGAGTCGCGGCCCGAGGAGGCGCGGATCAAGGAGTGGCTCAATCAGGATTTGACAGCAGGGCGGCAACGAAGCTGACCCGGTCCCGGTCGACGCGGGCGTGGTGGGCGGCTTCGAACATCCCGAGGAGGGTTTTCAATCGCTTGTCGGTCGACAGCCCGCGGCCACTCGGAACTGCCCATTGGCGGCCATGAGATCTACCGTTGCATGAACACTCCGCGTGGTGGATACCGAGCTCCGGCGACCCCGCGGCTCGTCGCGTATGACCGCCAGGGGATAGTGAGCCGGAGCGATTCGCTGGGGCGGCATTACGAAGCAGTCTCCCTTGGGAGATCTCCTCGTCTCCCCAGTCAGGGCGGACGCCGTCGCCCGGTGTCAAGCGGTCCGGCTGCGCGGTTCGAGGACGATCACCGGCGTCTCGGTCGACCGCCGGACCGCATACGCGTCGAGCCTCGGATCGACCGCGACCCAGCGCTGCCACAGCCGATCACGCTCCTCCGCCGCCGAAGGGCGTGCGCGCACCGGGCGCGGCTGCTGGTGCGGCAGTCGAATGACGGCGTCCGGGTGCGCCTCGAGGTTGAGCCACCACGCGGGATGGCCCTCGTCCCAGCCGTTCATCGCGATCGCGACGAGGTTAGGACCGTCTTCGAGGTAGCCGATGATGACGCTGCGCTCTTGCCCAGACTTCCGCCCGATGGTGGTGAGGCGCAGCGCGCCCCAGCCGCGCTTGTTCGACGTGGTCCACAGGAATCGGCCGCCACTGAGCCGGTACAGGGCGCGATGAACGCGCCAGGCCGTGTGCACGAACCACGGCGGCGGATGTTTCGGCGGCCGGGTTGCTGCATTGCTCATTGGCGACTCCTCCCGCACGGGGTGACTCTCCACTGTACGCCGCAACGAACGGTTCGAGCGGTCTCGCTTCCCGTCCTGCGATTGAGCACACTCGCCAGCGGGACATTCGGACGCGATGTTGGGACACCCGGCTCGCAGACGCGTGTGTTGAATGTGAGTTGATGGCAAGATGTCGCCGGGAACGACACCGTGCAGATCTTCATCAGCTACCGCCGCGAAGACACCGCAGGGCGCGCCGGACGACTGTTCGACGCCCTGGTCAGCAGGCTCGGGACGCGCAACGTCTTCCAGGACGTGACGGCGATCGCCCCCGGCACCGACTTCGACCGTGAGATCACTGCCGCCATCAATCGCTGCGACGCCGCGCTCGTGATAATCGGGAGCGATTGGGCGACGCTCGCGGGGCCCGCCGGCCGGCGCCTCGACGACGGCGACGACTACGTACATCGCGAGGTCGCTGCGGCGCTGTCATCGGGAGTACCGGTCGTGCCCGTTCTCGTCGGTGGCGCGTCGATGCCATCAGCCGACGAGTTGCCAAAGGACCTGCAGCCGCTCGCCCAGCGCCAAGCTGTCACGATCCGCGACGACTTCTGGCACGAGGATGTCGACACGCTCACCCGTCGCCTGCGGCGCGACGACATCGTCGTTGAGCACCGGCGTCGATGGCCAGTCCTGGTCGCCGGCGCCACGATCGCCGCCCTCGCCGTGATCGGTGTCATCTGGATGGTAGGCGACCGCGACGGCGGCGACGACGGCGCTTCGAACGGCGACCAAATCACGGGATGTCCCGAGCCGCACGAGTCGTGGAACACCATCCAAGTCGACGCTGCAGCCACAGAGACGTTCGACGACGGCGACGTCCAGCTCGTGTTCTCAGTCCGCCGCGCAATGCTCGATACGGAACAAGACCGTGTCTACCTCGATGTCGAGGTGCGCAACGAGAGCGATCCGAACAGCACCGCAGTCCCCTACTACAATCAGGAATTCTTCGAGTCGCTGCTCGTCGACGGCCTGTCGCAGGGGGTCGCTCAGTGCCTCACCGTCGAGGGCAACGCCAACCTGCACCCGGACCAGCGGGCGATCGGACTCGTCGGGTTCGATCTCACCGAGGACCCGACCGGCCAGCCGATCGTCCTCGAGCTGCTCTCCGGCGACCCCGACATCACCGTGACCCGATGACGACCCGACGTAGTCGACGACCTCGCCAGGGCACACGGAAGTAACGTAGCCTAGCCGTACTGGGTGCGGTACGCCTGGCACAGCTTGATGCCGGCGATCTTGGCGATCGCGTAGGGCTCGTTGGTCGGCTCCAACGGGCCGGTGAGGAGCCGCGTATCTGCACCTCAGCATTGCAGGGCTTCTGTTCCCAACTGGTTTCCAGTCAAATACGCTTGAACTGTGACGCAGACCGAGTCGCGAGAGGGATCGTCGTCGACGATCAGCCATGCAACGTGATTTTCGGTGAGAAGCATGTGGCGGGTGTCGCCCGCTGGCGACTGATAGGCGGCAAGGACGTAGCGACCGCCCATTGGCGTCGTGTCAAGACACGCTGCCGTCATCGTGCTTCGAATCGAACACCGATCCGACGTCTACCGACCGAGATAGCCGTCGACTCGGTGCCGCCGGATGGGTGAGGTCGGATCGGTCATCTAGTCTCTATTGGACATGATCTGTTACCAAGATTTCTTGTTCTGATGTTGACAACCGTGTCTTGACCGAACTACAGTACTGCGTATCTGCTTAACTCCAGCGACCTGGGCTGACCACATCATCTTGTGTTGCGCCCTCGCCGGATGCCGCCGGGACCACTGCATCTAGCCGTCGCTGGTCGCTACTGGAGCTAACCGGATAGGCAGTACTACAGTTCGATTCATGAAGGAAGCGGAGGTCGTCGAACTCGTCCACCAAGTGGCCGCCATCGACGCCTCGGGCGCCGACATCGAGTGTTGCACGCAGGTGTTACAAGGTCTCTCCCGCCTCGTCGCGTGGGCCGAAGCACACAAGATCGCTGTCGCTCGACATCTGGCGGTGTTGGCCGCCTCGTCGCCTTCGATCTTTCCCGAACAAGTTGTCGCTACCACTACCCGCGTCTCGCTCGGTCAAGCCACCCAGCCATTCAAACGAGCCACAGCGATCGACGCCCTCCCCCAATTCGGTGACGCTCTCGCCGACGGCACGGTGTCGGCCGCCCATGTCGATGTTGTCGCTACTGCGGTCAACAAACTCGGTGGTGACGACCGGCAACGGTTCTTGGCACGAGGCGACTTTCTCGCCGGTGTCGCCCAACACTGCACGCCGGGCGAGTTCGCTCGCAGCGTGCACGCCGAGGTGTTGCGATCCCAGCGCGGTGACGGCCTGGCGCGGTTGCGCCACCAGAAACAGAACACCTATTTGAAGACGTGGACCGATCAGGCCAGCGGGATGTGCCGACAAACAACACCACCTCGCCGCTCTCGCTTTGGTCGCATTGAGCGACGGCAGCGGTGCCAAACCTGGTGGTGTCGACATGTCGATCCTCATCGATGCCACCACACTGCTCGACGGCCCCCACGACGGCACGATCATCGATTGTGGGCTACCGATCGAGTTGCCCGTCGAGACGATCCGGCGGATGGCCTGTGTCGCCGAGGTCACCCCGATCATCGTTGGCGCTGACGGCGTGTCGTTGTACCTCGGGGCGACGACCCGCCTCGCCAACCGTGCTCAACGCCGCGCGTTACTGGCGATGTATCGCACCTGCGCCGTGTCTGGGTGTTGTGTCGCCTGGGACAAACTGACAATCCACCACGTCAAATGGTTCCATCACGGCGGCCCGACCGACATCGAAAACCTTTTGCCGCTGTGTACCCGCCACCATCACTACGCCCACGAAGGCGGATGGCAATTTTCTCTCGACCGCCACCGCAACCTGACCATCGCCTTGCCCGACGGCACCCCCAAATGCCACGGCCCACCCAAAACCTTCGCCCATGAAACGACAAACCGACGCCAACCAGCAACCCCACGCAGTTGAAGACGCCATCAACCGGAGCCTCGCTCGGGCCAGAATCGAGCCGTTGCCCTACGGGCTCGGAGATTCTGCAGACTGCCGACGTCCGCGAGCGCTTCCAGCGCCAGGGCGCGGAAGCCGCAGGCGGCACGCCCCAGGCCTTCGGCGAGCTCTTGAAAACGGAGAACGTGCGCTACCATAAGCTGGTCAAAGACGCCGGCATATCGGCCTTGTAAACGAGGAGAAAGCAGATGAACACGACGCTCGGAATCA
>JANNHY010000417.1:0-7807 GCA_031404635.1 Ilumatobacteraceae bacterium
GAGGACGCACATCTCTCATCGCCGGCGAAGGCCGGCCGGGTGCGGTGAGAGATGAGCCGTCGGAGGACGCACATCTCTCATCGCCGGGTTGGGGCGGGTGGCGGCCGGGGAGGGCTATCGCTAACTGAACCGCATTGAGGCCTAGTCCCTCCGAGCCGGTCGGCGAGCCAACTACAGTCGCTACCAATGAGCACCATTCCTCCGCCACCCCCAGGCGCGATGCCACCGCCCCCGCCACCACCACCGCCGCCGGGGGCGATCCCCCCGCCCGGTTATCGGCCATATCAACAGTTCGACAGCGGCGAGCAGTACGCCGGCTTCGGTGCCAGGTTGGGAGCGGTGATCATCGACGGCCTCGTCGGGCTGCTGTTTTCGATACCGGCAGTCATTGCTTTCCTGGCGGGGCCCCGCGAGGTGCGGATATGCACGATCAACGACGAGGAGCGGCTCTGCAACCTGCCAACCGGGCCGACCATCGCCTTCGGCGTTCTGCTGGCGACAATTGGCGGCATCGCCTTCGCAGTCATCTACTGCCGCAAGGTCAGCCGTGGCCAAAGCTGGGGGCACAAGGCCACCGGCATCCGCATCGTCGACCAGAACACCGGGCAGTCGATCTCGGCGTGGCGTGTGTTCGGTCGCCAGTTCGCCAGGATCCTTTCCGGCGCGGTGTGCTACCTCGGTTATTTGTGGATGCTGTGGGACAGCCGCAAGCAGACCTGGCACGACAAGATTGTCGGTACGGTCGTCGTCAGGAGTTGAGCCGCTACCCTCGGCACCGTGGATATCACCACAGTCGCCGATGACCTGATCGTCGCCCATCAGGCGGGGGAGGATGGCGGGGTTGTTCGGCTCACAGACCTGCAGCCGAACTCGATCCATCACATCGGCAATGACGAGGTACAGACGTTGCCGCGTCCCGAAGGGCAGCTGCTGTGCCGATTCGGGACGGTCAACGATCTTCACCTCGGCGAAACCGAATGTGGCAAGATCGACGACGATCCACGTGGACCGATCCAGCGGGTAGATCCCGGCGAGCCCCCGCATCCCGAGACGATGAACAGCGCCGCAGTCGCCGAGATGGTTGCCGGCGAACTTGCCGCGGTGGTGGTCAAGGGCGATCTCAGCAACGATGGCACCGACGACGAGTTCGCCGCCTTCGAGGCCTGCTATCGCGACGCCTTCGGCGATCGTCTGCATGTCGTGCGCGGCAATCACGATTCGTATCGCGGCCAACAGAGGTACACGGGCGACGAGTGGATCGACCTCCCCGGGGTGTCGATCGCTCTGCTCGACACTGTGCTGCCCGAGCGCACGACGGGCACCATCACGGCCGAGCAACTGCAATGGCTCGACGATCTGGTGGCCACCGCCGATCAACCGGTGATGGTGATAGGTCACCATCAGCAGTGGATATCGGGCAAGCGGCACAGCCAGTACTTCGGGCTCGACCCCGACAGCAGTGACGGCCTCACGCAGGTCGCAGCCCGCCGATCGCCGATCGTTGCCTACACCGCCGGGCACACGCATCGCCACCGAGTCAGGACGATGTCGTGTGGCGTGCCGTCGATCGAGGTCGGTTGCGTGAAGGACTTCCCGGGCACGTGGGCCGAGTACCGGGTGTACGAGGGTGGCATCACCCAGGTCGTGCATCGCATGTCGTCGCCACAGGCATTGCGCTGGAGCGAACGTTGCCGGCACCTGATGTCGGATTTCGGGATCGACTACGAGACTTACGCACTCGGCAATTTGGAGGATCGGTGCTTCAACATCCCGCTGCGGTGAGGGCCGCGTTCGAGGACGCGGCAGCGTCGTTGCTCGCAACGATCGACCGGGTTGAGCCCCATCAGTGGGAGCTCCCCGGCCTCGGTGATTGGACCGTGCGTGAGTTGACGGCGCACACGCTGCGCGGCTTCACGACCATCGAGCGGTACCTCGCCGCCGAGCCCGGCGGCGACAGGTTGATCGTCGACGCCGCCGACTACTACCGCACGGCTCTCGCCGATCCCAACGTGCACACCGCCGTCGCCGAACGTGGCCGCGAAGCCGGCGCTCGACTGACCGACCCGCTGGGCGAAGCCGAGGCAACGGCACAACGAGTGCTCGCCCTCGTCGCTTCGACCGCCGACGACGACGTCGTCGGCACGTCAGTCGGGCAGATGATGTTCATCGAGTACCTCGCTACGCGGGCCGCCGAAGTGGCCTTGCACACGCTCGATCTACAACGCGCCACCGGGCAGCCGATGACACTTCGCCCGGCGACTTCGTCGATGGTGGTCGGCCTGATGGCCGCGCTCGCCGACCCGATCAGGCTGCTGTCGGCGTTGACCGGTCGGGGGACGCTGCCGAGCGACTACAACGTGCTTCGGTAGCCGTGGTTCGATAGGGGCATGCCCCCAGCCCCTCTGCACGGATTGCGCGTTCTCGATCTGTCGACGGTGCTCGCCGGTCCCAACTGCGCCCGCTATCTCGCCGACTTCGGCGCCGATGTGATCAAGGTCGAGCGACCCGACGGCGGTGACAGCTTGCGCAACATGGCCTGGCGCGACCCGCGCGACGGCGAGGGGTTGTGGTGGAAGCTGGTCAACCGCAACAAGCGCACGATCGCCATCGATCTCAAAGCTGCAGACGATCTCGACGTTCTGCACCGCCTGGTCACCGATGCCGACGTGCTGATCGAGAACTTCCGGCCAGGGACACTCGAGCGGCTCGGCCTCGGACCCGATGTCTTGCACGGTCTCAACCCGTCACTGGTGATCACCCGGGTCACCGGGTTCGGTCAGACCGGCCCGTACCGCAACCGGCCCGGCTTCGCCACGATCGCCGAGGCGATGTCGGGCTTCGCGGCAATCTCCGGCGAGCCCGACGGGCAACCGCTGCTGCCGGCCATCGCCCTGACCGACGAGGTCACCGGGGTCGTCGCCGCCTTCGCCACGATGGTCGCGCTGCGCAGCGGCGTAGGCCAGGTTGTCGATGTCAGCCTGCTCGAGAGCCTCTTCCAACTGATGGGGCCGTTGATCTCGCTGTACGAGTTGACCGGGCAGATGCAGGAACGGCTCGGTTCCGGCCTGCCGTACTCGGTGCCGCGCGGCACCTACCAATGCAGTGACGGTGGGTGGGTCGGGGTTTCGACCTCCAGCGACTCGGTGGCTGGTCGAGTATTGAAGCTGCTCGGCGTCGGCGGCGACCCGCGGTTCACCACGTTTGCGGCCCGCATGCAGCATCGCCAGGCGCTGGAGGCGGTGATGACGCAGTGGTGCGCCGAGCGCACCCAGGCCGAAGTGATGCAGGCCTTCACCGCTGCCGAGGCGGCGATCGGGCCGGTGATGTCGATGGCCGACATTGCCGCCGACCCGCACTACGCGGCGCGCCAGGCGATCGTCGATGTCGACGGCACACCGATGCAAGGCCTGATTGCCCATCTCAGCGCTACGCCTGGCGCGCTCCGATCGCAGGGGCGAGCGCTCGATGCCGACGGTGACGACATTCGTGCCAACGGTTGGGGCGGCGAGCGGGGACGGCAATGACGACGATGAGGGCGTACATCGGCGGCCCGCTGTTCGACGAGGGTGAGCGGTGGTGGATCGAGCGGATCGAACAGACCGTTGCTGCAGCCGGGTTCACCACATTTCTGCCGCATCGCGACAACCCGCCGAAGGACGAACACAACGTCGCCGAGATCTTCGCCAACGATCGGCGTGGCCTCAACGAATGCGATGTCGTCGTCGCCAGTCTCAACGGGGTCATCACCGACGACGGCACGGCATGGGAACTCGGGTACGCCTTCGCTCTCGGCAAGCCGATCATCGGGCTGCACACCGACTGGCGTCGCCGTTTCGACCACGAGGTGATCAATCTGATGATCGAATGCTCGCTGACGTTGCTGGTGCGTTCGCTCGACGACCTGCCGGGCGTGCTGCGAACCATGTTCGCCGACGGGCACCCTATGCAGTGAGGCCGATCGGGCAGCTGACGCCGGTGCCGCCGATGCCGCAGTATCCGTTGGGGTTCTTGGCCAGGTACTGCTGGTGGTACGGCTCGGCGTAGTAGAACTCGCCTAGCGGCTTGACCTCGGTGGTGATGTCGCCATACCCGGCGGCGGAGAGTCGCTGCTGGTACATCGCCAGCGAACTCTCGATGGCGGCGCGCTGTGCATCCGTCGTGAAATAGATCGCGCTGCGATACTGCGTGCCGGAATCGTTGCCCTGGCGCATGCCCTGGGTCGGGTCGTGGTTCTCCCAGAACACTCTCAGCAACTGGTCGAAACCGACCCGCGCCGGATCGAAGACCACCAGCACGACCTCGGCGTGGCCGGTGAGACCACTGCACGTCTCTTCGTACGTTGCGTTGGGCGTGAAACCACCGGCGTAGCCAACGGCCGTCGAGTACACGCCCTCGGTCTGCCAGAACTTGCGCTCGGCACCCCAGAAACACCCGAGCCCGAACACCGCAACCTCGAACCCATCCGGCCACGGCCCGACCAGCGGGTTGCCGTTGACGAAATGCGTTTCGGGCACCGGCATCGTCTCACCGGTACGCCCGGCCAACGCCTGGTCTGCGCCGACTATTTGCTGCTTCTTGTGGAAGATCATGTTCACAAGGCTACGACGTATCGCCCCGTTCGAATACCGTTCGAATCGTGAACATTCGCGAAACCATCGCTGACGATTTGCCGGCAGCGCTAGCGCTCAACAACGGCAGCGTTCCCGACCTCAACGCACTCGACGCCGTCGAGATCGAGCGGTTGCTCGGCATGGCGGCCGTCGCCCTGACCGCCGAAGTCGACGGCGCCTTTGCCGGGTTCTGCATCACCTTCCCCCCCGGCATCGACTACGACAGCCTCAACTACCTCTGGTTCAGCCGGTACTACGACGACTTCGTCTACCTCGACCGGATCGCCGTCGACCCGGCCTACCGCCGCCTGGGCATCGGCACCGCCTTCTATGCCCACGTCGTCGAAAGGTTCACCGGGGTGTTCCCCCACCTGCTGTGCGAGGTGAACGTACGGCCGCGCAACGAGGCCTCGCTGCTGTTTCACGACTCGATCGGGTTTCGCGAGGTTGGTCAGCAAGAAACCGACGGCGGCACCAAGACCGTCAGCCTGCTGGCTCTACCGTTGTGATATCCGCAGTTACCGGGCAGTCGCCGCGTCCGTTTGGCGCGACGCGACGATCAAGGCAATGGGCACGGCGGCGAACAGCGCCAGTCCGCCGACACTGACCACGACGTCTCCAGTGGCCAATTCGCCGGTGTTGAAGATGTGGTACACGACGTGCGGAACCCCGTACAGCAGCGACGCCACCGAGGCCGCGACGATCAGCGGACGCGACAGCGTGATGAGGGCGGCTATCAGCACCGCCGCCAGGCCGAGGTTGAGCCCGCCGACGTTGCGCACGAGGTGCTCGTTGAACGGGCCGTCGATGCGCACCCAGGCCCGCCCCAATCCCGGGAAGTGGTCGTAGAACGATCGCGGTGCGAATTGCGCCCACACCCCGACCTCCACCGAGATCAGGGCGAGGTACCCGAGTGCGATCCGGGTCCAGCGTCGATAGGTCATACGGGTCCTTCCCGGCTACTGCGAGTACTTGGTGACTTGCCGCGCACGATCAGTAGATGGTCTGACGAAGACGCTCGGGGTAGGCGTCGTCAAGAGCCTTGCCGTCAATGGCGCCGGCGGTGATCGCTTCCATGATCTCGCCGACAGATGGCAGTTCGGATGGGTCACGATGGCGCGACGAATCCCAGAGCTGGGATCGGATCAGCGCCTTCGGGCACTGCGTGTACACCGAAGTCGTCGTGACGACGATGACCGTCGTCGGCAGCTTGTCGCCCATCGCCAACGACTGGCGAAGCTCGGCGTCGTTGGAGATCTCGGCTGTGCCGTTGACGCGCAGGGTCACACCAAGCCCGGGGACGAGGAACAGCAGACCGATCCGCGGGTCGACGACCAGGTTGCGCAGCGAGTCGAGCCGGTTGTTGCCCCGCCGATCGGGCATCAGCAGTGTCCGTTCGTCGACAACTCGGACGAAACCGGGCGGGTCACCGCGCGGTGAACAATCGAGCCCACCGGCGCCGGAGGTGGCGACGACCACGAACGGCGAGGCCTCGACGTAGGCACGGTGCTGCTCGGTGAGATGATCGATCTCTTTCGTGATCGAGGTCGGCACCGCAGCGTCGTACAACGCCTCCAACTCGGCGATGGTGCGAATGGTTGCCACACCGGGAGATTACTGGGCGAACCGATCACGACTTGCGTGGAAATCAGCGGAGGTCTCTCCACTGCCATGTGGCGTCGGCCACCAGCAGCTCGGGATCGCCCGTCCACAACACCGCGTCGCGCCCTGGAGGTCGCGCAGTGTCGTCGTCGTCACCGCTCGCGTGCTGATCGGCTCGGCGTTCGGCCGCGAGCATGTCGGCCAGACCCGCACCCTTGAATCGGCCACGAAGCGGTGGACGGGCGTGGGCGGGACGCATTGCCACGTGATCGCCGTCGCGCCAGAAGTTGACCTCGTCACCGGGTTCGATGCCGAGCTCGTCGCGCAGTTCTTTGGGGATCACGACCTGCCCCTTGAGCCCTACCCTGTGAGTCATACCGACAAGTATGACTGTCGCCTGTCAGTCGGCGGCACCTGCGGCTGTCGCCGCGGCGACTTCGTTGAGCCGACCGGACGTCACGTCGTAGATGTAGCCATAGATCGGGATGGATTTGGGCACGAGCGGGTGGGAGCGGATACGGACAACGTCGGCGACGACGCTCTGCTCCTGGTCGGCGATGGTGAGCCAGTCGATGTAGTTGCCCTCCGCCGAGCCGGGCCCGGTGCCCACGTCGTAGAAACCCTTGTCGCCGAGAGCGGCGGTCTCGAGGCTGCTGCCGAGCAGGGCGCGCATGACTTCGTCGGTGAAGAACTCCATCCCGCAATTGGTGTGGTGGATGACGAACCACTCCTTCGTGCCGAGCAGCTTGTACGAGATGACCAGCGACCGAATGGCGTCGTCGCTGGCCCTCCCGCCGGCGTTGCGGATGATGTGGGCGTCGCCTTCGGCGAGTCCCGCGTACTTGGCCGGATCCAAGCGGGCATCCATGCACGTCAAGATGGCGAACTGGCGGGCGGGGGGCATGGCGAGTTCGCCCTTGGCGCCGAACGCCGACGCGTAGGCGGCGTTGGCGGCGAGAACTTCTTCGAGAACGGGCATGGTCGTCTCCTCCACAGTCGGGTCGGGCGTCTCTCAGGACGTGTAGTCAAGCCACCGTAGTGCACGCGAAACCTAAAGGCGACCAATTTGGTCGGAATTCAGTCGTGGACCGCCGCCTGGATGCGGAACCGGTGCCCATCGGGATCCTGGATGACCATCACCCTGGTTCCCCAGTGAGTGTCGTGGAACGGACTGACCACATCAACGCCATCCGGGGCCACGAAATCGGCGTCAACGCCGAGGTACATCTCGGTCGCCAGCGGATCCTCGATCGACTGCTCGGCGAGGAAGATCGTCGGGCCGCCTGCCGGATGGCGCAGCATCCCCGAGCCGTGGCCGGTTTCGAACTCGACCTCGAAACCGAGGCGCCGCCAGAAAGCGACTGCCTTGCTCCAGTTGTGCGTCTCCAGGTAGAGGTGATCGAATCCGTTGGTAGTCATCGCCGTTCCTTTCGAGCCTAGTTCGCTGATCGCCCCGGCTAGCGACAATGCGGTTCAGTTAGCGATAGCCCTGCCCGGCCGCCACCCGCCCCAACCCGGCGATGAGAGATGTGCGTCGTCCGCCGGCTCCTCTCGCATCGCGCCCACCCGCACCAAACCGGCGATGAGAGATGTGC
>JANNHY010000418.1:0-10156 GCA_031404635.1 Ilumatobacteraceae bacterium
ACGCCAAGGCCAAGGCGCTGAAGGCCAAGGGCGAGAACGTGATCGGCTTTGGCGCGGGCGAGCCCGACTTCCCGACCCCGGAGAACATCGTCGAGGCGGCGGCACGCGCCTGTCGCGAGCCCAGGTTTCACAAGTACACCCCTGCCGCCGGCCTGCCCGAGCTACGCGAGGCAATCGCCACCAAGACAGTTCGTGACTCCGGCTTCGCGTGCCAGGCCGGCCAGGTATTGGTCACCAACGGTGGCAAGCACGCGGTGTTCACCGCAGTCGCAGCGCTGTGCGACCCCGGCGACGAGGTCGTCTGCCCAGCTCCGTATTGGACCACATACCCCGAGGCGATCACGCTCGCCGGTGGTGTGCCGGTGGTCGTGCAAACCGACGAGTCCACCGGGTTCAAGGCCACGGTCGAGCAGCTCGACGCCGCGCTCACGTCACGAACCAAGGCGCTGTTGTTCGTCAGCCCCGACAACCCGAGCGGCGCCGTCTACTCGCCGGACGAGGTCGAGGCAATCGGGCGTTGGGCGGTCGACAATGGTGTGTGGGTGCTCACCGATGAGATCTACGAACACCTCGTGTACGGCGACAACAAGTTCGTCAGCATGCCCACCGTGGTGCCCGAGCTGGCCAACCAGTGCATCATCGTCAATGGCGTGGCCAAGACGTATGCCATGACCGGTTGGCGCGTCGGCTGGATGATCGGGCCGAGCGATGTGATGAAGGCGGCAATCAACTTCCAATCACACAGCACCTCCAACGTCGCCAACGTGGCGCAAGCGGCTGCGCTCGAGGCCGTCAGCGGCGACCTCTCGGCAGTGTCGATGATGCGCGAGGCGTTCGAGCGCCGCTCCGTCACCATGCACCGCATGCTCAACGACATCCCCGGTGTCAGCGCGATCGTGCCGCAGGGGGCGTTCTACTGCTACCCCAACTTCTCGGCGTTGCTCGGCCGCCCTGTTGGTCCCTACGGAACGGTCAGCTACTCCACGATGGAGCTCGCCGACAACATTCTCGAAGAGATCAAGGTGGCGTTCGTGCCCGGTGAGGCGTTCGGCACCCCCGGGTACGCGCGCTTCAGCTTCGCGATGGCCGACGCCGACATCGAGGAGGGCATTCGCCGTATCCACCAGTGGGTGACAGCGTAAAAGAACCTGGTGGGTAGCGAACCGCTACCACGATGGCCACAATCAGTAGCCCGTAGACCGAAGGTCTCGATTATCGCCACGACAATGCGTGACGGGACGCCAGGCCGGTGAGCACAACCAGGCAGAGGCACTCGGCAACCTGTTCGCATGCTCCCAACACGTCGCCGCTGATCCCGTCGATCTTGCGTTTGGCCAACGTTCCCGTCATCACCACGGCGACGACAACGGCGGGGGCCAGCGCAGCGGCCCACCAACCAACGACGAGCGCTGTGGTCGCCGCACCGGCAACCACGCTGACTGCGGCGCGCCCACGTGACGTGCCGCGGCCGTAGTCGGCGCCGAGGCCGGAGTAGGTGGCCAGTTGCATCGTTCCGGCCATCGCCACGGCCGCAACCCGACCCATCGTGTGGGCGGCGACAGCCGCGGCGAACATCACCGCCGGGCCGGGCAGCGAACCCATCGCGACCATTCGCACCACGATTGACGCGCACATCGCCGCCACTCCGTACGTGCCGTGACGCGAATCCTTCAGGATCTCGAGGCGACGTTCGACCGTCCACCCGCCACCGAAGGCGTCGGCCACGTCGCCGAGCCCGTCCTCATGGAACGCGCCGGTGATCAACAGGCCGATCGTGACGGCCACCGCCGAGGCGACGAAGGGTGGAACGAGATGCCACAGACCAGCCGCGGCACCACCCACAGCGGCTCCGATCAGCGCGCCGGCGATCGGGAACCAGGCAACAGTTGCGCTAAGCGATGGCTCCCGCCGCAAACGGATCGGCACTCTCGTCAGGAACTGCAGCGCGGCCAGCAGACCCGTCAGCCGAACCACTCCCCAAACGTCGGCACCTCGGTGATACCGGCACACGCCATCGCCACGAGCGGTACGGCGGCCATTGCCCCCGACCCCTCGCCGAGGCGCATTTCCAGATCGAGCAGCGGCTGCTTGCCGAGCCGCTCCAGCAACCGGCGGTGACCAGGTTCGGCCGAGCAGTGCCCGGCGAGGCAGTGGTCGAGGGCATCAGGCCGGGTGACGGTGAGCGGCAGCGCCGAGGCGGTGACCACGTAGCCGTCGATCAAAACCGGCAGCCGGCGAAGTCGGGCGGCGACGATGGCCGCCGCCATGGCGACAAGTTCTGCTCCACCTACTTCGCGGAGTACCTCCAAAGGGTCCAGCACTCCGGCGATGCGGTCGACGGCCAACCGCACGGCGTCGCGTTTGCGCGTCAGGCCTTCGTCGTCGACACCCGTGCCGCGACCAACCCATTCCGCGACGTCTCCGCCGACGAGCGCGGCGGTAACAGCGGCGGCCGCGGTGGTGTTACCGATCCCCATCTCGCCGAGCACGAGGAGGTCGGTGTCGAGCTGTTCCACTGCGCGCCGGCCGGCTGCGCACGCTTGTTCAAAACGTTCGGGAGGCATCGCCGATTCGACGCGGATGTCGCCGGTCGGCCGGCCGACACCGACGTCGATCGCGTCGACGGTGGCGCCGGCGACCGCAGCGAAGGCGCTGACGGTCGACTTCCCGGCCCGGTATGCGGCGAGCATCGCCGCCGTGACGTCGCTGGGGTACTTGCTGACCCCGGCCGCAGCTACGCCGTGATCGGCGGCGAAGATCAGCGCCGCCGGTTTGCGCACCGCCGGAGTCGACGTACGTTGCCACTCGGCGACCCATGCCGCGACCTCGTCGAAACGAGCCAGCGCGCCCGCCGGCCGCAAGATGTCGGCGGCGCGGACGCGTACAGCATCACCGGCCTCGCCGTCACCGGCCGGCATAGTTGCCAACGCCTCGCCAAGCCAGGTCACGCAAGGTCCTCCCACGGATCTTCGAGCCGCAAGGCCCTGCCGGCGACCAGCAACAACGTAGTGGTCGCCACGGCGGCGATCGCCTGGTTCACCCGGCCGAGGTCGTCGCGGTAGCGGCGACCAAGTTCTGTTTCGGGATGAACGCCGAGGCCGACCTCGTTGGTGATCACCACGCTCGGCCCGCTTCGTTCGCTGAGGGCCGCGGCGACTGGCGTCGCGTCGACGCCGCCACGGTGATGCAGTTCGTTGCCGACCCACACCGTGACGCAGTCGACGATCAGCAAGGCTGCAGCTGGGGCCGCGGCGATCGCGGCGCCGAGTTCGAGGGGCGTCTCGATGGTCGGCCAGCTGGGCCTCTCGTCGCGATGGCGGGCAATACGCGATCGGGTGTCGTCGTCGAAGGGCTCAGCGGTGGCGATGAACACCACCTCACCGTCGTGCCGCCGACCGATCTCGACGGCGAGCGAAGACTTGCCGCTGCGCACGCCACCGATCAGCAACGTGACGTTCCCCACGTCAGTACTCGATGCCCTTCTTGGCGGTGACGCCTTGATCGTAGGCATGCTTGATCTTGCGCATCTCGGTGACGGTGTCGGCGATCTCGACGATCTCTACCGGGCAGTCGCGTCCGGTGACGATGACGTTCACATCGCCGGGGCGGTTGCGCAACGCGTCGACGACTGCGGCGGTGTCGACCCAGCCCCAGGTGCACAGGTAGGTCAACTCATCGAGGATGACGAGCCGATGCTTGCCGGCGGCGATCACCCCGGCTGCCGTTCGCCACGCCCGTTGAGCGACTGCTTTGTCGTGGTCGAGGTTGGTCGAATCCCAGGTGAATCCTTCGCCGAGTGATTGCCATTCGACCCCGAGTTGTCGGCCGATTTTCTCCTCGCCGACCTTCCACTCGCCGCTCTTCACGAACTGCAGCACGACGACCGGCCAGCCCATCGCAACGGAACGGAGCATCACACCGAATGCCGCACTGCTCTTGCCTTTGCCATCGCCTGTGTTGACGAGCAACAACGAATCGGCGCGCCCCAACTTGTCGGGACGCGGGTCTTCCGTCGGAGGTGTGTCGGTCATGGACTGTGGAGCATAGGCAGCGTCGCTGCTAACGTAACGCCGTTCGGCTTGCCGAATGTATAGGAATCCAGCGAAGTCCGGTGAGATCCCGGCACTGTCCCGCAACGGTGGTTCGTGCTCGACACGACTAGTCCGGTCGCCTCGTTCCGTACGCGTAACCCAGACCCTCGAGGCAAGGGCGGTTCGCGGTGGACCTCCACCGGTTCCCTCACTTGTCCTCCAACAAACATGGAGGATGTTCATGAAGCGGATCACGCTCCCCGCTGCGTTGGCGGCCGTCGTGTTGCTCGCCGCGTGCGGTGACGACAAGGCGGCAAGCGACGCCTCGCCAGCCCCGTCGACTGCAACCACCCCGGCACCGATCGCCACGCAGCCGGCGGCCTCGACGACCTCGACGCTGCCGCCACCCAGCAAGATCATCAGCCTGTCGCCGACCGGTACCGAGATGCTGTTCGCCATCGGCGCCGGCGACCAGGTGCTGGCCGTCGACGACCAGTCCGACTATCCCCCCGAGGCGTTACAGAAGCCGCACGACCTGTCGGGCTTCGAGCCCAATGTCGAGGCGATTGCCGCGCTCGAGCCCGACCTCGTGGTGATCGGCGACGACTTCACCGGACTGACCCCGCAGCTCGAAGCGCTCGGTCTCACGGTGTGGAGCGGCCCGGCGGCGAAGTCGTTCGACGACGTGTACGCCCAAATCGAACAGCTCGGCGCGGTGACAGGCCACGTCGGCGAAGCCGCCGAACTTGTGCTGAAGATGCAGACTGAGATCGACGCGGTGGTGCGGGCCGTCCCGGAGCCGGCGCAGCCGCTCACGTACTATCACGAACTCGACAACACGTACTACAGCGTCACCGAGAACACGTTCGTCGGTCACGTGTATTCGCTCCTCGGCCTGCGCAGCATCGCCGACTTCCAAGAGGTCTCCAGCGACTTTCCGCAACTCTCCGCGGAGGCGATCATCGCTGCCGACCCTGATTTCATCTTCCTTGCCGACGGTAGCTTCGGTGAGTCGCCCGAGACGGTCGCGGCGCGCCCGGGCTGGGAGGCGTTGAAGGCTGTCACCAAGGGCAACGTCGTGGTGGTCGACGACGACCTCTCGTCGCGCTGGGGCCCGCGCATCGTCGACTTCGTCTCGGCTGTTTCGGCCGTAGTGGCCAAGGCGACGGTGTCGGGCTGATCGTGCGGGACATGGCGCGTCGGCGGTGGTTGGTCATTGCCTCCATCGGCGCGTTCGTGATCGCCGTCATCTTGGGTGTCATGATCGGCCCGGCCGGTCGCGTAACCGCTGCGAACTGGAACATCATCTGGAACGTGCGCATGCCGCGAGTCGCCCTGGCCGGAATCGTCGGGGCGATGCTGTCGCTCGCCGGCGCGAGCTATCAAGGAGTGTTCCGCAACCCGCTTGTCGATCCGTACCTGCTCGGAGTCGCAGCCGGTGCCGGACTCGGTGCGACGATCATCTTCGCAGTTGGGCGTGACGCCACGAATGGTTGGCCGGTCGATCCCCTTCCCCTGATCTCGTTCGCCGGCGGGCTTGTTGCGGTGATGATCACGTACCTGGTCGGGGCTGCGTTCGGTGCATCGCGTTCGGGCGTCACACTCGTTCTCGCCGGTGTCGCCGTCGTGTCGCTTTTCACTGCCATTCAGACGTTCGTGCTGCAGCGCAACAACGACGTAATCCGCGAGGTCTACTCGTGGATCCTCGGTCGTGTCTCCAACGCCACCTGGGCCGACGTTCGCCTGGTTCTTCCTTATGTCGTTGTCAGCTCGGCCGTTCTGTTGCTGCATCGCCGGCACCTCGACCTGTTCCGAGTCGGTGACGACGAGGCCGCCTCGCTCGGGTCCGACGTCGCCAGGATCAGGATCATCATCGTGATCGCCGCCACCATGGGCACGGCGGCCGTGGTGAGCGTTAGTGGCCTCATCGGATTCGTCGGGGTCATAGTCCCCCATGCGGTGCGTATGTTGGCCGGCGCCTCCTACCGTCGTGTCCTTCCGCTCAGTCTGATCGTTGGCGCCACGTTCCTGATCTTGGTCGACATACCAGGTCGAGTGCTGCAGGATCCGGCGGAGACCCCGATCGGAGTGGTCACGGCGTTCTTCGGCGCGCCGTTCTTCATCTTGCTGCTGCGCAGCCGTAGGTCGCTCGCATGAGCTCTTTGCGTTTGGATGCCGTCTCGGTCAGCTATGACGGTCGTGTCGCCCTGGCACCGTTCACCACCGACGTCCGGTCGGGTGAATGGCTGTGTCTGATCGGTCCGAACGGCGCAGGCAAGTCGAGCCTGCTGCGTGCAGTCGCCGGTCTCGTCCCCCACGATGGCGTGATCGCTGTCGATGGTGCGCCGCTGTCGATCCGCTCGGCACGCCGACGCGCCACGCTCGTTGCGTACGTGCCGCAGGCTCCTGTGATGCCCGACGACATGACCGGGTTTGAGTACGTGTTGCTCGGCCGCAGCCCCTACGTCAGTTACTTCGGTCACGAGTCGCGCCACGACAGGGCCATGGTCGCCAGTGTGTTGGAGCGACTCGATCTCATCGCCTTCACCCAACGCAGGCTCGGCACGTTGAGCGGTGGCGAGCGACAGCGTCTCGTGATCGCCCGCGCCTTGGCGCAAGAAGCGCCGGTGCTGCTGCTCGACGAACCCACCACCGCCCTCGACATCGGTCATCAACAGCAGGCCCTTGAGCTGGTCGACCGGCTGCGCCGTGAACACGGACTCACCGTTGTATCGGCGATGCACGATCTCACCCTCGCCGGCCTTTACGCCGATCGGTTGGCCCTGCTGCACGAGGGCCATCTGGTGGCAACTGGCGACGCCGCTCATGTGCTGCGCGCCGAGACGTTGAGTGAGTTCTACGGAGTGTCGGTCAACGTCCACCAGCAATCGGACGGCACGGTGGTCGTCATCCCCCGTCGCAACCCTTACTAGGCCTGTGGAGTCTTTCACGCCTCCCTGGGTGCCTCGAACAACTCCACAGGGCTACTAGGACGGCGTGAACCAGCTGTCACCTTCGAGGATCCTGTCGGCTTGGGCAGGACCCCATTCGCCGCGGAAGTACGGGTGGACGGCGCCGGGGGTGTCGAGCGCCGGCTGCACGACACGCCAGGTCTGTTCGACCACATCCTCGCGGGCGAAGCGGCGCGGCAGGCCTGCGATGGCGTCGTCGAGCAGGCGTTCGTAGGCTTCGCGCCGTTCCCCGAGAGCGGCGGCGAAGTCGACCGCGACATCGACGTTCTGGCTGTCGAGGTTCGGGCCTGGGGTTTTGGCCTGCAGCGTGAAGGTGACACCGTCTTGGCGGCCGAGACGGAAACGCACGAGATTGCGGGCTGGCGCCGGGCCACCAGCCTCGTCGAATAACAAGCTCGGTGGCTCGCGAAACTCAACGACCACCTCGGTGGCGGCTGCGCGCAGGCCCTTGCCGCATCGCACGTACCACGGCACCCCTGCCCACCGCCACGAGGCGATCTCCAAGCGAGCGGCGACGTAGGTCTCGATCGTCGAATCGGTGGCGACCCCCGGCTCGTCGCGGTATCCCACATACTGACCACGAACCAGCTTCGCCGGGTCGACCGGGCGCATCGCCGCGAACACCTTGGCCTTCTCGTCCTGCAGGTAGCTCGAATCGGGTCCGACCGGCGGCTCCATCGCCGCCAGCGCCGTGACCTGCAGGAGATGGTTCTGCATCACATCGCGGATCGCGCCGACGCCGTCGTAGAAGCTGCCTCGACCCTCGACGCCGATGGCCTCGCTCATCGTGATCTGCACGCTGCGCACGTAGTTGCGGTTCCACACCGGTTCCAGCAAGGTGTTGGAGAACCGGAAGACCAACAGGTCTTCGACGCTTTCCTTGCCGAGGTAATGGTCGATGCGGAAGATGCGTTCCTCGGGAAACACCGAGTGCAACGTCTCGTTCAGCTGTATGGCGCTGGCCAGGTCGCGGCCGAAGGGCTTTTCGACCACGATGCGGCCCCGGGCGTTGAGGCCCACTGACGCCAGCGATTGGGCCACCGATGGGAAGATCGTCGGCGGGATCGCCATGTAGAACACGGCGACCTTGCTGTTGTGACGATCGAGTGTCTGGCGGAGGCTGATCCACGTCTTGTGGTCGCTGTAGTCTCCCTGAATGAGGTCGAGTCGGGCCATCAGGGCATCGATCACCGCCGCCTTGGCGTCGGGGATGGTGGCAAGAATCGAATCGTGGGCATTGGCGCAGAATGCCTCGTCGGTCCAGTCACTACGAGCAACGCCGATCACAGGCACCTTCAGCGAGCCGTGGCGTTCCAGGTGGTAGAGCGCCGGGAAAAGCTTGCGCTTGGCGAGGTCGCCGGTGGCGCCGAAAAGCACCAGCGCATCGGCGGGAGGTTGCGTGCAGACACTCATCTCACTGACCCTTCACCCTAGCTTCAGCATGGCCACCGAACTGGGCGCGCATCGCTGACAGGATCTTGTTGGCGGTATCGCCCCTGCCGCGCGACCCGAACCGTTCGAAGAGCGCGGCGCTGAGCACCGGCGCCGGTACTCCCTCGTCGACGGCGGCCAGCACGGTCCAGCGTCCTTCGCCGCTGTCGCTGACGTGCCCCTCGAAACCGTCGAGTGTCGGGTCGGCGACGAATGCCGCCGCGGTGAGGTCGAGCAGCCAGCCCGACACCACGCTGCCCCTCCGCCACAGCTCGGTGATCGCCCCGAGATCGAAGTCGTATTGGTAGTACTCGGGGTGAGTGAGCGGAGCGGTCTCGGCGTCCTTGGCCCGATCGGCGGCACCGATGTTGGCCTCCGACAAGATGTTGAGGCCCTCTGCGTACGCGGCCATGAGGCCGTATTCGATGCCGTTGTGGACCATCTTGACGAAATGGCCGGCTCCGTTCGGGCCGCAATGAAGCCAGCCTTTCTCCGGAGGATCGAGGTCGCCGATACGACCCGGGGTGCGTTCGATGTCGCCGGCACCGGGGGCGAGTGTGTCGAAGATCGGGGTCATCTCACCGACCGCCGCGGCTGGACCTCCGACCATCAAGCAATAGCCTCGGTCCAGCCCGAACACGCCACCGCTGGTGCCGACGTCGAGGTAGTTGATCCCCTCGGCCCGAAGCGGCACCGCCCGGTCGACATCGTCGCGGTACCACGAGTTGCCACCGTCGATCAGCGTGTCACCGGGGGAGAGGAGGGGTGCGAACGTCTCGATCGTGCTGCCGACGTACGCTGCGGGAACCATCAACCACACATGTCGTGGAGCGGTGAGGGCGTCGGCGACCTCCTGTGGCGTACGCGCCCCATGTGCGCCTTCGGCCTCCGCCGCTTGCACCGCCGTCGGGTTGATGTCGTAGGCGATGCAGTCGTGGCCGGCTCGCTGCAACCGGCGAACCATGTTGGCGCCCATGCGCCCGAGACCAACCATTGCGATTTGCATGTGCGCAAGGTTGCCACGTTCGCGCGCCGGTTACGGTGAGCACTCGATGAATGATCTCGACCGCGATCGCGCCGGTGCGGCAAGGTCTCACGGTGCCGTCGTCGCGGCGTTGCAGGATCTGACCGACGACCAAGTGAGTCAGCCGTCGTTGCTGCCAGGCTGGACTGTTGGGCACGTGGCGACCCATATCGCCCGCAATGCCGAGGGCCAGATACGCATGCTCGACGCCGCCATTCGCGGCGACATCGGGCAGATGTACCCCGGCGGGCGCGAGCAGCGCAACGGCGACATCGAGGCCGGGTCACGACGCCATGCCATCGCCTTGGCCGCCGACGTTTCCGCCACCGCGACGCAACTTGAAGCGACCTGGGCGGCGATGTCGGCCGATGCCTGGGAGGGTCATGGGGTATCTATCGCCGGGGAGGTGACCATGAGGGATCTGCCCTTCATCCGCTGGAGGGAGGTCACGGTGCACCACGCCGACCTCGGCGTCGGCTACTCGTGGTCGGACTGGGATGCCGAGTACGTTCGCCTGGAACTGGCCCGGCTGACCATGTTGTGGGCCAGTCGCCGGCCGATGGGTCTCACCAAACTGCCACCTCAGGCGTTGTCGGTCACTCCACACGAGCGCGTCGCCTGGCTGCTCGGCCGTGCCGAGATCGACGGCCTGGCCGCGGCCGGCATCATGGGTTGATGCGCCGCCGGCGAGTCGCGGC
>JANNHY010000419.1:0-2759 GCA_031404635.1 Ilumatobacteraceae bacterium
TAGATCATCAATCCGTAGGTGTCGCCCAACACCTCTTCGGCGTCGTCGTGGAAGTAGCTCACCGGTTGCCGGCCGTTCTTGCGGTCGGCGTAGTCGTAGTGCATGTTGACGCTCATCGGACCCGGTCGATACAGCGCCAGCACGGCCGAGACGTCTTCGAAGCTCGTCGGCGCCAGCGATTTCAACAGCGCTCGCATCGGTGGTGACTCGAGTTGGAACACGCCCATCGTGTCGCCCCGGCCGAGCAGTTCGAACACTCTGAGGTCGTCGCGAGGCACCTGGTCGATGTCGAACGACGGGTCCTTGACGGCACGTACCATCGCCACCGTGTCGGTGATCACGTCGAGGTTGCGCAGCCCGAGGAAGTCCATCTTCAGCAGGCCGAGATCCTCGACCCCGTGCATTTCGTACTGGGTGACGACCGGTGCGTCTTCGGGCTTGCCGCCGGCCTCGGGCTTGCGTTGGATGGGCAGGTAGGCGGTGAGCGGCTCTTTGGTGATCACTACCGCCGCGGCGTGAATACCGTCGCTACGCTTGAGACCTTCGAGCCCCTTGGCGACGTCGACGACGCGCTTGACGTCGGGATCGGCGTCGCACATCGCCCGCAACTCACTGGCTGCCTTGTAGCCGTCGGCGTATCTCGGGTCCTGCTCGAAGCAGTATTTCAGCGGTGTGTCCCGGCCCATCACCAGCGGCGGCATCGACTTGGCGATCTTGTCGCCGACGCCGTATGGGTAGCCGAGCACCCGGGCCGCGTCGCGCACTGCGTTGCGGGCCTTGATAGTGCCGAAGGTGATGATTTGGGCGACGTGGTCGCGGCCGTACTTGTCGGCGGCGTAGCTGATCATCTCGTCGCGGTGTCGCGAGTCGAAGTCCATGTCGATGTCGGGCATCGAGATCCGGCTCGGATTCAGGAATCGTTCGAACAGCAGGTCGTATTTGATCGGATCGAGATCGGTGATCTTCAGGCAGTAGGCCACGGCGCAGCCGGCTGCCGAGCCTCGACCGGGACCTACACGGATCTCATGCTTCCTGGCGTGCCTGATCAGGTCCCAGACAATCAAGAAGTACGACGCGAAGCCCATGTTCTTGATGATCTGCAGTTCGAAGGCCACACGTTCGCGGACCGACGGCGTCAGGTCGGCGCCCCACCGCTGCCTGGCACCGTTCCACGTCAGATTGTCGAGGTAACTGGCGTCGTCGGCGAACCCGACAGGGATCGGGAAGTCGGGTAGCAGTGGATTGCCGAACTCGATGTTCACGTCGGCGCGCTCGGCGATCCACAGCGTGTTGTCGCACGCCTCGGGAAGATCGCGGAACAGGTAGCGCATCTCGGCGGCAGTCTTCAGGTAGTGCTCTTGACCTTCGAACTTGAACCGCTTCGGATCGCTGAGCGTCGCCCCGGTCTGCACGCACAGCAAGGCATCGTGAGCCTCGTGATCTTCGCGATGCACGTAGTGCGAGTCGTTGGTGGCGATCAGCGGCGCACCGATCTTGCGGGCGATCTCGACCAGTTTCGGATTTGTGTCGCGCTGCGCCTGCAACCCGTGGTCCTGTAACTCGACGAACAGGTTGTCCTTGCCGAAGATCTCCTGGAGGCGGGCGGCCTTGTCGAGTGCGCCCTTGTCGTCTCCTTGCAGCAACGACTGCAGCACGTGCCCACCGAGGCACCCCGTAGTGGCGATCAGCCCTTCGTGGTAGCGCCCGAGCAACTCCCAGTCCATACGCGGCTTGTAGTAGTAGCCCTCCATGAACGCCAGGCTGGCCAGCTGGATCAGATTGCGATAACCCTGATCGCTTTCGGCCAGCAACGTCAGGTGGTAGTAGAGCTTCCGCCCACCCTCGGTGTCTCCCCCGGAATCGTCGATGCGGCCACGCCGCGGCGGACGATCACTGCGAGTCTCGTAGGCCATGTACGCCTCGGTGCCGATGACTGGCTTGACACCTTGGGCACGGCACTCCTTGTAGAAATCGAGCACCCCGTACATGTTGCCGTGATCGGTGATCCCGAGCGCCGGCTGGCCGTCGGCCACGGCCTTGGCGACGAGGTCGTCGAGTCGCGCCGCGCCGTCGAGCATCGAGAACTCAGTGTGGACGTGGAGGTGGGTGAATGAATCCCCCACTGGCGCCTTACCTCCCTCTCGTGGCCGCTCATCGGCCGACTTACACTGATGTGATTCGGTCGAACCCTACTTGCTTTCGTCACGGCTCGCTTCTACAGGTAGGTGCCTGGTCGATCGCCGACGTCGATGGGGGCGCCCGCAACCACCTGTCCCCCGCCCGGCCCGCCGGGCATCGCACCCGGCGGCAGTTGGCGCATCTGCTCCAGCTGCTGGCGGGCGGCGATCTGCTGAGCGAACAACGTGGCCTGGATGCCATGGAACAGACCCTCCAGCCACCCGACGAGCTGGGCCTTGGCCACCCGCAATTCGCCGTCGGAAGGAATCTCGCCGTCCTTGAACGGCAGGGCCAGGTTGCGGAGTTCGTCCTGCAAGTCGGGCGAGAGCGCCTCCGACAGCTCGACGATGGAACGCTCGTAGATCTCGGCGAGACGCTCGCGGCTGGCCTCGTCGAGCGGGCTGGTGCGCACCTCCACGAGCAATTGCTTGACCATCGAGCCGATGCGCATCACCTTGGCCGGCGCGGTCACCGTCTCGAACTGCTCCGGTGCCGTCACAACGACCTCCGCCGCATCGCCTTGGGGTTCTTCTATCGACATCGGTGCTCCTCGAATCTGGCTGACTTCAACTCGTGCTGGC
>JANNHY010000420.1:0-2442 GCA_031404635.1 Ilumatobacteraceae bacterium
GCCACGTTCGTGCGCGATGTCCGCGCCAGGGTGCGCGAGCTTGCCCGCCGCGAATACGCCTCGACCGACGACCGATCGACGGTCGACAACGTCTTGCTGTTCGTGCCCAACGAAACGGTCAGCGCGTTTATCCACGAAAGCGACTCCGGGCTGATTGAAGAGGCGATGGCTTGCAACGTCGTCATCTGCTCGCCGCTCACGCTGTTCGCCTTCCTCGGGGTCATCCGCCAGGCGTTCGACAACTTCGTGATCGAACAGACCAGCCAGGAGATCCTCCAGCTGCTCGGCAAGTTCGGCCAGCAGTGGGCTAAGTACACCGAGTCGGTCGACAAGGTCACGCGTCAGTTCGACACACTCACCCGGTCGTTCGACGAGCGGGCCACAACCCGCCGGCGGGCGTTGGAGCGGCCGCTCAACGCCATCGAAGACCTGCGCCGCAAGCAGCAGCTGCCGATCGACGGCCAACTGTTCGGCAGCGACGACACCGACGAACGCGACAGCGAACTCGACAACGAACTCGACAACGTGCGCGAACTCGGCGCCTGACGGGCCAGACTCTCCCCGTGAGTCAGGTGGCGTTCGACTTCGATCTCGACGACGGTGGGGTACCGACCTACTCGGTTACCGAGTTGTCCGAGGCGATCAACTCGGCACTCCGCCGGCGTTTCACCGACGGGGTGTGGGTTCGCGGCGAGATCCAGGGCTGGAGCGAGCGCGGCCCGCACGCCTACTTCCGTCTCGTCGAAGAGACCGAGGAGGGCAAGGCGGCGATCAACGTGCAGTTCTTCGCCAACGCGCGTATGCGGCTGCGCCCGATCCTTTCCAAAAACCGGCTACGCCTCGGCGACGGGTTGAAGGTGCGTATCTTCGGGCACCTCGACTACTTCGCGCCGTCGGGGCAGCTCGGGTTGAAGATGAGCGGCCTCGACCCCCGCTTCACGCTCGGCGAGATGGCGTTGGAGCGCGGCGATGTCGTGCGCCGGTTGGTCGCCGGCGGTCTGTTCGATGCCAACCGGCGCACCCGTGTGCCCGCGGCTCCGCTGCGCGTCGGGGTTGTCACCAGCACGGCGAGCGCAGCGTGGGGCGACTTCACTCACGAACTCGATCGCAGCGGCCTGGCCTTTCGCCTGCGAGTGGTCGACGTGCGCGTGCAAGGCGAGTGGGCGGTCGACATGGTCTCGGCCGCGCTGCGCACCCTGACCCGCCACGACGACCTCGATGTCGTCGTGTTGATCCGCGGCGGCGGTTCGAAGACCGAGCTGGCCACCTTCGATCACGAGGCGATCGCCACCGCGATAGCCAAGTCGCCGCTGCCGGTGTTCACCGGGCTCGGTCACGAGATCGACCGCAGCGTCGCCGACGAGGTCGCCCACAGCTCGCTGAAGACCCCAACGGCGTGCGCCGCAGCGCTGGTCGAGCACGTCAATGCCTTTCGCAACGATGTCGAGCGGGTGTGGTCGGCGATCGACCGGCAGGCCAACCGAACTCTGCACGATGGCAACACATCGCTCGCCGCCATCGCCCACAGCATCCGCAGAGCAACCGTGTCGGCGGTCGGGCGCAGCGACGATCGCCTCGGGCATCGCCGGCAACGCCTGGCCGCCGCCGCCGACAGGGCTCTCGAACGCTCGGCCGACCGGCTGGCCGCGGCCAGTGCTTCGCTGTATCGGGTGCCGGCACGACTCGAGCCCGAACTGCGCCACGTCGACGCCATCGCGGCCAGGGTGCGCCTGCTCGACCCGGTGCATACGATGGCCAGAGGGTGGAGCATCACCCGCACCAACAATGGTGGCGTGGTGCGCGACGCCGGCGATCTGGCTGCCGGCGACACGATCATCACCACATTCGCCAAAGGAAACGCCCGCAGCCGCGTCGAGGAGACCAGCACATGAGCGAACCGGTTGCCAGCGGATACGCGGCGGCACTCGCAGAGTTGGAGACCATTCTCGGCGAACTTGAACGCGCCGACGTCGATGTCGATGTGCTAGCCACCCAGGTCAAGCGCGCTGCCGAGCTGATCGGGTTCTGCCGCGATCGCATCGGCAACGCCCGGTTGCAGATCGAGCAGGTAGTCGCCGACCTCGGCGACGACACGGCGTGATACTTTTCGGCCATGTTGGTAACCGAACCGCTCCTCCCCGACGTCTCCGGCGCCTTCAAAAGAGATCTCGCCGCGGCGTTCCGCGCCGCCGCCTACCACGGTTTCAATGAAGGAATCGACAATCATTTCTCGGTGGCGGTTCCCGGCAACGACGACCTGTTCATGCTCAATCGCTATGGCCCGCACTGGTCGGAGATCACCGAGGACGACATCTTGACGATCGACTTCGACGGCAACGTCGTCGATGGCGAGGGCGAATGGGAGACCTCGGCGTTCATGATCCATCGCGGGTGTCACCAGGCCAGGCCGTCGGCCAAGGCGGTGTTCCACACCCACATGCC
>JANNHY010000421.1:0-26729 GCA_031404635.1 Ilumatobacteraceae bacterium
GACCGCCAGGCGAGCGCCGTCGGGGAGCCGATCGCCATCGACTGTCAACGCGACCACTCCATCGACGGTAGCAGTCTGGTTGAAGTGGTAGCCGCCGCCGATCGTCGCGATCGCCTGCTGCAACAACGCGGCACCATCCACCGGCGGCAGCGTCGGAGCGACCGTCGTGATCGAGGTCTGGTCGAATACCACCGACGGTGCCGCGGCGACGGCGGTCGAGGTCGTGTCGGCCACGGCGGAATCGATCGGCGGCAGGACCGCCGGCGAACTGTCGTCGGAACAGGCGCTGAAAATGAGCAGCAGCCCGACCCCTCCGAAGAGGAGCCGGGCTGCCATACCCTGACTATGCACCTGGCACTGAGGAAGTGCTGGTGGTGTCGTCGTCGTGACCACCGTCGTCGTCGCCACGGCCGTTGTCATCGCCGTTGTCATCGCCCTTGTCGTCGCCGCGATCGTCGTCGTCACCGCGGGCGTGTTCACCGTCGTCGTTGTCACCGTCGTCGTTGTCGTCGGGGATCGTCGTCGACGCGTTGGTGGTCGGGTCGGCCGAGTCGCAACGGATGCGCTCCTTGACGTCGATCTTGATCAGACCATCGTCGGACCGCACTCTGATACGAACCCGCTCGTCACCCGAGAAGCGGACGTCGATCTTGCTGTCGTCGGTGCGAACGTCTGCGGTAGCCGGCGTCGCCGTGACCGCCGACACCGAACCGTCGGCGGCAACTGTGTAGTTGATCGTTGCGGTCGAATTGTCGCATAGCAAGCCGGTCCAGGTGTGCGGCCCCGCTGCGGCAGCGGCCTCGACAGCGACGCCCTTGATACGGCCGAGTGAGATGCTCAGCTTGGCGTCGGTCTCGCCCTCCTCGTCTTCGACCTTGACTTTGATGCTCAAGGTTCGTGACTGATCGCCGGCGGCATTGGTGAACTTGATCGAAACGCGGGCCGATTGCTCGCTCTCGTCGTCATCGTCGTCGTCGTCGGTCGAATACTGAACCGGGCCGATCACATTGGCCGCTCCGGTTGCACTGACGCCGGTGATATCGGGGCCGCCCGCTGCGGCTGCGGAGATCGTGAACGCAACCGTGGTGAGGGTGCCATCGCCGAAGACGTCACCGCTCCAGCCACCGGGACCCGAAACGTCGCCCAGCGAGCCGGCGCGAGCCGACACGCTCTGGCCACCCTTGCGCGACTTGACGACGACCTTTGCCGGGTCGCCAGTCGGGTCATCAGGATTGGAACTCTCGAACACGACCTTGCGCGGCTTGAGCTTGGTGGCCACGGTGTTGTCGGCCGGGTCGACGGAGACTTCGGTCAGCGCGCCTCCGGGGCCGGTGGTGATACCGATCGTCAACGGTGCGCCAAACAGCGGCAGCGTCACGGTGGTAGGTACCGGATCCGCGGCGGCGGCGGTTTGCAGACCTGTGCCGCTGGTCAGAACGGTGCCGAGCACTGCTGCTGCGACAACCCCAACAAAACGTCGCTTCATCGTCGAATACCTCCGGATAGTTCGCCGCGCCCGCGTCGGACTCTTGTTGTATCGGACACGCCCGGTCGAAGATGAAGGTTTTGGTAGTCAAGACAATCTTGACGAATCAGCTCCAGAGCGTCACGTAGACGGGGGGGCGGAACTTGGCCGCCGGCACGCCGGCATCAGGCCGATACATGGCCTGCATCGCGTCTGGGGTGCGTACGAAACGGCGCAGCTTGTCAGCCGCAAGAGATCGTCGTTGTGACCCCAATGAACTCACGTACAAGAGAAGATCAACGGGTAAGTCCCTGGAACGCACCCGAGCCAGGGCACCGCGATCGACCTCCGCTGAGACCATGTGATCGATGGCCGGGGCCACCCCGTCACCTGTGGCGGCAGCCGACCAAGCCGCCTTTTCGTTGGCGAACACCATGATCTGCGACTCGGGGACCCGGTACTTCGCCAGGAGCGCACCGACCTCCGACAGCGGATCTGTTCCGGTGGGATCGACCAGCCACCGCAGCCCTGCCAGCCCACAGCCGTTGACGTGCAGGTCAGGGTGGCCCACGAGCGTCATCCGATACCGCATCACCGCCTCGGCCTCCACGTCAGGCAAGCGTGGCCCGACGGCGACGTCGGCAAGGCGCTCCTGCACGAGCGCCGCCATTTCCTCTGTGGTCGCTACCCCGAGGCTGACCTCGATGCCTCCGGCACGGGCCGTAAAGGCCTGCAACAGCGCCGGAACGATCGACTGCGACAAGGTGCTGGTCGTCACCACGCGCAACAGTTCCGCAGCGCCGTGCGCCTGCCGCACCGCGACCTCGGCGTCGACTGCCAGGTTCACCATCTGCGAGGCGATCGACACGACGCGGCGCCCGGCCGGCGTCAACTCCATCCCGTTTGCACGGCGTGTGATCAGTGGATCATCGAGATGTTGCCGCAGCGCCGCTAGAGCCTGGGACACAGCCGGTTCGCTGACGCCCAGGGCCGCCGCGGCGGCGCGCACCGACCCGAGCCGAGAGACCAACACGAACACTTTCAGCTGGGCGAGAGTCACCGTCGCGGAACTGTACGCCCGCCACACGGCCGCCATCGGGTCGAGATAACCCTTCGCTTAGGTGACGATTGACGAACGGCGGACGGTCGCTCATGATCCGACGTGGGGGCCAGTGAGGATCGGGGGATCTCATGCAAATACCACCGCCGTTCGAGTACGAGCGGGCGACAAGCATCGACCACGCCATAGCACTGCTGGATCGGCTTGGGCCCGAAGCCCGGCTGGTCGCGGGGGGACACAGCCTGTTGCCGATGATGAAACTGCGCCTCGCCCGACCTGAACATCTCATCGACATCAACGATCTCGATCTGTCATACGTGCGGGTCGAGGCCGACGAGATCAGGATCGGGGCGATGACGAGGCATCGCGAGCTACTCGAGTCTGCTGTGGCGACCGAGCATTACGCAATCTTCGGCGAGGCCGAACGGGTGATCGCCGACCCGATCGTGCGCAATCGTGGAACCGTCGGCGGGTCGCTGTGTCAGGCCGATCCATCGGAGGATCTGTCGGCGGTGATGTCGGCATTGGCCGCGACCATCGTGTTGCACTCCAAGGACGGCGAGCGAACCGTGCCGGCCAGGGAATTCCATCTCGGACCCTACGAGACCGCCGCCCGACCCGGTGAGATCGTGACCGAGATCCGAGTGCCGATCCGTCGCCAAACGGGTAGCGCCTACGAGAAGGTCGAGCGTCGTGCCGGCGATTGGGCGGTCGCCGCGGCCGGAGTGTTCGTCAGCCTGGAAGGCGACGTCATCGGGGACTGCGGTATCGGTCTGACCGCCGTCGGAGTCGAGCATTTCTGCGTGCCGGCGGCCGAGGCCGCGCTGCGCGGCCAGTCGCCGACCGAAGAAAACCTAGTAGCCGCGGCACAACTCGCTGCCGACGCCAGTAATCCGGCCAGCGACCAGCGCGGCCCGGCCGACTACAAACGGCACCTCGCCAAGGAACTCACTGCACGAGCACTCCGCCGTGCGGTCGCACGAGCACAGGGAGGCTCATGATGCAGGTGACCATCAACGTCAATGGCCAAGATGTCACACGCGATGTCGAGCCGAGGTTGCTCCTCATTCATTTCATACGCGACCACCTCCGCCTGACCGGAAGCCACTGGGGCTGCGACACGTCGAACTGCGGCATTTGCGTGGTATGGATGGACGGCGAGCCGGTGAAGTCGTGCACCGTGCTGACCGCCATGGCCGACGGCAGGACCATCCGCACCGTCGAGGATCTCGAGCAAGATGGGGTGCTCGATCCGATCCAACAGGGATTCATGAACGAGCACGGTTTGCAGTGCGGGTTCTGCACACCGGCGATGATGATGACCGGCCGAGCCCTGCTCGACCGCAACCCCGATCCGAGCAACGACGAGATCCGCGAGGCCATCTGCGGCACGATCTGCCGTTGCACAGGATACGAGAACATCGTGCGCGCCATCCGTTGGGCCGCCGACCACCAGGAGGTTTCGGTATGACCGTTACCGAAGTACCGACCAGCGCCGGCGGCAACCCGATCGGCTTCGGCCGGATGCTGCGCAAGGAGGACGCCCGGTTCCTACGCGGCCAGGGGCGCTACCTCGACGACATGGACATGCCCGGAATGCTCCACGGCGCGATCCTGCGCAGCCCGGTTGCTCACGCCATCATCAAGTCGATCGACACGTCGGCGGCCGAAGCCCATCCGAAGGTCAAGGCGGTGATCACTGGCGCGACGCTGGAGGGTCTCGGTTTGGCGTGGGTGCCCACGCTGTCTTACGACACTGCCGCCGTGCTGGCCACCGACAAGGTTCGCTTCCAGGGCCAAGAGGTCGCCTTCGTGATCGCCGAGGACAAGTACTCGGCCCGTGACGCGTTGGAGCTGATCGAGGTCGACTACGAGATCTTGCAACCGGTCATCGACGCCAAGAAGGCGCTCGACCCCGGCGCGCCGGTGATCCGCACCGACAAAGAAGGCAAGACAGACAACCACATCTTCGATTGGGAGGCCGGCGACGAGGCAAAATGTGATGCTGCGTTCGCCAAGGCCGACGTGATCGTCACCCAAGACATGCTCTATCCACGTGTGCATCCGTCGCCGATGGAGACGTGCGGGGCAGTGGCCCACATGGACAAGGTCACCGGGCAACTGACGATCTGGTGCACGTCGCAGGCGCCGCATGCCCATCGCACGGTGTACGCCCTGGTAGCAGGCCTTCCCGAGCACAAGATCCGGGTGGTCACATCCGACATCGGCGGCGGCTTCGGCGTCAAGGTGGGCATCTATTCCGGTTATGTGCTGGCCATTGTCGGTTCGATCGTCACCGGCAAGCCGGTGAAGTGGATGGAGGATCGCAGCGAACACTTGATGAGCACCGCGTTCGCTCGCGACTACCACATGCACGGCGAGATCGCCGCCACCAAGGAGGGCAAGATCCTCGGTGTCCGTGTCAACGTGCTGGCCGACCATGGCTGCTTCAACGGCACCGCCCAGCCGACCAAGTTCCCGGCCGGGTTCTTCCACATCTTCACCGGCAGCTACGACTACGAGGCGGCGCACTGCAAAGTGACCGGGGTGTACACCAACAAGGCGCCTGGTGGAGTGGCCTATGCCTGTTCATTCCGCATCACCGAGGCCGTGTACCTGGTCGAACGGCTCGTCGACTGCCTGGCCGACGAGATGAAGATCGATCCTGCCGAGCTGCGGCTGAAGAACCTGTTGCGCGCCGAGCAGTTCCCGTACACCACACCGACCGGCTGGGAGTACGACTCCGGCAACTACGAACCGACGTTGCGCGAAGCAATGCGAATTGCCGGCTACGACGAGTTACGGGCCGAGCAGCGGGCGCGCCGCGAGCGACGCGCCGCCGGCGACACCAAGGAAGCGTTGATGGGCATCGGCATCTCCTTTTTCACCGAAGGTGTCGGCGCCGGTCCTCGCAAGCACATGGACATCCTCGGCCTCGGCATGGCCGACGGCGCTGAACTGCGGGTGCATCCGACTGGCAAGGCCCAGCTGCGGCTCAGCTGCATATCGCAGGGCCAAGGGCACCAGACGACCTTTGCTCAGATCGTTGCCCAGGAGTTGGGCCTTCCTCCGGAAGACATCGAAGTCATCCAGGGCGACACCGACAACACCCCGTTCGGTCTCGGCACGTACGGTTCGCGTTCGACGCCGGTCAGCGGCGGCGCTGCCGCGATCGTCGCGCGACGCGTTCGTGACAAGGCCCGCATCGTTGCCGCCGCCGCGCTCGAATGCTCGCCCGACGACCTCGAGTGGGAGCTCGGTCGCTGGCAGGTGAAAGGCGACCCGGAGAAGGGCAAGACGATCCAAGAGATTGCCATGCTTGCCCACAGCTCGCTCGAACTCCCCGACGGCGTCGAAGGTCATCTCGACGGGACTTGCGTGTACGACCCGCCGAACTTGACATACCCGTTCGGCGCCTACATCTGCGTCACCGACGTCGACCCGGGTACGGGCGTGGTCAAGGTCCGCAGGTTCATCGCCGTCGACGACTGCGGGCCGCGCATCAACGCAATGATCGTCGAGGGTCAGGTTCACGGTGGCCTCGCCGACGGCGTCGGCATGGCCCTGATGCAAGTCATCGCCTTCGACGAAGGTGGCAACAACCTTGCTGGATCATTCATGGATTACCTGCTGCCGACGTCGATGGAATGCCCGTCGTGGGAACTCGGCGAGACCATCACGCCATCACCCCACCACCCGCTCGGTGTCAAGGGTGTGGGTGAGTCGGCAACCGTCGGCTCGCCACCCGCTGTCGTCAACTCCGTGCTCGATGCGATCCAGGTGCGCCACGCCGACATGCCTCTGACCCCGGCGCAGGTATGGAGGGCAATACAGGGCAACCCCTACCGTACGGACCTCGCGATCACATGATGGCAAGCTCGGCGTCGCCGCTACCCTCGCCGCCATGAACGAACTGCACGACCGTGCAGAGGAGTTGCGGCGCAATCGTGCCGCGTACGTGCATGCCCGCGTGGTCGTGGCGGAGAAGCCGACAAGCGCCAAGCCCGGCGCCGAGGCGATCGTGCTTGCCGACGGCACCATCGAAGGTTTCGTTGGAGGTGCCTGCGCGGAGTCCACCGTTCGGGCTCAGGCGCTGGCCCTGCTCGATTCGGGCGAAACTCTCCTGCTACGGATCACTCCTGAACCCGAGGCTCCGAGACCCGGTTCGCTGACGGTGCACAACCCCTGCCTGTCTGGTGGGACATTGGAGATCTTTCTCGAGCCGGTCATCCCTGCGCCGCTGGTTGTCGTCGCCGGCGATACCCCGATCGCCCGGGCGTTACTGGAACTGGTCGGTCCACTCGGGCATGCCGGCGGCTCCTACGTCGGTGCGCTATCCAGCGACACGGCCGCGGTCGTGATCGCTTCTCATGGCCGCGACGAGGAAGGGGTGCTCGTCGCCGCGCTACAGGCCAACGTTCCGTACGTCGGTCTCGTCGCCAGCCGCAAGCGAGGTGAATCGGTGCTCGGCGCGATCGATGTCTGCGCCTCGATGAAGGCTCGTGTACACACCCCGGCGGGGCTCGACATCGGTGCCAGAACGCCCCAGGAAGTGGCGCTGTCGATCCTCGCCGAGATCATCTCGACCAGACCCCGACCATCTGGCCGCCCGCTCAGCGAAGGGCCGCCGACCTCCACGGAATCGGCGATCGATCCCGTATGCGCAATGAGCGTGGCCATGGTCGATGCGTCGCTGCATCTCGACCACGACGGGCACCGTTACTGGTTCTGCGGCAGCGGCTGCCTGCGAGCCTTCGCCGCCGACCCCCACGCCTATCTGTCGTGAGCATCGACCTCGCCACGGTCGAAGAGTTGGCTCGCAGACTCGACACAGTCGATTACTTGGCTGATCAGGGTCTGGCGACTGCGCTGTTTTGCGCGGCGCGCCTGCCGCAGCCCCTTCTCCTGGAGGGCGAGGCCGGGGTCGGCAAGACCGAGGCCGGCAAGGCCCTGGCTGCAGCGTTGGACACGCCGCTGGTGAGATTGCAGTGTTACGAGGGAATCGACGCCGCCGAAGCCTTGTACGAGTGGAATTACACCCGCCAGCTACTGGGAATCCGTGCCGCCGAAGCTTCCGGAAAGCCGCTGGATTCCGACGATCTGTTCACGCCGGAGTATCTCGTCGCCCGCCCTCTGCTGAAGGCGATCGAACACCCGGGCCCACGACCCGTGGTCCTGTTGATCGACGAGGTCGACCGCGCCGACGACGAGTTCGAGGCATTCCTGTTCGAACTGTTGGCCGAGTCGTCGGTCACGATCCCCGAGCTGGGTACGATCACCGCCACCTTTCCCCCGATCGTCGTGCTCACCTCCAATCGCACCCGCGACCTGCACGATGCACTGAAACGCCGATGCCTCTACCACTGGATCGACTATCCCGACGTCGAGCGCGCCACGGCGATCGTCAGGCGACGCGTCCCGGCGGCGAGCGCCGACCTGGCCCAGAACGTCGCCGCCGCCGTCGCCAGGCTGCGAACCCTCGACGTCCAAAAACCACCCGGGATCGCCGAAGCGATCAACTGGGTGGCGGCGCTCGAACTGCTCGGCGTCGGTCTGCTCGACGACCCGGCCGCCGAGCGGACCCTGGGGTCCGTCATGAAGTACCGGGAAGATCTCGACCTCGTCATCCAGCGTGGTTTGCGCTGGGTGGCGACCGGTTCGGACTAGCCGTCGGAGACCAGCATGGTTGATCCAGGGCATGGTTGATCCAGCGCATGGCTGATCCAGGGCATGGTTGATCTGGCGACGGTCGCGGCGACATTTGGGGACCGGCTCCATTCGGCCGGGATTCCGGTGACGCCGGAGCGATCGGGACGTTTCGCGGCGGCGATCGACCTCACCGCTCCGGCGACGTACGACGACATCTATTGGGCAGCACGTATCACCCTCGTCAGCGGCCACGAGCAACTCGAACAGTTCGATCGAGTGTTCGGTCACATTTTCGGTGAGCTTGCCGACCAGGCCGGGACGCGTGGGGACCAAGGTTCTCCGCCGCCGAGCAACAAGCCGCAGCGACGATCGTCCGAGAGCTCCGACAGCAGGCGCGGCGCGTCGGGTACCGGACGGTCGGGTGAGGATCGGCCCAACGCCGAAGACGCCGAGGGCCAGACCCTGGCGATGACTGCGAGCGTCGACGAGCACCTGCACCGGGCCGACTACGCCGCATTGACCCCGATGGAGTTGGCGAGCCTGCGAATGCTGATGACGCAGATGCGGCTCGCCCCGCCGAAGCGCCGCCGCCGACGCACGCAGCAATCATCCACAGGCAGGCGTCTCGACATGCGGGCGACAATTCGACGGAGCCGGCGCACCGGAGGCGACCCGGTCGAGCGGGTCCGCCGCCGCAAGACAGTGCGACCGCGACGGTTGGTGATGCTCGCCGACATCTCCGGCTCGATGGAGCCATACGCCCGTGCCTACCTCCAACTGATGCACTGCGCCGCCGGCGGCGCCAATGCCGAGACCTTCGTGTTCGCCACTCGCTTGACCAGGCTGACACGGCAACTGCGGATCCGAAATCCCAACGTGGCCCTGCAGCGAGCGGCGGCCAGCGCGCCCGACTGGGCGGGAGGCACTCGTCTCGGCGCTGCCTTGAAAGCCTTCAACGACGGGTGGGGACGACGTGGTCTGGCCCGCGGTGCCGTGTTGCTGATCGTGTCCGACGGGTGGGACGCAGGCGACCCCTTGCTTGTCGCCGAGCAGATGGCTCGGCTGTCACGTCTGGCTCACCGGGTGGTGTGGGTCAACCCACGCAAGCAGAGCGGCAGCTATCAACCACTGGTGGGCGGCATGGCCGCGGCTTTGCCCTATATCGACGCCTTTGTCAGTGGTCACTCGCTGGAGGCGATGTACGAGGTGCTTCAGGCAATCGGGCGACCCGAAACAGCGACCACGACATCGCCGTGAATCGGCGGGACCTTGGTCCCGTTGTGCGACGCCGAGATGCCCTACTGGCTGGGCCCATCCGCCGCGACGATTGCCAACATGGCACACGAAGACAGGTCGGTATTGGGTTGGTTCGCTTTCATCGTCGCGGTGATGGCCCTGGCGTTGGCGATGTTCGGGTTGCGGAGCGAGGCGGCCTCGGAAGTTTCGGGGGCGGGACCTGGCAGCGTCGACGTGATCCTCAACGAGTTCAAGTTCAGTCCGCTGATGATCACACTGCCGCTCGAGGGCGGAACTGTACGCCTCAGCAACACCGGTACTGCTCTCCACAGCTTCTCGGTGCCGGAGCTCGGCCTCCAATCCGGCGACATCAATCCCGGAGCGGCCGCGCAGGTGGAGGTCGGACGCGTCGCCCCAGGGATGTACAGCGTGCTGTGCGAGATCGCCGGCCACGCCGCGAACGGCATGACGGCGTCGTTGATGATCGGTAGCGACCCCACCGCGGCGGCGGCTCCGGCCGCCATGACGTGGCAGGAGATGGACGCGGCGATGGCTGAGGTCGCCGCCCAGTTCCCGGCCAAGACCGCAGGGCACGGTGGCGACTTGATGGAACCCACGGTTCTGGCCGACGGCACCAAGGAGTACGACCTCGAGGCCAAAGTGGTGAAGTGGGAGGTCGCGCCGGGCAAGCTCGTCGATGCGTGGACGTACAACGGCGTCGTCCCGGCACCGGAGATCCACGTCAGCGACGGCGACAAGGTCAGGATCGTGCTGAAGAACAGCCTGCCAGAGTCGACCTCGATGCACCTCCACGGCATCCGTGTTCCGAACGCAATGGACGGGGTCGACCCCTATACCCAACCCCCGATTCCGCCGGGTGAGAGCTTCACCTACGAGTTCGTGGCCAAGGGTCCCGCTGTCGGCATCTACCACTCGCATCACAACGCCCAGCTGCAGGTTCCCAATGGCCTTTTCGGCGCGTTTCTGATCGACGACATGCCCATCCCACAGGTTCTGCAGGACAAGGGTTTCGTCAAGGTCGACAAGTCGATGAACATGGTGTTGAACGACGCCGGCACGATCGGGCTAAGCCTGAACGGCAAGAGCTTCCCGGCCACCGAACCAACAACCCTCCGCGTCGGCCAAGTGCTGAAGGTCAACTACCTCAATGAGGGTTTGATGGCCCACCCGATGCACATGCACCAGCCAATAGGCTGGATCATCGCCAAGGACGGAGTACCTCTCGACCAACCGATGCCCGGAGATACGATCAGCATTTCTCCCGGCGAGCGATACACGGTGCTATACCGGGCCGAGGACCCGGGAGTCTGGGCCTGGCACTGCCACATTCTCAACCACGCGGAGGGGCCAACCGGCATGTTCGGAATGGTCACCGCCTTGATCGTCGAGGAATAGTCATGTCACACGAACCAGGGGTTCCCAAGTCGATCGTTGCCGAATCGATCGTTGCCAAATCGATCGTTGCCAAATCGATCGTTATAGGCGTCGACGGGTCGGAGGGCTCATTCGAGGCGCTGATCTGGGCCACGCACCATGCCCAACGCACCGGACTCCCGCTGAAGATCGTGACCGTCACGGAGATACCCGCTGTCTACACCGCGGCAGGGGTGCCCGCTCTGCCACCTGGTTCGACGTTTGACGACTTGGTACAGCAGGGTTTGGATATCAACACTCGTGCTGTCGACGATGCCAGAGCATTTGAATTGGGGATCAACGTCACCGGCACTGCCGTGGTCGGCACGCCGGTCGTCAACCTGGCCGAAGCCACCGCACCCGGAGACCTCCTCGTGGTGTCGGCCACCTCGCAGCAAGGCCGGATGACGGACCTGCTCGGCTCGGTGGCAACCGGGGTCGTGCATCGCGCCCACGGACCAATCGTCGTCGTCCACGGCCCGGTCGCCCACGACGCTCCTCTACATCGGATCGTGGTCGGCATCGACGGCTGGGACGAGTCGAAGTTTGCCTTGGAGTGGGCCTGCGACCTTGCCGTGCAGGCCGGCGCGGCCGCCGTCGAGCTGGTGCACGGCTGGGAGTACCCCTACCGAACCAAGGATGCCGTCTTCGGCTCGCCGCTGGAGGAAATGCAACGTGACGCCGGCGCACTGGTGGATCGTGTGCTGGCCGAGCTGAGCGCCGAACGCCGAGGAGTCGTCACGAACACACAAGTTGTCGAGGGGTCGGTTTCAGAGGTTCTCATCGATGCCTCCAAGGACGCCGACCTGCTGGTCGTCGGCTCACGCGGGCGCGGCGGTGTGCGCTCGTTGCTGCTCGGGTCGGTCAGCCGCAAGGTGGTTCAGCACGCTACCTGTGCCGTCGCTGTGGTTCCGTCACCACGTCATTGGCGTGAGACATGACTGATCCGCAGCGCGCCGACATGCCCACGTGGGAGTGCTACGACCTCGTCCGTGCGTGCTCGGTCGGAAGGTTGTGCTTCCTCGATGGTGACACACCGATCGCCTATCCGGTCAGCTTCAAGCTGCACCGCACCGACGACGCTTCGTACATCGTCGTCCGCACCGGCCCGCGGTCACTGCTGGCCAATCACGCTGGACCCGCTTCGTTCGAGGTTGACGAGATCGATGTCGAATCGCGCACCGCATGGAGTGTGCTGATCCGAGGCTCCGTGCGGCGGAACCACGAACCGGGCCAACTTCCTGTACCCGAACCATGGATCGCCGACGGTCGGCACGTTTGGATGCTGTTGGAGATCGCCGCGGTCAGCGGACGACGCTTCGTCGCCAGAGACACCAATGACGGATTTTCGGTCGAGTGGGAACTAGACGAGGCGGACCAAGGTCCTGAAGCCTGAGGACCTCAGTAACTGTCGATACGAACCAGCGCGGAACAAGATCATCACATGACGAATCGAATCATCGTGGGTGTCGACGGATCTGATCCGTCAATCGTGGCATTGCGTTGGGCCGCGTACGAGGCGCAACGCCGCCACGCCGACGTTCTCGCCGTGTCGTGCTACAGCATTCCGGTGTACGGCAGCCCGGACGGTGCGGTATTCCCGACACATGACGACATCGACGTGTACAAAGACGGTGCCGCCGCCGTCGTCGGCCGGGCGACCGAACTCGTCGCAGACATCGATCCAAAGCTCGTGGTCGACTGCGTGACGACGATGTCGCCGGCGGCGGTCGCGATCTCCGAGTCTGCCCGCTCCGGTGATGAGATCGTTGTCGGCGCGAGTGGCCACACCGGGTTCATGGACGGTCTCCTCGGCTCGGTCACGATGAGTGTCGTCCATCGATCGCAAGTGCCGGTGATCGTCGTGCCTTGCAAGCCGGTCGCCGAGGTTGGACCGAGCATGCACAAGATCGTCGTCGGACTCGACGGCTCGGCGGGTTCGTTGCAGGCTCTGGAGTGGGCGTACGACGAAGCACTCCTGTCCGGAGCGGAACTCACCGCGGTTCACGGCTGGATCTACCCCTACGCCGGCCGACGCACGGCGGTGAGCGAGCCGCGGACGCAGATGCAGCTCGACGCGATGCAGGAGCTGAAGACAAGTCTCGAGTCGCTCGGTCCCCGTTTGACCAGTGGATCGATCCATGTGCACCCGAAGCTGGTCGAGCAATCTCCGGCAGAGGCACTGCTCGAAATGGCCAAGGATGCCGACCTCGTCGTCGTCGGCTCTCGGGGTCGTGGCGCGCTGCGCTCGGCGTTGCTCGGTTCGGTCAGCCGCACGGTCGTGCATCACGCCACTTGTCCGGTTGTCATCATCCGCCCGATCGAGGATTGACACGGATCAACAGCGCCTTGGATGGTGGAACGGGCAGCCCACCGCTCCGTCGGCCTCACCGGACGGGAGGCCGACGAAGCCGGCGGCAAACGAGCCAGCCGAGCGCTGCAGGGGTACTGGGGTCGCAGCACATAGGGGGCCCATGGACATTGTGATCCGGTGATCGGCGCCCCGAAAGGGACTTTCGGCCCTGTTTCGGCCGGCATCATCCAACGCTGCTCACGCTCGGCGCCAAACCACGATCGAGCGCGGCGCCAGCGCCGTAGCCTGCGGCGATACGGTTGACAACACCTCGACCCACGGGCCGGGCTCCTGGAACGCAAAATGCATCGTCTCCCACCCGGCGTTGGCCATCACATACAGACCGCCGGCCGACCAGGCCAGCGAGCGCGACTCCATCGATGTATCGGGGACCGAATCGATTCCGTAGAAACGGAAATTACCCGGTGGATGCGAACGCCGCAGCCGCAGCAGTTCGCGCACATAGCTGTGGAGTTGCGGCCACGCATCGAGGCGGCCCCAATCGACCCATGTCAACTCGCTGTCGATGTTGTACGGGTTGTCGTGACCGTTCTGGGTTCGGGCGAATTCGTCGCCCATCACGAACATCGGCGTGCCGGCCGACAGCAGCAGCATCGTGAAGTAGTTCTTGAGTTGCTGGAGCCGCAGCGTGTCGCCACAGTCCCACGAATGGTGGCGGTCGCTGGTGACCACGGTCAGATCGTGCATCGTCAGGCCGTCGTGAGCCGTGAGAAAGTTCACGCTGCGGTCGGGCGACATCGCAAACAGATCAGGGCTGCCCTGCACCCGGCGGACGACCGCCGCCACCCGACCGGGCTCGCCGCGCACGAAACCGCGGATCTCGTCGCGAAATCGATCGTTCCACTCCAACCATGGGGCCGGCCACTCCCCCATCTGATAGGCGGCCAGGTCCCACGGTTCGGCGATCAGCCGTACATCGCGCCCCGCTCCCCACCGGGTGATTCGGTCGAGCAGGCCTCCACCGTCGCGGGTCAACAGCGAGGCGAGGTCGAAGCGAAAGCCATCGATACCCAAGTCGGCTAAGCGTTCGAGGGCTGACAGAACCAACTGTTGCACGTAGGGGTCGCCGGGGTTGGCGACATTGCCGCATCCGCCGTCATCGTTGTACGAACCGTCGGCCCGGTGCAGGTAGGCGTTGGCGTCGTCGAGGCCGCGAAGTGACAGCGTCGGCATGGTCGCGTCGCCTTCTCCGGTGTGGTTGAACACGACGTCGAGCCATACCTCGAGTCCGTGTGAGTGGGCCGACTGGACGAACGACGCAAGCTCACCCGGGGCGTCGTCACCCGCTGCGTAGGCTCGGTGCACGGCGCCCCAAACCAGCGGCATGTAGCCCCAGTAGTTGTCTGACGTGTCGAATGGGTGCACGGGCATCAGTTCGATCACGTCGACGCCGAGGTCGGCAAGATACGGGAGTCGCTCGGTGCACCCGGCGAACGTCTTCCCGAATCCGCGGACATGAACCTCGTAGACCACCGGGGCGTCGTGGTGGCTGCCGAGTGGCGGCTGCTGGGGCCAACCCGTACGGATCACGCTGCGAGGGCCGAGCGGCGTCATCGCCACATCCATCGCATCGGGGTCGAGTAGCGGCCCGATGCCGTCGACGACAAGCCAGTAGCTGTCGCCGTCATCCGCCTCCGCCTCCGCATGCCATGTCGCTGCCCCGGGTTGGCGCGCCATGACCGTCTCCGAGACCGTCAGGGTGTGCCGACCCTGAATGAAGACTGAGACCTGGCCGGCGCCTGGAGCATGCACTGTGAAGCGACGTACCACGTGCTCAGCATGGCATCGGCTCTAGCCTGTGTCGTAATGGCTGTCACCCCCACCTCACCCGCTGAAGTGTCGCAGTCGCTCAGCTTGCACGGATACCTGCCCGACGATGGGCTGGCCACGTCGGTGTTCTTGGCGCTGGCCCTGAAGCGTCCACTGCTCCTGGAAGGCGAAGCCGGGGTCGGCAAGACCGAAGTCGCCAAGGTGATCAGCCGATGGACAGGCGGCGAACTCATCCGCCTGCAGTGCTACGAAGGTATCGACGCTGCCCAGGCCGTCTACGACTGGGACTATTCGCGTCAGCTGCTGCACCTGCGTGCCGCCGAAGCCAGTGGCGAAGCCCGCGGCCTGGGAACCGGTGCCTTGGAAGAGCAGCTCTACAACGAACGGTTCCTGCTCAAGCGAGCGTTGCTGCAGGCCATCGATCACCGCAGCGAGTTACCACCGGTGCTGTTGATCGACAAGATGACCGCGCCGACGACGAGTTCGAGGCATATCTGCTGGAAATGTTGTCGGACTACCAGATCACGATCCCCGAGCTCGGGAGGTTCACTACCACCCGCCCCCCGATCGTGGTGCTGACCTCCAATCGAACTCGAGACGTGCACGACGCCCTGAAGCGACGGTGCCTGTACCACTGGATCGAGCATCCCGATTTCGAGCGCGAGGTGAAGATCGTGCGCATGCGCGTCCCGAACGTGATCGAGCCCCTCGCCCGTCAGGTCGCTGCAGCGGTCGAGGCGATGCGCAGTCTGAACATGTACAAGCCGCCCGGTGTCGCCGAGACCATCGACTGGGCACAGGCGCTCGGTGCCCTCGGTGTGACCGAACTCGACGAGGCCACGGTCGACGCCACGCTCGGTACGGTGCTGAAGTATCGCGAAGACCAAGCACGCGCCCGCCAACATGGCATCGCCGACATGGTCAAGCAGGCCTTCGAACGAGGCATTCAGCGACCTTGAGCGCCGTCGAGCTCGAAGCCACCGCCGCCGAGCGCATGGCTGTCGCCTTCGCCCGCGTACTGCGCGGAGCGTCGTTGCTGGTGCCGATTGGCAGCGTGTTGATGTTCGTCGAGGCCCTCGGCCGAGTGGGCATCTCCGAGCGCCACAACGTCTACTGGGCGGCGCGATCCACACTCGTTCACCGGCCGGAGGATCTCGCCCTGTTCGATCGGGCGTTCGCAGTCTTCTGGCACCACGCCCGAGCTGGAACGCTCGACGAGGACCCGGAGATCACCAAGATCACGTTGGCCACCGACGACGACAGCGACGCCGATGACGGCGACCCGGCCGGCGAGCCGAACGATGACCCCACGCTGACACTGCGATTTTCGTCGGTCGAAGTGTTGCGCAACAAGGATTTCGGCGCCTACGACGACGCCGAACTCGAGCTGGCTCAACAGCTGATGAGTCGCCTGCGCTTCGCCGGGCCACCGCGCCGATCCTTCAGGTACCGGTCGGCGTCGCGTGGGGCGCGTCCCGATCTGCGGGCAACGCTGCGCAGCGCAATCAGGGCGGGCGGCGAGCCGATCCGTCGGCACTGGCTCGAGCCAGGCGATCGTCTCCGCCGGCTGGTGTTGCTGCTCGACGTCAGCGGCTCGATGGAGCCGTACGCTCGAGCGATGTTGCGATTCGTCCACGCTGCAGTGGCCGGTCGCCAACGGGTGGAGGCATTTTCGCTGGGCACCCGGCTCACCCGCGTCACCAAGGAGTTGAACAGCCGCGATCCTGATCAGGCGCTGCGTCAGGCCAGCGAGCGCGTCCAGGACTGGAGCGGCGGAACGCGTCTCGGTGAATGCCTGCGCCGGTTCAACGACGAGTGGGGTGTGCGCGGCATGGCTCGCGGTGCGATCGTGGTCATCCTCAGCGACGGATGGGATCGCGGTGATCCCGCTGTGCTTGCAGAACAGATGTGCCGCCTTCAGCGAGTCACCTACGATCTGATCTGGGTCAACCCGCTGAAGGTCACACCCGGCTATGCGCCGCTCGCCCGTGGTATGGCCGCAGCATTGCCGTATGTTGATAATTTCGTGGAAGGTCACTCGCTCGCCTCAATGGAAGAACTGGCCAGCGTGATCGCCGGTGCCTCGAGGAGGGGCGGCTGATGCGTGAGCTACTCGACGACATCGATCGCTGGCGAGCCGCCGGCAAGGCCGTGGCCATCGCCCGGGTGGTCGACATCGAAGGCTCTGGGCCACGCGATCCGGGCGCCGCCATGGCGGTCAACGTCGATGGCGAGGTGGCCGGATCCGTCAGCGGCGGCTGCGTCGAAGGTGCGGTGGTCAGCGAGGCTTTGGCGATCCTGAACGGCGAAGCTGCGCCGCGGATCATCACTTTCGGATACAGCGACGACGAAGCGTTCGCCGTGGGGCTGACGTGCGGCGGAACCATCCAGTTGTTCGTCGAGCCCCTGGATTGGTGACGCTGCAATGGTGACACGGTGACGATCTACGAACTCCTGCGCGAGCGAATCAAGCGCAACCAGCCGGTTGCACTCGCCACCGTGGTTGATGGTCCGCACGTCGGCGCCAAGCTCATCGTCACGACCAGCGAGGAGCCGGTCGGCGATCTCGGCAACCATGAGCTGACTCGCATCGTCGCTCGCGACGCGCTCGCCGAGCTGGAAGCGGGTCGCAGCGGCATCCGCAACTATGGCCCCGAGGGCCAGACCACACCAGAAGACCTGGTCAATACGCCGACCGTGAGGATCTTCGTCGAGAGCTGGGCTCGACCTCCGGAGATGTGGATTTTCGGCGCCGTCGACTTCACCGCGGCGCTGGCCAAGGTTGCCAAGGTTCTCGGCTACCGAGTGACAGTGTGCGACGCCCGTGAGGTGTTCGCCACCCGCCGTCGCTTCCCGATGGCCGACGAAGTCATCGTCTCGTGGCCGTCGCCGGTGTTTGCCCAACGCGGCGCCGACCTCGGCCAGCGCGACGCGGTGTGCATCTTGACCCACGATCCGAAGTTCGACGTGCCGGCTGTGCAAGGCGCGTTGGCCACCGGTGTCGGCTACATCGGCGTGATGGGAAGCCGCAAGACTCACGCCAAGAGGATGGACCGATTGGGCGAAGTTGGAATCAATCGTCACGAGCAGATCGAGCGGCTGATGTCGCCGATCGGTCTCGACCTCGGGGCGCGTACCCCCGAGGAACCCGCCATCTCGATTTGCGCCGATATCATCGCCCGGCTAACCGGCCGGGCGACGCCGTCACTACGCGAGGCAACCGGGCCGATCCACGGTTGATGGTCAGCCGGTCGGGTCGCCGAACTTCACTCCGTTGGCACGTCGCTTGGCGATGACCCCGACTTCGACATCGCGAGCGAAATTCGCGGCTTGAACGATGAGGCTGTCGACGCCGAGCCACATCATGACGTGGCCCGGGTATTGCACCAGATCGCCCGCCTGCGCGGTTTCGCGTGTGCGCGGCGCCGCGTTGCGGATCTGGGCGCCACTCTGACGGACAAGGGTGACACCGGCCTGCGCCCAGGCGTAGGTAGTGAGGCCGGAGCAGTCGAAACCGACGCCGGGCTTGCTGGTGTTGCGACGGTATGGCACGCCGACCTGGCTCAGTGCCGCCAACAGGGCGATCTGGTGCGACCGATCAGCGGAGGTCCAGGCTCGGTGCAGGCGACCGCTGTCGACCCCGAGCCGTGTTGCGACGACGTAGGTGACATCGCTCAGGCGACGAATGTATTGATCGGTGTCGATGGCTGCCAGCGCTGCCGCCGCAGTGGATGCCACTTGATCGTGTGCCGCTGGCGCCGATTGTGATGGGCGCTGCGCTGCGCCGGCTGTACCGGCGCCGATCGTGACTACTCCGCCGAACAACAGCGAACCCGCGATCGTGAATGTTGCAAGTTTTTGACGGATCGTCATGTGACGGTCCTTTCTCGTAGCTGTCCGCATCGCCCGTCCTCGAGCAGATGCCTGGGAAGTGAGCGAGGAAATCTCCTCGAACACTGAGAATGCGCCCTACTAGAGCGCCACCGCTTTGCCTGCAGCAAGGGGACAAGCACACAAACGAACGCCGCCATGGCCCGCTGTTACAGATGACAATTTATCGTCATCAAACCGCAATACTGAAGTTTCTCGTAACACTTTTGTAACCAGAGTGACAAGGATCACGCTGTGTCGGCCTGGCCGTATGCTTGGCCGGTGACGACAACTGCCGTGCTCCTCGCTGCTGGCGGAGGCACCCGATTTGCCGGCCAAACCCACAAACTGCTGGCGATCCTCGACGGTCGAGCGGTGTTTCGTTGGGCACTCGACAACGTCGTCACAGCCGCCTTCGACCATCTGATCGTCGTCACCGGCGCGGCTGCTCTCGACATCGATGAGCCGACCGTTACGGTGGTTCACAACCCGAGATGGCAACTCGGCCAATCCGGGTCGCTGCAACTCGCAGTAGCCGCAACCGAGGGTCGTGACAACGAGTTCGTCGTGGTCGGGCTCGCTGATCAGCCGTTCATCCCTGCGTCGGCCTGGCGCGCAGTCGCGGCCGCCGAGTCCGCGGCACCGATCGTCGTCGCCACCTACAACGGTGTGCGCGGGCCGAACCCGGTGCGTCTCCACCGTTCCGTGTGGTCACAACTGCCGACCGAAGGCGACGAAGGGGCACGGACCCTGATGCGCCTTCACCCTGAATGGATCGATGAAGTAGCGTGCGAAGGGTCGTCGGCTGACATCGACACGTTGGAGGATCTCGGACAATGGACAAACTTTTGAACGAATTCACGGTGCACCGGCCGATTGCCGAAACCTGGATCGTGCTGACCGACGTCGAGCGAATCGCCCCGTGCATGCCCGGCGCCGCCCTAGAAGAGATCGAAGGCGACGTGTTCCGCGGCGTCGTCAAGGTCAAACTCGGAGCAATCTCGACCGCATTCAAGGGTCAGGCCAACTTCGTCGAACGAGACGACAACGCCCATCGTGCCGTGCTGAAGGGGGAAGGTCGCGATACCACCGGCAAAGGCAACGCCAGCGCGATGATCACGGCACAACTCGAATCGATCGACGCGGCAACGACCAAGTGCGTCGTCGAGACCGACCTGCACATCACCGGCAAGGTCGCCCAGTTCGGGCGAGGCATCATGGGCGATGTCAGCAAGAAGCTGATGAATCAGTTCGCCACCAACCTCAACACGATGCTCGACCAGCAGCCAGGAGCAGCAGCAAGGGCGCCTGCGACGGTGGCAGAGGCCGCGGCCGTTGCGCCGGCAAACGCGCCTGCAGCCGAGCGCGTATCGACCAACGGCGCCACAGCGAACGAGGCCCCAGGTGTTCGCAAGATCAATGGCCCGGCCGCTGACCCGATCGAACTGTCTGACGTGGCCGGTTCGGCGATCCTCAAGCGCGTCGTGCCGCTGGTGGGCGGCCTGGTATTGCTGTGGATCGTTGTACGGCGCTTCACCCGCCGTTAGAACGTGAGCGACGACGTCGCTGCCGTCCGCGAGCTGATCGGCAAGTCGCCTCGGGGTTCATTCGAGGTCGTCGTGCGCGATGCCGCCGGTGCACCGGTGGTGCTACGCAACGCACCTCTGTTGCACGATGGCGAGCCGATGCCGACCCTCTACTGGCTGGTGGGCAAGCGCGAGGTTCGCGCTGTCAGCCGCCTGGAGGCCGGTGGCGCCGTGCGCCGAGCCGAAACCGAGATCGATCCGGCGCAGATCGCCGATGCCCACGCCCGTTATGCCGCTGAGCGCGACGCGATGTTGCCCACAGACCACACCGGACCCCGGCCCCACGGGGGCGTCGGCGGCACGCGCACCGGTGTCAAGTGTCTGCACGCCCACTTCGCCTGGTTTCTGGCCGGTGGCGACGACCCGGTCGGCGCCTGGGTAGCTCGACAGTTGCACGAACAGGTGGCCATCGAGTCGACCAAACAACTGGAGGGCGACCGTGAACGCAGTGACGATACGACTCGGTGACGAGGCGACGGTGGTTGATCTCGGCGGCGAAAGCCACGTGATTCCACTCGGCGCGGCCACCCTCGGTAGCAGCGAGTTCGTTTCCGATCCACCGCGACCGGAGGAGTTGACCAACGCCATCGGCGCCGTCGTCGATCATCTCGACGACATGTTGCGCGCCTTGCCTGGCGCAGTCGTAGCTGACGGCGTCGGTATCGTCGGCGATCTGGCGACGGTGATCGCCGCTGTCGAGTTCGGTGGTGATCCGCCGTTGCCTTTCTCACTCGGTCGGGCCGCCGCCGAGGATGTCTTCCGCACAGTTGCCACCGAGTCGTCGGCGGAGCGGGTCTTGAATCCGGGGCTGCCCGCCGACTTCGTCGACAGGATCGTTGCCGCCTGCTGCATTGTGGTCGCCGTGATGCGGCACCTGCACCTTGACAAGGTCGACGTCAGGGCGCTGTCATGACATTTGGTCGACGCGGCGCACTACACCCGTCGATACCCGTTGATGCCGGCGTGCGGTTGTATGGCAAGCGGGTGATGTTGAGACCGCTGATGGCCGCCGACTTCGCTCAGTGGACCGAGGTGCGTGTTCGCAACGATCAATGGCTCACCCCTTGGGAGCCGCTGCGCGCCAACAACCTTGCCGACCCGACGCGCCATCGCGATGCGTTCGTCTCGCGTTGCGCCACACGCGACCGCGAACGCCAGATGGGCACCGCCTATGGCTTCGGGTTGTTCGTCGACAACGCCCTCGTCGGCGAGATCAACATCAACAACGTCGTCCGCGGGGCGTTTCAGTGCGGCATCGTCGGCTACTGGATCGACCAGCGTTATGCCGGCAACCGGTACGTGGCTGAAGGAGTCGCGGTGATCTGCAGATTGGCCTTCGACGAACTTCATCTGCACCGCCTGGAGATCTGCATCGTGCCGCGCAACACCAACAGCCGCAGAGTGATGGAGGTGTTGGGCATCCGCGACGAAGGAGTCGCCGCGCGCTTTCTGGAGATCAACGGTGTGTGGGAAGACCACGTACGCTACGCGATCACCGCCGAGGAGTGGCAGACGCGCCGAGACGAGTTCGCCTCAAGCTGGGGTTGAAATGTCGCCTAGTCGTTGGCGACTCGGAAGGCTTGGGCCTTCGCCTTGCGCATGCTCGTGCGCCGCTTCCACATCTTCAGCTTCCAATGACGCTTGCTGGTGTTGCCGGCATCGGCCTTGGCCTTCTCGGCGTCGTGATGGTGCGACGGCACCCAGGCTCGGCCTGGCTCGTGCACCTCGTCTGGCTCATAACCGGCACTTACCTGCGCTGCGACGGCGTCCAATTCGCTGTGTATGCGATGGCGCTCGTTGTGGGCGTGGGCACGCGAGTCCATTTTCGGCGGTGGGATCGCCTCTTGGCTGCGGTGGCGCTGGCTCATTAAGTACCTCCGTTGTGTTGTCGGAATGTACGGTTTGGGAGCTACCCGTGGGGTTACGCTAACGACACCGATAGGGGTATGGAAGACACTTTGCGTAACAATCGTGCGCGTTTTTTTGCACGGCTACGTCAGTTCGGCTTCGTGCTGATCTTGGCCTGCAGAGCGGCCAGTCGTTCGGCGAACCATGGCTGGCGTGTGCTCCACAACTGCGGGTCCAACTCGCGCTTTATCGCTGCCGCGTGGTTGTCGATATTGGCCATCGCCTGAATGGTCTTCTTGGCCTCGATCGCCAGATCCCGAGGAGCGCTCGCGGCGCGTGCAGCCATCACCTGCGCGGCGGCGAGCAACTGATCGTCGTCGACGCAGCGATGAGCGAGCCCGACCCGTGCCGCCTCGTCACCGTCCATGACTTCGCCGAACACGACGGCGGCCATGGCCGCCTGCGGCCCGGCGATTCGGCGCAGCATCCAGGTGTGGCCGCCGCCGGGGTGGAGGCCGATCTGCAGAAAGCGGGTGTCGAACTTGGCCCGCCGCGCGGCAAGTCGAACGTCGCACCCGAGTGCCAGGTTCATGCCGGCGCCGACAGCCGCGCCGTTGACGGCGGCCAAAGTAGGAAGCGGGCTGCGGGCAATGCGCAAGAAACCTTCGTAGATCGCGCCGAGAATGGTCTCGTCGGCCTCCGCCAGATTGCCGAGGTTGGCGCCGGCGCAGAAGGCCGGCGCGGCGCCGGTGACAACGATGGCCCCGACCGATTCGTCGCCTTCGATTTCGGCCATGGCGGCGACGATCTCGGCGACCATGGCAGCAGTGAGTGTGTTGCGTTCTGCCGGGTTGTTCAGAGTCAGCGTGGCGACGCCTTCGGAACGAGAGACAAGTACGAGCGGCATGACTCCACCGTAGTATTGGCAGGTAGCGTCACCGCCAGATGCTCGACCATGTGTTCACCGACGCGATCGGCGCGCTGCGCGACGCGTTCGAGGCTGCCCTCTTGGAGCGCCAGGCCTTCGACGAGCACTTCCAGGTCGACGTGCTGCTCGGGGACCTGTCGTGGGAGACGTCGTACGGCCTACCAGGAGAAGGGCAGCCGCCGCGGGTGGTCGCTCACGTGACCTTCGATTGGCCGAGTTGGAGCCAGACGGCATATCGCCGGTGGTGCGTCGACGAGGTCCTCGATCGGCAGCCGGCGATCGAAATTGAGATCGTCTTTCGCGTGCAGCGATTGATTGCCCAACCTGACCCGTCGGTCGTGCAACCGGCCATGCCCGAGACCAGCCCGTTGATCGGCAACGAACGGCTGGAGCGGGCCGGGTTGACGGTCGAGATCGGTCATTTCGACGGCTTCGACGGCGAGCCCGAGTACGCCGTCGAGGTGACCTATGAGGGCCTCTACGAACTCGCTGAGGAGACTGTCGCCGACGGCGCCAGCACGTTGCTCGATGAACACCTGGGCGCCTTGGGCGGGTGGATTTCGGCGACGCTTGTACGGCTCGGAGACCTCAAGCTCGGCTTCCGCCCCGCCGACGACACCACCCGCTGACCGAGGCCCTCCCGCCCGCGCCGCAGGCAAGTCACGAATTGTTCGGCTGCGCCGAACAATTCGTGACTCGCCTCCGTGATCGGCTGGCTGTGAGACCCCTATGCGACGATCCGGCGATGGACGATCGTTTCGTAGCACTTGCGGCAGCAGCCGCCAAGCGACACGGCGTGTTCACCACCACGATGGCCCGGGACTTTGGTGTGACCGACCGGTTGCGACACGAGTGGCTCGTGCATCGATGGATCGAACGGCTTGGCACGAACACGTTTCTATTCGCCGGTACCCCGACGACGTGGAACTTGGAACTTACCGCGGCGCTGGGCGATCTCGGGCCACAAGCTGCCCTAGCCGGAAGGACGGCCGCCGCGCTTCGACGCCTCGACGGGTTCAGCCCGGGCCCTGTCGAGATCTGGGTACCTCGCACACAGCGCAACCGAGCCACCGGAGAGACGAGATCGAGCTCGCGGCCGCTGCGCCCCGGCGATGTGACCACCATCGACGGCAATCGGTGCGTCACGGCCGAGCGCTTGATTCTCGATTCGTTGCTCTTCCGATTTCACGACGGTGGAGATCCACAACGCAATCGATTCGGCGATTCGCATGCGGTCGGTGAGCGAGGAGCGGCTCCGTCGGCGGATCGTCGACGAACTCCCGCTCAATTCACCCCACCGTCGAACGCTGATCGGCGCGCTTATCGACACCGGTGGAGAAAGTGCGCTAGAACGCCGGTTCCTCGCCCTCGTTCGCCGGGCTGGCCTGCCGCGGCCTGTGTTGCAGCGGGTCTACCGGTCGGGAACTCGCACCGTGGCTCGGGTCGACGCCGAGTTCGCTGGCGATCTCATCGTCGAACTCGCCGGTCACGGCACGCACGCCACGCGCCTCCAACGCCAGTGCGATGCGCAACGCCACACCGAACTCACATTACGTAACAAGCGGGTCATCACCTTCACCTACGAAGATGTCTACGGCCGCCCTGACTGGATGCTCAGCGCCTTGCGTGCCGCCGGCGCCGTAGCGTAGGCAAGTCACGGAATGTTCGGCGTAACCGAACAATTTGTGACTTGCCGGGTGCGTAGATCGCAAACACTCGACTAGAGGTTGCCGCCGCGGGCGCGGAGTTCGGTGCGGATTGCCTCGGCGATGTCGAGGGCGAGGATCTCGGCGCCGGTCTCGTTGAGGTGGAACCCGTCGCTGGCGCGAACATCTTTGAATTCATTGTCACGTGGGTCTTGCACGACCTCGGCGAAACCGCCGCTGAGGCCGGAGAAGCGCTTCCAGGTGTCGATGAACACTACCTCTGGGCGCTTGGCGGCCTCGGCCCTGACCACCTCGTTCTGCACCTGCAACCGGGCAGTAACCTCGGGATTGTCGTCGTTGGGGATGCCGACCCAGATCAAGGTGCGGTTGTCGCCGCCGACGTAATCCATTACTCCGCCGACGCGCTTGGCGTACTCGGCGCGCCAATCGGCGTCGTCGGCTTCTCCGCCGGGGGTGTGGTCGACAGCCCAGGTCTTGTCGAGGTTGCGCAGACCCTGGGCATCGTTGCCGCCGAAGGTGAGCACGACGATGTCGGGATTGACCCGGGGAATCTGCTGGACGAAATGCGCAGGCCAATCGAAGAAATCGGGGCGGCTGAGACCCGACGACACCTTGTAGTCGAGCCGGGTCGTGACCATACCGGTTTGATCCAGCAGCCTCTCCAGGTACGGGCCGAACGTGCCGGCATCGCTGTCGCCGGCAATGTACAACTCGGCTGGGTCGTCTGCCGATGGGACCGTCTTGTCCTTCGGCGGCAATTCAGTGGTCGAAGTCGAGGTCGAGGCGGCCGTCAACGGAGTTCTGCCATCGCTGACGATCAGCGACGTGCTCGGCGCGGTCGGCGCTGCCTGCGTAGGCCTGCCCGGGCCAGCAAAGATCGCTGACGCGATGGAATACACCGGCACCAACACGGCGACGACACCTGCCGCCGCGACCAGGCGCCGCGCGCGATATACACGGTGTGGCAGGCGCTGGCGCGGAGGTCGTACTGGGGCGAGGTACATCGTCTACCTCCGTCAATGCTACGGGACCTAGGGGTGGGTAGTGAGGGACTTCGCGACGGTTACAATGCCGAGAGGAAACTCCATTCCGTTCCAGCTAACACTCCTAGGGGGAGACAAAATGCGCAAGACCAAGCGATTCACATCGCTGGCAGCCGTTGCCATGCTCGGCCTGCTGGCCGCATCATGCGGCGACGACACGTCGGATACATCGACCACCGAGGCACCTGGCGCTACAACTGCGCCCGACGCCACACCTGCGCCCGACGTCACAACCGCGCCCGACGCCACAACCGCGCCCGACGCCACAACCGCGCCCGACGGTACAACAGCAGCGCCGTCGGGCGACGCTCCGACGGTGGGCCTGGTGTTCGACATCGGCGGTCGTGGCGACCAGTCGTTCAACGACTCAGCGGCAACCGGTATCGAGCGCGCTGTGAGCGAACTCGGCATCACCTTCACCGAGGCGTCACCCAACGACGACGGGTCGAACCGCAAGGAACTGCTCGACCTCGCCGCGGCGTCGAGTGACATCGTTGTCGCCGTCGGCTTCCTGTTCGAGGGTGATGCCGCTGCGGTCGGCAAAGCCAACCCCGACAAGACATTCGGTGTCATCGACTCTGCCATGCTCGACTTCACCACCGACCCCTCCGGCGCGACGCCATACGGCGACAACATCGCCGGTCTGGTCTTCGCAGAAGAGCAAGGGTCGTTCCTGGTCGGTGCAGCTGCAGCATTGAAGAGCACGACCGGTCAACTCGGCTTCATCGGTGGTGTCAAGAATGTCGGTGGTCTGATCGAGAAGTTCGAGGCCGGCTTCATGGCCGGGGCCAAGGCAGTG
>JANNHY010000422.1:0-14860 GCA_031404635.1 Ilumatobacteraceae bacterium
GGTGCTCTTGCGCGTCCACTGACGTTTCTGTAGCGTTACTCCCGCGGTTACTCCCGCGGTTACTCCCGCGGTAACTCCCGCGGCGGCCACCAACCGCTTGGATTCGAGGGAGGTCGAGATGCCCAGAGGCCCGAAGGGCAAGCGGGTCGCCGCCGACGATGGCAGCTACTCGGTCGTCAGCAAGAACTCGAACCGCGACGGGTCGGTGTATTTCGATGCTCCCTCGACCCGAACCGACGGCACGATGGTCAAGGGTCGCTGGCGAGCGACCTACCTCGACCTGGACGGCAAGACCAAGCGAGTGTCGGGCGCGACCAGAGCGGTGGCCGAAGCGCGACGCAACGAACTGCTCGGGACGCTCGAGCAACGCCGGCCGCTCGGGTCGTCGCGATTCTCGATCAAGACGACCGTTCAGGAACTGACCGACTGGTGGCTGGACTCGGTCGCCCGTCACCAGGTACCCGAGTCATCGCTCGGCACGTACCGCAAGGCGGTGGCCTATCTCGTCGCCGACTTCGGCCATGTCCGTGTCATCGATGTCGGGCCGGAAGCGCTCACCGTGTGGCAATCGAACCTGCTCGATCGCTTCGCTCCGTACACGGTGCTCAGTTGCCGCAAGGCCTGCCGCCAGATCTTCACCGAGGCGGTCAAGCTCGGCCTCCTCGCCTCGAACCCGTTCGATCTCGTCAAGGCACCACGCGCCCGCGGGATCAAGGAGGGACGAGCGCTCAGTCCAGAAGACGCACGCAAGCTCGTGGCCGCCGCGGAACACGTTCGCCTCGGCGCGGCGGTGACGTTGCTGTTCTGTCAAGGCTGGCGCGTCAGCGAGGTGCTCGGACTGGCGTGGGACGACCTCGACCTCGAGGCCGGCAGCGCCCGAATCCAGCGCGCCGCGACACATTCGGCATCGTCCGGTGTCACGCTCGGCGCAACCAAGACGAGCGGAGCACAGGGCGTCCACCACCTCGCCCCGATCGCAGTCGCGCAACTGAGGGCGCGGCGTGCGGAGCAAGCAGCCGAACGGTTGGCGTTCGGTGGTGACTGGCCGAAGCACACGTACCAGGGCAAGCCGATCTCACCGGTGTTCACCAACACGACCGGCGGACTCGTGAACCGACAGGCGATCACGAAGGTCATCGAGCGAACGGCGCGACGAGCAGGCCTCGACCCGACCGGCCTCGCCACCCACGCCGGCCGTCGGACCGTGATCACTGCCCTCTACGCGGACGGCGGTCTTGACCTCGCCGACGTCGCTCGCCACGTCGGCCACTCCAACCCGTCCACGACAGCCGCCTACGTCAAGTCCCTCGGCCAGCGTCCGGCTGCGACCGCCCGCCGCGCGGCCGAACTGCTCGACCCAACTGTGACCGCGGGTTGAAACCGCGAGCCCCCCAAATTACCTTCGATGGAACGCAGCTACCCGCGCGTGCCTGTAGCGGCGTGTCGGCCGGGCACGTAGGTATCGATCGGGTTGTGGATATCGCCTCTGAGGCGATTGTGGCGGTCGACCAATGACCTCATTCGCGCCCCAACCAAGTATCGCGAGAGTCAGCAGCCGCCCAACGGTCAATCCCAGCACACTTCCCCGAACCGACGCACCCCGAGCACCACCCCCCTGTTACTCGCACCTTCCCGGCCCACGTTCCCTCGCCTTCCCGACTTCCCGCCCCAAATCGCCAATCTCAATGCACATCATCCGGGACGCGGGGTTATCCGGGGTGGCGGCGCGGTGGTGCTGGTGGGCGGCTGGTTCGATGGGGTGGGTCCCGGATAATCGGCGTGCTGTCTGAGTGAAGGCTTTTGTCACCGGCGGGGAGGGTCCCTGCTGGGAGGAAGGTCGTCATGGCTGTCGTGTCTCGTGTCGAGGTGTCTGCACCGGTTGGTGCGTTGTTGGATTGCTATCGGCAGTACCTGGTGGTCGAGCGTGGGGTGCGTCGGTTGACGATCCGTACGTATTCGTGGAACGCTCGGTTGTTCTTGCTCGCCGCGTGTGGCGATGACGTGGATCGGATCGGGAGCCTGACCGCAGGCGACGTCGCCCGGTTCGTGACCGCGGTCGGCGAGGGTCGGCGGGCGAGCACGGTGAACACGATCGTGGTCGGCGTGCGGGCGTTGTTGCGTTACTTCTATTCGGCTGGGTTGATCGCGACGCCGTTGGCACAGGCAACACCGTGGCTGGCGAGAGGTCGAGTGTCGAGCTTGCCGCGCACGCTGGTGCCGGGATCGGCGGAACGGTTGTTGGCCGACGGGTTCGATCGCAGCACGCTGGCAGGGGCGCGGGACTTCGCGATCGTGACGTTGTTCGTCCGGCTCGGTCTGCGTGTCGGCGAGGTCGTCGCGATGGAACTCGACGATCTCGATTGGCGTTGCGGTGAGCTGCTGGTGCGTAGCAAGGGCGGCTGGCGCGACCCGCTCCCGTTGCCGGTCGATGTGGGTCGGGCACTTGCCGAATATCTGTCGATGCGCGGTCGTGACGACCAGTGGCGGGAGGTGTTCTTGCGTATCGTCCCGTCCGGCCCGATGGGCACGACAACGGTGCTGGCGGCGATCCGCAGAGCATACGCGCGTGCCGGTCTACCGAATCTGGGTTCGCATCGGTTGCGACATTCGTTGGCGGTCGATCTGCTCCGCGACGGTGCCGGGTTGCACGAGATCGGCCAGGTGCTACGTCACCGTCACCAGGCAACGACAGCTGTCTACGCCAAGGTCGACGTCGCTGCGTTGGCAGCGGTCGCGCAGCCGTGGCCGGGGAGCGGGTCGTGAGCCCGCTCGGCAGCGCGCTCGCCGACTATCTCGCGGTGCGCCGTGCGCTCGGCTACCGACTCGACGAGTCCGGCCGCCAACTGGCCAGCTTCGTTGCTCACCTCGACGCCGAAGCTGTCGCCACCGTCACTGTCGCCGGGGCGATCGACTGGGCAGCGTCGACGCCGAATGGCGGATCGGGTGCCAGCAGGCTGGCCGCCATCCGCGGGTTCGCCAGCTACTTGCAAGCACTCGACCCGGCCCACGAGGTGCCACCCCGAGGCGCACTGCAAGTGCGGACCACGCGCCGGGTCCCGCACCTCTACTCCGACAGCGACATCGCCATACTGATGGGCGCGGCGCGGACGTTGGAGCCGACGGCATGGGCCGCGACGGTGGAGACGATCGTCGGGTTGCTGTGGGCGACCGGGATGCGGATCGGCGAAGTTTTGCGCCTCAACGTCGGGGACCTCGACAGCGACGCAGCGATGTTGACGGTGTGGCTATCGAAGTTCGGCAAGTCCCGCATCGTGCCACTCACGCCCTCGACGATCAACGCGCTCGACCGCTACCGCGCTGGCATCCCCGCAGCTGACACGGGCGCGATGTTCGTCGCTGCGAACCGGGCCCGGGCCAGCTACGCCAGGTTCAACATCGACTTCTCGCGGATGTTGGACTCGACCGGGATCACCTCTGCTGCCGGGCGGCGGCCACACGCCCACGATCTCAGACACAGCTTTGCGGTGAGAACGCTGCTCGGCTGGTATCGCGACGGAGCCGATGTCCACGCCCTGCTGCCGCGGTTGTCGACCTACCTCGGCCACGTCGAACCGGCGTCGACGTACTGGTATCTGTCCGCCGCGCCAGAACTGATGGCCCTCGCCGCCGAACGCCTCGAACCGATAGGAGCGGACCGATGACCTCGCTCGCACCGATCCTCGAGTCGTTCTTCATCGACCGGCTGCAGCGCCAACTCCACGCCAGCGCTCACACCGTGCGCGCCTACCGTGACACGTTCCGGTTGCTTCTCGGCTACGCCCGCGAGCGCACCGGCAAGCAACCCTGCGAGCTCGATCTCGCCGACCTCGACGCTGCGCTGATCGCAGGGTTTTTGGACCACCTCGAACACGAACGACACAACACAATCCGGACCCGCAATGCACGCCTCGCCGCGATCCGATCGATGTTCCGGCACGCCTCCTGCCGTGAACCAGCCCACGCCGCGCTCATCCAACGCGTCCTCGCGATCCCCGACAAGCGCGCCTTCCACCCGGTCGTGTCGTTCCTCTCGCCGAGCGAGGTCGACGCGCTGATCGCCGCACCCGACCGGACCACCTGGATCGGCCGGCGCGACCACGCCCTGCTCGTCACCGCCGTCCAGACCGGGCTACGCGTCTCAGAACTCACCGGGCTGCGCTGCCACGACGTCGTGCTCGGCACCGGAGCCCATGTGCGCTGCTACGGCAAAGGCCGCAAGGAACGCTGCACCCCACTCACCCGCCAGACCGTCGCCCTGCTGCGCGTCTGGATCGCCGAACTGGGCCACATCGGCGACCAACCGCTATTCCCGACACGTCAACACCGACCGCTCAACCCCGACTCCGTCGGCGACCTCATCGACCGTCACGTCACCACCGCCCGACGCCGCTGCCCGGACTGGACGACCAGGAACGTGACACCGCACACCCTTCGCCACACCGCTGCGATGACGCTCCTCGCCGCCGGCGTCGACACGACCGTCATCGCCATGTGGCTCGGCCACGAGCACACCCAAACGACCCAGATCTACCTCCACGGCGATCTCACGATGAAAGAGAAAGCCCTCGCCCGCATCGCGCCGCCGAACACCCGACCAGGCCGCTACCGACCACCCGACACGCTCCTCGCGTTCCTCGAAGCCCTCTGATTATCCGGGACCCCGCGCCATCCAACCAGCCGCCCAACAGCGCCGCCGCGCCGCCACCCCAGATAACCCCGCTTCCCGGATGATGTGCGTTATCCAGGCCCCCGGATAATGCACAGATTATTACCCAGGGTGGACAGGTTTCGTCGCGTTTCGTTACAGTGGTACAAGTGACTGTTCCCGGCAAGGGTGGCAGACCCCGCAAGTGGCGCTCTGACGCCGATCGGGTGCGCGCCTACCGGGCGCGTCAACAAGGCGTCGCGGAGCCGCCAGTGCTCTCAGTCGCGCTCGACGACGGTGACGATCTCGCACTCGCGTGGGACACCATCCGGCAGCTTCAGATACAACTCGCTGGAGAGAGTGAAGTCCGACAACGGTTGCAGAAGGAGCTCAATGTCGCCCGGCGTCAACTCGATCAGCAGCAGGAACGGTTCGGGTGGATCGAGAAGGCCCGCACCGGGTTGCAAGGCGAGCGCGACGCCCTTGTGGTCGAACGCGGCGAACTGCGGGCCGAACTCAACACGTTGCGCCGGCGAATCGATGCCGCCGACAAGCGCCCAGCGGCCATCAGCTTGGCGCCGTCGGCTACGACCGCGCAGCCCTTGGCAAGGGCCGAGCGACGCAGGCTCGAACGTGAACAACAGCGCCGCGAGCGAAAGCATTGACCGGTGTGCCTGTGCCTGATGTGAGATTTCAGCTGCCTCGACTTCAGCGCGTCGATCGCCGGGAGGACAGTCGTTGACCCCGGCGACTGAACCGCGCATTCGGCACGCGCCGATCCCAGCCGACGCGCTGCTTGTCGTGCGTGGCGACGACCTCGACCCTGAGACTGCCCGTGCCCAAGCCCCCCTGGGTTTCCGGCGGCGGTTTCCGAACTGGCAGCGGTGGGGTCTGTCGGCCTACTACGCGCGTTCCGAAGCCAGATCGAGGATCTTGCCGCCGATTAACTCGAGCGGTTTCCGATGCTCGTCGTACTTCGGATCGCTGAGTTGTTGGCCGCAGGCTTCGAGGTTGTGCCGACGTTCCGCACGCCGCACGTCACGATCGCCTTCCAAGGAGACCTCGACTCTTCGCTGGCCGTCCTCATCACCCTCGGTATCGACCAACGCCCGAACCTCTATCATGATCGTGAGCCCAAGTGACGAAGGGAGGCTCGGTGAATGACCAACCTGAACTCGATCTGATCGTCGATCTGAACACGATGGACGACTCGGGTCTACCGTGGGCCTTCATCTCGGATGCGCCGCACCCCGAGCGAGTGGTTCCCGGAGCGTTCGTCGTTGCCGGATCCGGCGCCGCCAGGGCCGTTGCCCGCATCGTCGATCTCGTCGATGGCATTGTGCACGTCCAGCCCTTGCGTGGTTCAGTTGCGAGCAACGCGGCGCTCTTGACGTCTCGTCAGCTTGCATCCTGACGATACGTGGCGTCGGATTCCCCCGCGGACGGCCCTTGTCGAGGGCCGAGCGACGCCGACTCGAACGTGAACAACAGCGCTGCGATCGGAAAGGCCAACCACCGACACCCAGACGAACATGACGAAGCCGGCTTCCAAGACCGGGCATACTCTCAGAGTGCCAGCACATCTTGGAGAATGGCTTCGAGATCAGTGCAAGGACTTCGTATTCTCCCCTGCCGGTGTCTTCCAGACTGATGGCAAGCATGATTGGCCCCTACACGCCGACAACGTCGACGAGCTCGTCGGAAAGCTTGACGATGGAGGCTTTCTCACCCCGTTGCCGAGCGAGTCGGCAGCTCTTGCAAACGTCATCGAGGTCGCCCTCGTCGACTTCCTGATGGAGCGAGTTCGTAGGCTCGCCAGCGAGGGCAACGCCGTCGCGTCGACTCGAGGCGCACCCCGCGGCTATCCCGACCTCGAGGTTGAAGGCGACTACTTCGGCGGTGGCTATAGGGCAATCGACATCAAGCTCGCCCGAATCAAGGTGCTCAAGAAGAGCCCACCGACGAAGACTGAGAGCCGGATCACGCTCTATACCGGGAACACCTACTTCAGGTTTCCACAGCTCGCGATCGGCGGCATTCGACGACCGTTTGACGACTACCAGGAGCACCTGGACGTCATCGGCCTGTACATCTTCGAAGAGAACACGAAGTCGAGAGTGACATTCCTCGAACTGCTCGTCCACGAGCCCTGGCGCATCGCGAGCCGCGAACGATCGAGCACCACGAGGGAGTACATCGGTGCCGTGGACAATCTCACCGACCTACGTGCTGGGCGCGGGGCGTTCGAAACGAAGGCCGACTTCTATCGCTTCTGGCGGGAGGAGTACAAGGGTTTCAAGACGCCCCGAATGATTCAGCGGGAACTCGACAAGCGGCTGCGGCGGCCACCCTCTGCGTAGGTTCTCGTGGCGTTTCATTCGAACCGCATCTCGCACCGTCCAACCAGAATCTGTTCTCGCCGGGCCAACACCCTTCGTCGTAGTGAACGCTCGTCGTCATGGATTCCCGAGATCCGGCTTCCGCTCTGTGTGCGTGGCGGCGCCTCGTGCCGTGTTCGTCATCCGGGGAACCGCGAGAGACGTGACCTTCGACCCTTTGTGCGGCCGACCAACCGGCCGACACTGAACCTGTGTTGATATCGCGGAGGCCATCGCGCGTTCGAGGATTGCTGCTGGTCGCCGCGCTGGGCTCCGTCTCCGGATTCGCCACGTCCTGTTCGAGCGATCAACGGCGAGCCGCCTGTGATGTCTCTGGTGAACAGTTGTCCTCGGTTGCCAGAGACCTCAGCACGTCCAAGGACGCAACTGAAATCATGTCAAACGCCGGAATTGCGGCGTCGCAGACGGTTTGCGCCGCGGCCGTGCAGCAATGGCTCGATGAACCGACTTCGGCGGTGCCCGTCGACCTGTACACCCCGGCCCGAGCTCGGATCTATGCGACAGCGGTATCCGCCCAGGAGCTGACACAACGCTTCGATGTGACGAAAGATGATCACGGCCCCGTGTACGGCGACTTGGAGCCGTGCCTGCGCTACGAGTTTCGCGTTCTCACCGAAATGTGCTTCAGTGGTCACATCGACGGTTTTTGACAACAGTCGACAACTGGCTATCTCGGCGCTCACCCGCTCGTTGCAGCCCCGTCCCCTGGTGTTTCGGTTGCCGCGCTTGCCAGATCTGCCGGATAGCGGCTCCGACCGATTCGTCAGAGTCTGGCGGCGACCTGTTCAGCGACCCTCTGTGCGAGAAGCGGTGGCACCGAGTTGCCAACCTGCGCCTGCACGGAGATTCGCTTGCCGACGAACTCGAACTCCGCTGGAAAGGTGAACAGCCGGCGAAGTTCGGGAACACGCAGCCTCCGGTTTTCCCAATGAAACGGACCGACATTCGGACCGGGCTGCGCTTGGATGGTCGGTGCTGCTCGATTCGGGTCGAGCTTCAGCAGGAATGACCAGTAGCGCGACCGCCATTCGAAGAGCGGCTCGGGATGACCGCGCTTGGCCGTGTAGTACAGGTAGTTGTCTCCGGGTGGAATGCCGGGCAGCAGATGGCCCCATTGTCCTCGAATCACTTCCTCTGGCTCGGGCGTTGTGGCGAGTCCAGCGAGCGCTTCGCCGGTCGTGACGTGTGGAAGGGTGCCACTGCCCGGCGACGTGCGGCGTTCCCAATCGCCGAAGTGGGTCGGTTCGGGAAGCTCCGGAACGGCATCGCCCCGGCGGGCACCGACGATGAACAGCCGTGGACGCAATTGAGGCACGCCGTAGTCGCCAGCGTTCAACACCTGCCATTGGTACTTGTACCCGGCAGCCTCGATCTCGGCGAGCAATCGCGTGAATGCCGGACGAGAGGCCTTGTTGTCGAATGTCAGGGCGTACACGTTTTCGAGGATGAAGAACCGTGGACGTGCCTCGGCGAGCACGCGGGTATAGGCCTGGAGGAGGCTCGCCGCAGGGTCGACCGCGTCACGCTTCCAGTCAAGCCAGAAACCCGACTTGGAGAAAGCCACGCATGGCGGGCCACCGACGAGGAGATCCGGCTTCTCTCGCGAGCCGAGGCCGGCAGCACGAAGCAGGTCGCGGGTCGTCATTCCGCCTCCGTCGCCGGTGGCGAGCGGGTAGAGGTCGGCTCGCAAGACCTCCTTCAGCGCGGGGAAGAAAGCAGGAGCGTTCTTCTCCATCGTGTCGGCCGCATCTTCGTCCCACTCGACTGCTGCGAGTGTCTGAAATCCGGCAGCCTCGATCCCAAGGTCGAGGCCCCCAGCACCAGAGAAGAGCGAGATAGCACCGCCCTTCGCTGTGACCGCACGATTTTGATCCGCCTGTCGCTCAGGACGAGCCATGTCGACCCCCAATAGCCGAAGCTGTAGCCCGGTTCGGCCTGCTGCGTCGTGTCTCGATCCCCTCATGCCCGTTGACCCTAGGAAAGGGGTGTGACACAGAGAGTCTGCAACGCAACCGATGGTCGCCATCTGGAGCACTGGTATTGGGAGGGGCAACAGACGGCACTGCACAATCATGGCGCAACGGCAACCGCTGGACTGGCGATCCGATTGTGAACGGCGTCGCTGGCCACTGGAATCCACTCACTGGCGGTGATCTGGCCTTCCCAACTTCCCGTCCGGCGTGACGCTATGTAGCGGGTTGCGGTAGCTCACCGACCAGTGTCCGGACAGCGGCGGTCACGCTGGCGGTCCGCCGGATCGCGTTCCTGGCGGCAGCCTCATAGACGTCGACATCGCTGAAGCCGAGCGCTTTGGCCACCCTGACCCGGAGACCGCTATCGCGGATCGGGTAGTCGGCGACGAGGGTTTCGATGTCGTCGGCGGCAAGGAGCGTCTGAACGCGAGCGTCTTCGGCCGCGAATGGTGAGGCGACCGTCACGGAAATCTGGGCACCGGCATTCGGGATCTGTGATCGGTTCGGGGTTGCATCCCGGACCAGGCGTTGGACCGTGCGTTCGGCTGCGATGGCGGCGAGGCGAGTTGCGACGTTCTGCTCGCGCAACGCATGAAGAGCTTCCGCCCGTGCCGCATCGAGCAGATTGGTCTCTGATACGTCCAGTTGGCTGGCTTGTGCCGCGGCGACGGCGGCCATGACGGGTTGTGAGTAGTAGATGCTTTCGATCTCGTGGACGCCCATCACCACGATCCCGTCGGCAAGTAGCATCGCACGCTCGTTCGCGTCTCGCCCGTCGCCGTCGACGATGCCGCAGGCGTGGACCCAGTGAAGGTGTTCGGTATCACGCAGGCCCTTGACGCCGCGAGTCACCTCTTCGCAACCGCCGGCGGGCAGGTGCGTCCAGTCGGAATAGAGGACTCGGAACAGCGCGAGGTCGAGGCTCGACTCGGTGCCCTCGATGAGAAGGATCTTCGTTCGCCCGCCGAGGACCGCTCGGCGCACCCCGTCCGGGAGTAGTGCGCCGGCGGGGATGATGTTGGCATCCCAGGCAATAGCGGTCGAATTTGCCCAGCGACACCCTTCGACCGTGATCACGGTCGTCCTGGACGGTGGGAGTGTTGACGCTAGGTCGAGGTCGTGGGTCAGCAGGACGAAGAAGCAGTCGGGTCGCTCGCCGGTGGCGGAGGTTATGAGGCTCGCCGAGATCGATCGGTGCATGTGACGTTCGGGTTCGTCGAGCAGGTAGATCGTGCCCGGCTGCGCGGTCAGGATCTCCGACGCGAGGATGACAGCGCTCTTCTCGCCATCAGACATCTGGTTGATGGGGTAGCGGGCTCCGTCGAGTCTGACGGCGTCGAACGACGCCCGCGCGGTCATGTCGATAGTGATCCCGAGCCCGGCCTCAGCGAGGATTCGGTTGAGCCTCGTGAGGGGAGACGGGCCGACCTGCTCCCCGATCTGGTCGCTAGGAATGCCGTTCTCGACTAGTTGCGCCGCCTGCCGGTTGCGGTAGTTCTCTTGTGCGAGAAGATCGAACAGTGCAGCGGCCGGCCGTTGTGCATCGTTGTATTCACGCCAGCGGGAATCGTCGGCGCGGTTCCAATCCTTAATGCTGGTCGCGAGATTCTCGCGCTGGTCGAGCGTGATGCCGGGCCCAGCTGCCTCCAGCCAGATCCGGCGATGGGCGTTCAGTCGCTCGACGACCGCCTGACCGGATTGCTGCTCAAGCCAGACCCCGAGCGCCGACTTGCCAGACCCGTTCGCGCCAACGACGACGGCAATCTGCCCCGGCCGAGCCTCCAGGATCAGGTCCTGGCCCGGAGGCTGCCTCGGGATCGTCCAGGTGTGGATCGGCACGACCGGTTGCTCTGCGCCCACGACCAACTTTCTAGCCCGTGCGGACCTGCGGAGGATGCGGGAATTCGGGCGCATTTGCACGGAAGAGCCGCACGAAGACTACGCGAGTCCGTCGCGGTGATCGCCAGTGGGCAGTTGTTCGTGGCTGCGGTCAGTACGGCGTGATGGCTCGTGGCGGTTACTCCGGCGGTTACTCCCGCGCCCGCGTGCGGAATCCTTCCACTACATGGCTGAACAGGTACGGAGTGCAGGAGGGTACTGGCCGTGCGCAATCCCTCCCGTTCCGCTGATGGGTTTTGGCGGACCGCTGGGGTCCGCCGCGAGCCCCCTTGAGCTGGTAGTTCGTCCGGGCACGTCCGCTGGCGTCCGTGCTCGTTCGTGGAGCGTTGCTCTCGCGGTTGCTCTCGCGAGAGCTACACTGCCCCATGCCACGGCGACCGATGGCCAAGCGGACGACCGGCGCGGACGGCACCACGACCGTTCGCGGCAAGCGCGCCAACGGTGGCGGCAGCGTCTACTTCGAGCAGGCGAACGAGTGCTACTTCGCGACCTGGCGCGACTCTGACGGCAAGCGCCGCAAGGTGCGACCTCGTGTTCACGACAAGGCGGCGGCACTTGGCATCGACACTGCGGGGCGAGCGACGTCCGGGAGGAACTGCGGACGAGAATCCGGGACGAGCTGCCGCCGGCGGACGCAGCGGTGATCCGAGGAGGTCCGGACACAACGAGTCTGCTGCGCACCCACGCACGCCGCCTGAATCGCCTATACGTGCTCGACGGCGAGGACGTGTTCGGAGTGTCCGTCTTCGTCGCTTAGGACGAGATCGGCCCGGCGTCCGAGCGGAGCATTCTCGGGTCGAAGTTGCGGAGCTACCCGATGATCTACCGCACGACTATCGGTCAACTCACGGCGCTCGGCTTCGAGGTGCTGGCAACCTTCACGTCACCCATCGGCCCTGCGGGTTGGGCGTCGTGGCCGCTGCTTCGGATCCGGCGCCGCCAGGGCTGTGGCCCGCATCGTCGATCTTGTCGACGGCATTGTGCACGGCCAGCCCTTGCGTGGCTCAGTCGCCAGCAACGCGGCGCTCCTGACGTCTCGTCAGCTTGCGTCCTGATGATACGTGGCGTCGCGGTTACTCCCGCGGGCGGTGCGGTGAACCGTGGCGTTCCACACACGCAGCTTGCGTCGGTCGGCCCGTGGGCACAAGGAAAGGAACAACCATCTCCGATCCCTTGTAGTTATGGGCGGTCACGGCTGATGTGGCGAGCGGTGCAAGGATTCGATGGATGACTTCTCGCCTGGAACTGCGAGCGCCACCGCACAGGAGTTTCGTACTAGATCCCCTATGCATCAGCTGCACTGCACCCGAGAACGACCCCAGCACGTTTGCGATCTCGGAGTACTGGGAGCTGGTGCTTCACCCCGACCAGACGGTTCCTGGCTCGTTGCTCATCGTCAGCCTTCGCCACGTCCCAAAGCTGAGCGAGCTCACCCAGGCGGAAGCAACCGAGTTCTTCGAGCCTGCGGCGGTCGTCGAACGAGCCCTCGAGGACGACCTCGGAGCGACCATGGTCAACTTCTCGTGCTTGCGCAACTGGGCCTTTCGCGAAGCCAACCTCGTGCCGCCAATGCTCAACGGCCATCCGAACCCTCACGTTCACTGGCATGTTTCGCCGCGCTACCGCCAATCGGTCACGATCTGTGCTGAGGAGTTCGTCGATCACCAGTACGGCGAGGAACTCCGATGGGGGGCCCGCTACGTCACCGAAGAAGTCCAGATAGAGCTGATTCGGCGACTCTCTAAGGCAATCAGCATCCGCTGAAGGAGACTGCCCAGGTTCCCGATCACGTGTCAGCTGTCCAGCGAGCAGAGATCTACAGTTCGGCGCTCCCGAAATTCACAATCGCACACTCCCTGGGGGGAGTCTGGGGAGTGGGCGAGATCGACGCAGTTCTGGCGCGATTGGCAGACTTCAGGGAGCGCACGAGAATTCGAGCTGACCGTCAGGCGTGCCGGTCGAGCCGCTGGCCGTTCCAGCCGCATCGCCCGTCGTCATCTTCATCAGCGTCGAATCTGCATCCCGTACTTCCGCTTCAAGTCTCCGACCATCACCGACCGAAAATGCCACGCTGTAGTCGCCGACCGTCGCCACAGCGGAAGCTCCAACCTTGACAATCAATGGCACGGTCGTCTGAGCCCCACCAACATTGACCACGCAAGTCACCGTGTCGCTTTCATCGCTGCACGCTGCCACCGCGAACATGAGAGCAGTGGACGCGAGGAACGATCCGATCGCCAACCTGATGCGGGCCACAGTAGCGGCTTTCGGACCTGACCCCTTCGAAAACAAGGTGGGAATCACCTCAGTGTGGCGGCAAGCTGGCGGCGGTTCCGCCGCCTAAAGGCAGATCTGGGCGGGTTCAAATGATTGATCGTCGCGGACAGTGTTACCTGATCATCGAGTGCTACATAACGGCGATGACTTCGAAATAGACGCGGCTCACCCCCGGACTGCTTCCCTGACCGCTACGCGAAGGACACCCCTCTCCCAGTCCGGCGACAGAGAAGCAGACACCACGTCGGAAACGATCCCCTCCCACTGCCGCTCGCTCAGTGGCGTTCTCAATCACACGCCGTCTGCCAAGCCGAGTTGAGTCGAGTAGTAACCCGCGAGCACGACGTCTCCGAAGAGTAGGAGCGCAACGACAAGCCACAAGACCAAGACTCGGCGAGAAGTGTTTCGAGGCCGTCTCCCGGGCTCCACGACCCAAATCTTATAGACATTTGCCTATAGCCTGGAGCCATGAGCACGGAAGCCACCGAGCTGATCAGAACGGCGCGACTGAGCGCGGGCATGTCGCAGTGCGAGTTGGCGCGCCGGGCGGGTGTCGCGCAGTCGGTGGTCAGCGCATACGAGAACGGTCGGCGCGAACCTGGACTGGCGATGTTGTCGAAGCTGATCGAGGCCTCGGGCCATGCCGTATCGATCGAAGTCGTACCGGGACCAGTAGAGGTGCGCGGCCTACCGGACACGCCGATGGGCCGGCGGTTGCGTCGGCACCGCCGAGCGATCATCGACGCCGCCCGGCGACGCGGGGCGACGAACGTGCGCGTGTTCGGCAGCGTCGCCCGCGGCGAGGACACCGCGTCGAGTGACGTCGACATCCTCGTCGATCTGGCCGACGGCGTCGGTGTGGTCGGGTTCGTCGGTCTCGAGCGCGAGTTGAGCGAGGTTCTGAGGCGACCGGTGGACGTCGTTCCTGCGGCGGGTCTCAAACCGGCTGTCGCCAAGCGCGTCGCAAACGAAGCGATCGCGTTGTGAGGAACGATGCGCAACGACTCGCCGACGTGCTCGCGGCTGCGGACGCGATCGCCGACCACTTGGAGCGCGGAAGTCTGACCGACGGGCTCGTGTTCGATGCCGTCAGGGTGCGATTGATCGAGATCGGTGAAGCGGTCAAGGCGATCGATCCGGCGGTGCTCGTCGCGGAGCCCGATGTGCCGTGGCAGGACGTCGCCGGCATGCGCAACCATCTCGCGCACCGCTACTTCGACACCGACCATGCGATCGTCGCGGCCACCGTCGAACACGACCTTCCGCCGCTCGTCGCGGCGGCCCGTCGGCTGCTCGACGCAATCGAGGAGTGAACCTCTGCGGATCTTCGCGGACGTCGACGGACGCGCCTTGGGGACCGACGGCTCCGCTTCGTCAGTCCGCCCTCGTTCTCTCGCGGTTGCTCTCGGATGGCACAGAGTCGACGGCCGGAATCGGTGCTGAGCTGGTACTACATCGAGGCGGCGACGCAAGCCGCTGAATCGCTCCCGTTCCGCCAATAGTGGATTCCTCCGGCGGACTCCGGGAGATATGGTGTGAGCCCGCTGACCGCCTGATGACAAGGCGAGATCGGGCTCACAGTTCGACGAGACCTGGCACGGCACCATCGTTGGTTGCGTCGAAGTTGACGTCGGCGGTGTCGAGCACGCTGGCGCTGCGTCCGGGGG
>JANNHY010000423.1:0-33951 GCA_031404635.1 Ilumatobacteraceae bacterium
TATCCGACTGGATAGCGGACGAATCCTCGCGCCAGCCACTCTCGTTTACGAAACCTACGGAACACTCAACACGGCTGCCTCCAATGCCATTCTGGTCGGACATGCCTGGACCGGAAATGCCCACCTGGCCGGCAAGCTGAGTGCCGACGATCCAAAACTGGGCTGGTGGGATACCATCGTCGGCCCGGGTAAGCTTCTTGATACCGATCGCTATTTTGTCACTCAGGGGCTCGTGTGCTGTTGTGGGACCTCGATCCTCAAGGGGCGGCCACCTTCTTCTTCCGGGTCCGAGCCGTGGTCAAAGGAGGTGCCGAGCGGCTGATCGGCAGTAAGGGATCGCTCGGCGCCCACGTCCATGCCACCGATTACGCCGGGTTGCACATCGTCCCTGCCGACTTCTCGCTTCGTCACCTCGACCTGCAGCTCGACGACACCAAGCGGCCCACCCGGCGCCTCGCCACGCTGTTGCAGCCTCTCGCCGAACGCTACGACGTGGCAATCCTCGATTGTCCGCCCGGCATCACTCTGGCCAGTGAGAGCGTGTTCGCCGCGACCGACGCGCTCCTTGTGCCGACCATTCCCACCACGCTGTCGAAGCGCACGCTCGACCAACTCTCCGACTACCTCGCCGACCATTCCGGTGGCCCGGCCATCCTGCCATTCGCATCGATGGTCGATCGACGCCGGAAACTGCAACGCGAAGTCGCCACCAGGCTGGCCGAGGAGACGCCCGGCTTCTTGCCCACTGCGATTCCCAACGCCAGTGTCATCGAGCAGATGGGCATCGAGCGGTCGCCGGTCGGTGTCTACGCACCGACCAGCCCGTCGGCAGCGGCGTTCCGTCAGTTGTGGGCCGACATCGCCGCCCAACTCTGGAAGTGACGCCGAGACCTGAGGCCTTCAGGACGATCGAACTCTCAACAATTTCACGTAAAAGTGTTGACCGATTGACGCCTTGGAAGGTATCCTGCGATCGTGCCCACCGAGTCACTGACCGACGAACAGATCGCTCGATTGCTCGCCGTCACCAGCGACCAGCGCACCGCGTTGCTCATCCGGCTGCTCTTGCTCGAGGGATTCGGCCTCGGTGAAATCCTCGCCCTCGACCACGAGCAGATCGTTGGCTCCCGGCACTCGATGAGCGCCCAACTTCAGCGGCATGGGCGGCCGCAATCGATCGTCCTCCACGTCGATACCTGCGCGGCCGTCGCCACACTGCAACGCTCGGCGGGAACCACCGGGCCGCTGCTGTCAGCCGCCCAGCCGGCCGGAGCAGGTCAGCGGATCACCCGGTTCGGTGCCGACTACCTAATCAAGCAAGCTGCGTTCGCGGCGGGACTCGACACCAGTGTGTCGGCCAATGTGCTGCGCCGATCTCACGTTGCAGCGGCCCAGCGCCGGGGGGTCCACATCCTCGACACCCGTGATCGCATGGGCCACAGCGACGTGCGAACCACCCATCGCCACCTCGGCGATGGGCCATCCACCAACCCATGACTCCCCGGAAAGGAGCACATTCCCATGTCCACCCTGTTGCGATTTGACCCATTCGGCGACATCGACCGAATGTTCGACCAAGCATTCAATCAGCGCCGGCGCCCCAGTTTCCCGATGGACGCGTATCGCCATGGCGATACGGTCGTCGTCCACTTCGACCTCCCCGGCGTCGACCCCGAGTCGGTCTCGCTCGAGTACGAACGGCAGATTCTCTCGGTCTCGGCGGAGCGCTCGTGGCGACCGGTGGAGGGCGACCAGCTGCTGGCATCCGAGCGGGTGCACGGCACGTTCCAGCGCCAACTGCTGCTCGGCGACGGTCTCGACGCCGATCGAATGCACGCCACGTACGAGCACGGCGTGCTGACGGTCACGATTCCCGTCGCCGAGAAGGCCAAGCCGCGGCGCATCGAGGTCACGGTCAACCGCACCTCCACCTCACTCGACAGCGGCGAACAGTCTATGGTCGACACGACCGCGAACTGACGCCGGCACGATCCGGCGGTGACGCGTCAGGTCACCACGAAGTCACATCCGTACTCATCAGAGCTCGCTGGCCAGTTCGACGACATCGGGATGAAAGCGAACGAGCCGGTCGATGTCACGGCCGTGCGGGCATCGGCGCCCAACTGGGCAGCCCCAGAATGATACGTAGCGTTCTGGGCGTGCCCAGTTGGGAGGCCGAGCAGACGGGGCGCCACCGCGATGAGAGATGTGCGCCCGGCGGCGGCTCATCGCTCATCGCCCGGCTCCCGGCCGCTGATCAGAGACTTGGGCCGGAAGTCCCTACCGGCCGGTCGGACGGTGGTTTAGGATCGAAACCCGATGAGTTCCGAGGCCCGCCTGCTCCCTCGCCCGCGCAGCGATTCGCTCAACGATGTGCGCACGGTCATTCCCGACTCGTGCTACGAACGGTCGACCTCGCGGGCCATGTGGGCATTGCTGCAGGCGGTCACACTGTACGTGGCGCCGGTGGTGGGACTGGCGCTCACCGACCGATGGTGGGCGTTGCTCGTTCTGTGGCCCCTGGCCGGACTGGGCGTGGCGGGGCTCTTCGTGCTCGGTCACGATGCCTCGCACGGCGCGCTGGTCGACTCGCGCCGCCTGAACCGGGTCATCGCTCAGTTGTGCATGGCGCCGAGCGTGCACGTCGAAGCCGCCTGGGACCTTGGCCACAACCGAATCCATCACGGTTACACCACCCGCCAGGGCTTCGATTTCGTGTGGCACCCGGCCACCCCCGACGAGTATCGGGCATTGGGTCGCCTCGCCCGGCTGCGTCACCGGTTCGAATGGTCGTGCTTCGGTTCCGGTGCCTACTTCCTGCGCGTGGTGTGGTGGGAGAAGATGTGGCGCTTCAACGCACCCGGTAAACGTCATGGAGCGATCGTGCGCGACAAGATCACGCTCGGATCGATGCTCGCCGTGGTCGTGGCCGTCTCGGCGGTGCTCGGTGGGTTGACGGGTGGCTGGTTCGGTGCGGCGTGGATGCCGGTCAAGCTGTTCGTGGTGCCGTTCCTACTGTTCGTGCACATCATCGGCTGGACCGTCTACGTGCATCACGTGTCGCCCGACATCCGCTGGTGGACGCGGCGTGACTGGACACAGTTCAAGGGGCAGATGGAATCCACCACCATCGTGCGCGTGCCCCGCGTGGTGAATCGACTGTGGTTCCACAACATCTTCATCCATGTTCCTCATCATGTGGATGCCCGCATCCGCTTCGACAAGCTTCCGAAGGCTGCAGCGGCGATCGCCGCCGCATACCCACACACGGTTCATTCGTCGCAGTTCTCGATTCGCCAGTATGTCGGCACCACTCGGGCGTGCAAGCTGTACGACTTCGAGGCGGGGCGCTGGTTGCCGTACTCGGCAGCTCGAATCTGACCGATCCCGGTCAGTCGAATCGGCGAGTGGGTCCTAGGTCTAAAGCGCGATTCCCTCGTGGACAATGTCCGCGTACCGTTCGGGTTCGGGTCAGTGGGCGAACGTAGTGCCATACCGCAGCAAAAGGAGACACACCGATGCACACTCGACCAGCACGTCCTGCACGTCCGCGCCTCGTCGCCGCACTCGCGGCTCTGGTGGTCGCACCGTTGCTCACGACTACGCTCCCTAGCCCAGTACAGGCCGCGAAGTCAGCGGGCTGCGAGGGAGGCGGATACAAACTCGTCAACCTCTCCACGAACACGGTCGTGGCATCCGGGGAGGTCGACCGGACGATCCCGGCTGCCAGCCTCGGTGCGAGCACCGCGAGGTTCGGAGTACGTGGCGTTTACAACGGATTCGACGTCGGCCTCGCCGACTTCGCGGTGTTCGATTACGCATTCACGGGAGCGCCGAACCCGCTCGACATGACCGGCGGCGTACGCACGCCCGTCTTCGCCAGCAAGCTTCCAAATCATCGAGGCCTGACCTTGACCAGCGCCATCACCGCCGAACTGTCGGGCGACGACATGGTGATCTCCCGCACGGGCCCTGGGTTGACGATGAAGATCCAGGCCAAGGACTGCGCCGCCGGTGGCATCTTCCAGATGGAAGTCGAGCGCGGCGACGGTACGCGGACACGGATCGTGCACACTCTTGCCCAGTCGACAAACCCGGCGCTCACACCGTTCTACTTCGACAACCCGAACTTCCGGGCTCGTGTCGGCCAGTTTCTGGGTGACGACTGCACGAGCATCACGACGGGCCCGCCCAGCCAGTTCTGTGTGCGAGTCACCACACGAGTCAACATTGCCAACGGCTTCTCGAAGAGGTTCGTTGCCCGAGACAGCGCGCAGGTCGCGGCGCGGATTGCCCAGGTTGACTGTGGCGCTCCCGTCGACCCGCTTATCGACCACTGCGGCGGCGTCTCGGTGTGGGATGTCGCCAGTGGCGGCCGAATGGGGTTCGTTACCGGGGAAGATGCCGTTGAGGTCGCCAATCCTCCCACCGTCTGTGTGCGCAATTGCCAGGCGCAGAACCAGGTCAACGGCCGATTGGAAGTGCTCGGCTTCCCGTTCCCGGTGCCTGTCGCCAGCCGACTGGCACCAACGGTCTCAGGGCTTCCGCTTCCGCCGCTGACGCCGTAAAACACGAAGACGGGCCGTGCACGAGCGTGCACGGCCCGTCAGGGCACGACCAGTTCGACGTCGACAGGGGTGCCGCCGCCGGGACCATTGATCGGTACGATGTCCATCGGGCAGGCCGAGGCAACCACGACCACATCGACCTCGGCGCGGAACACCACGCTGTCGCCGGGTGCCGACACCGTCGGCTCGAAGGTGATGTTGCCGTCGAGGTCCCATGGGATGTTCATGAACAGATTCAGCGGAGCCGGGACAGGCGAGTTGCGCACGATCGACATCTCGGCCAGCGCTTCGGCAAAGTTGGTGCAACACGACCGGTGGCCGGGCGCGGCGCCCAGTTGCGCGTAGCGGATCGGGTCGCAGGCCGCGATCACGGTGTCGTGCACGCCGGGGCTCGTGTCTTCGATCATCGTGAGGATCGTGGCCCGGTCCTCGTCGAGCATCTCGTCGCCGGGGCGCGGTCGCAGGTTCCGCCAGCGGATGCGCGAGTGCTGCATCGACATGGCGATCTCCGGCCGATCCGCCCGCAGCGCCCAGAAGTCGACCACTTGAGTTCCGTGGGTGTTGACCACCCGCACCGTGTCGGCGGCGTTGACGCGGACGGCGCGGGCATGACTCCCCGGCACGGTGATGCTAGGCATGAGACCTCCGTTGTGACGACAGATCCACAACGTAGTTGGATGCAACGGTTGATCCGTTGCTCCTTTGTTAGTTACGTGATGACTATTGTGAGGTTGTGCGCAAGGCAACTCAACTTCTCGTGTCCGGTATCGCCCTCTTCGGTTTCGTGGGTGCCTCATGCGGGGACGACTCCGAATCCTCCGAGGCTCCGACGGCAGCGTCGTCAGCATCGGGTGACGTGGTGGTGTTCGCAGCGTCGTCGTTGACGGAGGCGTTCACCGAGATGGGTGACACGTTCGAGGTTGCGAACCCTGACGCCGGGGCGACGTTCAACTTCGCCGGTTCAGGTGACCTGGTCACACAGATCACCGAGGGTGCGCCGGCCGACATCTTCGTGTCTGCCGACGATTCGAACATGACCAAGCTGACCGAGGCGGGTGAGAACCTTGGTGACCCGGTCTCGATCGCCAAGAACACGATGGAGATCATCGTCGAGAAGGGCAATCCGAGGGCCATCACAGGAGTCGCCGATCTGGCGAAATCGGACCTGATCGTGGTGCTGTGCGCCGAGACAGTTCCGTGCGGCACGGGTGCTGCCACGATCCTCGACAACGCTGGTGTCACGGTGGCGCCGAAGAGCTTGGAGGACAAGGTCAAGGGCGTTGTGACGAAGGTGTCGGCTGGCGAGGCCGATGCGGGCATTGTCTTCGTCACGGATGTGCAGGCCGCAGGCGACAGTTCCGAGGGCATCGAGATCCCTGCCGACGTCAACGTGGTCAACAACTATTCGATCGTGCTGACGAAGCAAGCACCAAACCCTGCAGTGGCGCGGGTCTTCATCGAGTTCGTCGTCGGCGACGCCGGGCAGGCGATCCTCGCCAAGCACGGATTCCTCGCACCGTGAGTCGTCGGTCGATTGGGCCCGATGTTGACGGCGTGGATCGAGGCTAAGGTCTCCTGTGCGTTGAGTTGAGCAACCTTCGGTGACGGCAGAACCGGCACATGAAGACGACTCAATCGTCAAGGTGAACGGAAGCTGAACAGTCGGGAACGGGGGGAAGGACGCAGCGATGTCCGAGATCGAACGCACGGACGCCGAATGGCGTGCATCACTCACCCCAGAGCAGTACGAGGTGCTCCGTCGGGCCGGCACGGAACGCGCCTGGAGTGGCAAGTACGTAAGTGAGCACGCCGACGGCACGTACCGTTGCGCAGCATGCGGGGCCGAGCTGTTCGACTCGAGCAGCAAGTACGAGTCGCACAGCGGCTGGCCGAGCTTCTATCAGACGAAGGCTGCTGACGCGGTGGAACTCGTCGATGATGCCAGCCACGGCATGGTCCGCACCGAGGTCCGCTGCCGACGGTGCGGCTCGCACCTCGGCCACCTGTTCCCCGACGGACCGGCACCGACCGGACAGCGCTACTGCATGAACAGCGTCGCTCTCGATCTCGTCACCGACACCAGCGACTCCTGAGAACAGTGGCCAGAACGACCGAGCAACAACTGCTGCTCGGCGAATGGGCATGCCTTGGCATTCTCTACCCGGCACCCACCCACGGCTTCGCGATCGCCGCCCGGCTCAAACCTGACGGCGATGTCGGCCGGGTGTGGTCCCTGTCGCGCTCGCTCACCTACCGCTCGCTCGACCAGCTCACCATCCGCGGCTTCATCCAGGCAATCGGCGAGGAACCCGGCATCGCCGGCGGCAATCGCACCATCCTCGCCGCCACCCGGGCCGGACGAGCACAGCTCCGCGCCTGGCTGAAGATCCCGGTCGAGCATCTCCGTGACCTGCGTAGCGAACTCCTCCTCAAACTGATCATCGCCGATCTTTGTGCCGTCGACATCAGCCCGATGCTCGAACGACAGCACGCCCACATCGAACAAATGGCCGGGGCGCTGGCCCGCCAGACCGAGCACGACGCACACACCGACCTCGTTTCTCTGTGGCGCAGCGAATCGTCGCAAGCAGCGCTCCGCTTCCTTGAACGATTGGCTACGTAAGCCGCTTCACTTCCCGAGTCATCTACCCGAGGACGGAACGCAAGGCGTCGAGGCGTGACGGAACCAGCCGATACCAGACCCACAATCCACGCTTGTCGCGTTCGACGAGACCGGCGTCGACGAGGATTTTCATGTGATGACTGACCGTCGGCTGCGAACGGCCGGAGGGCTCCACCAGATCGCAGGCGCACACCTCGTCCGCGTGGGAGGCGGCGATATAGCTCAGCAGCCGCAGGCGGATCGGGTCGGACAGAGCGGCGAACGAGCTGGCCAGCAGAACTGCCTGGGGTTCATCGAGGACGTCGGAGCGCACCGGCGCGCAGCAGGCAATCGGGTCAATGGTGATCGACTTGCGGGTGGCCATGGCACAACTATATCGACCAACATCGAAGAAGTCCATTGACATCAGTCGATCTACTGGTATAGTCAATCTCATCGATGAACGTCAATGTGTTGTTGACGTCACGTTCTCAGGAGGAACACTATGTCCCGTGTGCAGCTCGCACTCAACGTCCGCGATCTCGACGCCTCGATCGAGTTCTACACCAAACTGTTCGACACCCCGCCCGCGAAGATCCGCGAGAACTATGCCAACTTCGCGATCGCCGAGCCGCCGCTGAAGCTGGTGCTCATCGCCGGCCAGGGCGAGCCGGGCTCGCTCAATCACGTCGGAGTCGAGGTGGAGTCGAGCGACGAGGTCGCCGCGGCTGCAGCGCGCATGCAGGCCGAGGGCGCCGCATGCGAAGTTCAGGAGTCGACCACGTGTTGTTTCGCCCTGCAGGACAAGGTGTGGGTGTCGGGGCCGGAGATCCCGTGGGAGATCTACACCGTGCTGGCCGACGCGCCGGTTATGCAGCCCACCGCAGGTGAGTGCTGTGCAGCCGCAGAGTCAACCGACACGGCGTCGATACCTACCCCGCTGGCGCCAACCTGCTGCTGAGCGTGGTACAACCGGAGAGCGTCTCGTCGCGTCCGCTGAAGCGCACGCGACATCATGATTTGATCAGGCGCTCGATTGCCTTTGTCGCCTCGGTGACCATGCGGTCAGCGTCACCGGGGTCATGAGCTGCGGCGTTACTCACGCAATGCCGCACGTGCTGATCGAGAAGGCCGACGGCGACGCTCTGCAAGGCCTTCGTCACGGCGCTTATCTGCGTAAGGATGTCGATGCAGTACACGTCTTGGTCGATCATGCGTTGTAGCCCGCGGACTTGGCCTTCGATCCGCTTGAGGCGCTTGAGGTAGGCGACTTTGTCCATCGAGTAGCCGCGAACTACATCCAGTGTGTCAGTTCCCATAGACATCCACTATACCGGTGGGGGGTACTTTGGAACTCGGAAGAAGTGCCTTGCGATCCCGAAGGTTGTGATACCCCCCAAGGGTATCTATACTGCACGTCATGAGCACCACGACGACCTTCACTGTCAAGGGCATGACCTGTGGCCATTGCGTCGCCGCGGTCACTGCTGAAGTCTCCAAGCTCGACCACGTCAACGGCGTCGAGGTCGACCTGAACAGCGGCGCCGTCACCGTCGATTCCGACGGCCCGGTCGACCCGGTCGCCTTTGCGGCGGCCGTCGACGAAGCGGGATACGCAGTGGCCGAGTGAACACCGGTGCCAAACTCGCTACGTTTGCCCTTGTCGTCGCGGCGAGCTTCGGTGGTGCGGCTGCGGTCGGAGCGGCAATCGGCCCGGTCGACGTCGGCGACGACGACCGCAGCTCCCACAATGCGTCTTCCGGCGACGACGCCGATCGTCCGCGTGGGCTCGCCGTCGCCGAGGGCGGTTACCGTCTCTCCCTCGAATCCGACACTGTCGGCGCCGGTTCACCAGCGCAGTTCTCGTTCCGGATCGTCGACGACAGGGGTGCGTCCGTCACCGAGTTCCAGCAGCTCAACGATCGACCGCTGCATCTGATCGTGCTGTCGCGTAACCTCGTCGATTACTTGCACCTCCACCCGACCATTGACGCCACGGGCCGCTGGACCGTTGATTTCCCAGCGCTCGAGCCAGGTTCCTACCGTGTGTTCGCAGACTTCGAACCAAACGGCGCCGACAACTTGACACTCGGCTCCGACATCACGGTCCCCGGCAACCTGCAGGCAGGCGAGATCCCACACCCGTCAGCCGCCAGCACTGTCGGCGAATACCACGTGACCCTTTCCGGCACGCCACGTGTGGGCGACACCGAACTGAGTTTCACCGTCGAACTGAACGGGAACGCGGTACTGCCAGAGCCATACCTCGGTGCCGCCGGTCACCTGGTCGCGATCCGCACCGGTGACCTCGCCTACCTGCACGTCCACCCGCACCAGGGTGACACCACATCGGGCGTCACATTCACCGGCGAGTTCCCGACCGCTGGCGCCTACCGGCTGTTCTTCGACTTCTCCCACAACGGCGAGGTCCACACCGCTGCCTTCACGGTCGTGGTGCCCGTCGCGGCATCGACGGACACATCGCACGACGAAGGACAGTGACATGTCCACACAGACCACCGAGACCCACGGCGACACTGCAATTCAACTAGACATCGGCGGGATGACCTGCGCCTCGTGTGCAGCCCGGATCGAGAAGAAACTCAACCGCATTTCCGGTGTGACGGCATCGGTGAACTACTCGACCGAGAAAGCGAAGGTGACCTTCGCCGGCAACGTCACACCGGCCGACCTCATCGCCCAGATCGAAGCAACCGGCTACAGCGCTCAGCTCCCACAGTCGTCTCAACCGGTGACACGCGGCGGCGAAACTCCGGCGATCCTGCAGGACCCGACGCGGACTCTGCGCCAGCGGCTTTTCGTGTCGGCTGTGCTGGCTGTGCCGGTCATCGCCATGGCCATGGTCTCGGCGTTGCAGTTCGATGGCTGGCAATGGTTGTCGCTGACCCTCGCCACCCCTGTCGTCACGTGGGGCGCCTGGCCGTTCCACAAGGTGGCCTGGAGCAACCTGCGCCACGCCGCGGCGACCATGGACACGCTCATATCGGTTGGCACGCTCGCCGCCTTCGGGTGGAGTCTGTACGCCTTGTTCTTCGGCGTCGCCGGCGAACTGTCGATGCGCCACGGGTTCTCGATCACTCCCGAACGCGGAATGGGCTCGAGCCAGATCTACCTCGAAGTTGCTGCCGGCCTGACCGTGTTCATCCTTGCCGGCCGCTACTTCGAGGCCCGCGCCAAGCGCATCTCCGGCGCCGCGCTGAAGGCGCTACTCGAGCTCGGCGCCAAAGAGGTCGCCGTCCTGCGTAACGGAACCGAGGTGCGCATCCCGGTCGAGGAACTGATCGTCGGGGATCGGTTCGTGGTCCGCCCCGGCGAGAAGATCGCCACCGACGGCGTCGTCGAAGAAGGTACGTCGGCGGTCGACGCCTCGTTCCTTACCGGAGAACCTGTTCCGGTCGAGGTTGAACCCGGAGACCCGGTAGCCGGCGCCACCGTCAACGCCGGAGGTCGCCTGGTCGTGCGCGCCACGCGCGTCGGCGCCGACACAGCGTTGGCGCAGATCGGGCGGATGGTCGAGGAAGCTCAGACTGGCAAAGCCGAAGTGCAACGACTCGCCGACAGGGTGTCGGCCATCTTCGTGCCCGTCGTCATCTCACTCGCGTTCGCGACGCTCGGTTTCTGGCTTACCGCTGCCGCCACCGACAGTGCCACAGCGGCATTCACCGCGGCCGTCGCTGTGTTGATCATCGCCTGCCCGTGCGCGCTTGGTTTGGCGACACCGACAGCGCTGATGGTGGGTACCGGGCGGGGCGCGCAACTGGGCATTCTCATCAAGGGCCCCGAAGTGCTCGAATCGACCCGCAAGGTCGACACCGTCGTGCTCGACAAGACCGGTACCGTCACCACCGGGAAGATGTCGCTCGTCGAAGTCGTCACCAGCGGCGACACCACACCCGAACAGGCCTTGTTCCTCGCCGGGTCGCTAGAGGGCGCGTCGGAGCACCCGATCGCCAAAGCGATCGCGGCCGGCGCCGTCGACCGCGGGGTCAGCCTGGCGTCGGTCGAGTCGTTCAACAACACAGCAGGGCTCGGCGTTCAAGGTGTCGTCGACGGCCACGCAGTGGTAGCTGGACGCGAACGTTTCCTCGCCGACTGGTCCCTCCAGCTCGACGACACTCTTCGCGCGGCCCGTGACGCCGCCGAGTCGTCGGGCCGCACGCCGATCTATGTCGGCTGGGACGGCCAGGCCCGCGCCTTGCTCGTCGTGTCTGACACGATCAAACCCACTTCGGTCGAAGCCATCGCCGGACTGCGCCATCTCGGCCTTCGCCCGGTGCTGCTCACCGGTGACAACGAACGCGCCGCCAAATCTGTCGGACAACAGGTCGGAATCGACGAAGTCATCGCCGATGTCCTGCCGGCAGAAAAAGTCGACGTCATCCGCCGGTTGCAGGCCCAAGGTCGAGTCGTGGCGATGGTCGGCGATGGCGTCAACGACGCCGCGGCGCTGGCTCAAGCCGACCTCGGCCTGGCGATGGGCACCGGCACCGACGTCGCCATCGAGGCGAGCGACCTAACCCTGGTTCGAGGCGACTTGCGTGCCGCCGTCGACGCGATCCGCCTCTCCCGCCGCACACTGAAAACGATCAAGGCCAACCTGTTCTGGGCGTTCGCGTACAACGTTGCCGCCCTGCCGCTCGCCGCGGCCGGTTTGCTGAACCCGATGCTCGCCGGCTTGGCCATGGCAATCTCCAGCGTATTCGTCGTCTCGAACAGCCTTCGCCTACGCCGGTTTCAATCGACCAGCAGTACCGGACCGGCCTGAGTTCATAGCCGGCCCGCCTCATCTCATGAGTGCTGGATGGCTGAGGCAGTGACGGCATCGACTGCCGCGCGGAGCCGTCCGGACACCTCCTCGCCGAGTTCGGCGAAGGCCGGGTCGGCCATCAGCTCGAGCGGGTCGACTGCCGAAATCTTGGTGCCCGTGTCGACTGCCTCGACGACGACGTTGCATGGCAGCAGCAGGCTGACCGTCGGGTCGAGTTGCAGAGCGCGCTGCGCGAACGCGGGGTTGCAAGCCCCGAGAATCTTCAAAAACGGACGGTCGACGCCGAGCTTGGCTTGGAATACCGCGGCGACGTCGATCTCGGTGAGAACCCCGAAACCCTGTGCAGCCAGCGCCGCACGAATAGCAGCTTCGGCGTCTTGGGGTGACAGGTCGACGATGGTGCCGATGGAAATCATGATGGGAACTCTCCTTGTGTGTGATGGTGGAAGTCAGGGTCTGTCATGGGGTGATGCTCGGGGTTGTGGCCGCACCGGTCGTTGTCCGGCGCGATCGCAGGGCGACAATCGCTAGCCCACCGGCAATGGCGGGGAGCAGCGTGCCCGCGGCTCGATACACGAGGGTGGCGGCGAGCGCATCGTCGAGGGGTGCACCGAAGCGGTGCAGGATGCTGCAGAGCGTAAAGTGCCACACGGGTTGCAGCGGCGGCGACCGCAACCGCGACGAAGCCGCTTCTCATCCGCCCGACCGCATCGATGGTGTCGCCGACGCCACCAGCAGTCGACACGACCAGCCATACGGCTGCAACGCCAACCACCAACCCGATGACCAGCTTGACCATCGGGTGCAGCCGTGGCCACACGGCACCGCGGATTGCGTCTGGTGTGTCGCTCATCGCAGGGCGAGGCCGGAGCGTGTCGCCGTGTAGATCGCCACGCCGACGAGGAGCCCGACGAACCATCGCTGCAACGAGGAGGAGTCGCGGGTGCCGGCGATCCGGCTACCAACGATGACGCCGAGCAGACTGGCAACTGTGAAGGCGACGACCGTGCCCCATTCGATCGATCCGGACTGGAGCCGGGTAGTGAGGGCGACGACTGAGTTGATCGTGATGACGAGCAGCGAGGTGCCGATCGCTTCTGGCATGGTGAAACCGAGGGCGAGTACCAGCGCAGGAACGATCACGAAGCCCCCACCGACTCCGAAGAACCCGGTGAGAAGCCCGACGACGGTGCCGGCGATTACGACCTTCAGGATCGTGCTCGGGTCGGTTCGCACCGAGGGAACCGTTGGCGTGGCCACTGCAGCACCCACGGAACGGGCCACGGCCGGCGTGGAGGAGTTCTTGGCCCCTCTCCACATTCCGTAGGCGGCGACGAGCATCAGGCCGGAGAACGCGAGAAGGAGCACGTCGGGATCTACAGCCTTGTTCCAGTGTGAGCCGAGCAATGAACCGCCGATACCGGCGAGTCCGAAGATGGTGCCGGCTGCGAGGCGCACTCGACCGGAGCGCCAGTGCGGCACGATGCCCATCAAGGCGGCGAGCGCGACAAGGACGAGTGAGGTGGTGGTCGCCTGTTTGGGTGACTGGCCGGCGGCGTAGACGAGGGCGGGCACGGCGAGTATCGATCCGCCGCCGCCGAGCGCGCCGAGCGACAGACCGATGAGGAAGCCGAGCGGGGAGGCGAGTAAGGCGCGCATCTAAGTCATTCAGATCACGACGCCGGGGCGCCCGGGCCGGCGGCGAAAAATGGGATCGTGCTCCTATCGACGGTTCAACTCGATTCAACTATACCCCAGGGGGTATCTATCCCAACGTCGCATATCGATGCAGTTCGGTGTACCCGAGCTTTGGTTCGTGTCGCTGACCCAACCCGGCCCTAACTGTGGGGACCATCGGCCCTTCTTTTCGCCGTCGTGCCCGTGGACACTGAACTGATGACGAAACGCATGGTCATTCTCTGTGGCGGCACCGGTGGCATCAAACCCGAGACCATCAAGAAAATCTCGATCATCATCACGATCGGCGAGTTCTACGAGATCGCCGCCGGCGGCCACATCATCTTCACCTGACGAGTGAACCGTTCGACAGCTGTGGCACCGTCGTTCGCCGACCTGGCCGGCCTCGGCCCGGTCGTGGCCGTCGTTGCCCATCCCGACGACGAGTCGTTCGGGCTGGGTGCCGTACTCGCTGCCCTGGCTGCGGCCGGGACGCAGACTCGGGTCCTGTGCCTTACCCACGGTGAGGCCAGCACCCTCGGAACCAGCGCCGAACTCGGCCTCGTTCGCGGCAGCGAGCTGCTTGCTGCCGCCAACCTGCTCGGTGTGAGCCGGGTCCGCCTGGCCGGCTACCCCGACGGTGGGCTCGGTGACGTGCCCCCGGAACTCCTCGACGCCGAGATCGAGGCCGAGATTGCCGATGCCGCCGTGCTCGTCGTCTTCGAACCCGGCGGGGTTACCGGACACCCGGACCACCGAGCGGCCACGGCCGCAGCGAAGCGGATCGCGGCGCGTCATGGCCTGGCCGTGCTCGAGTGGGGTGTCGCACCCGACGTCGCCGCCCAGCTCAACGCCGAACTCGGGACCTGCTTCGCAGACTTCGATGGTGTCGACGTCGTTGTCGACCGATCCGCGCAGCTGGCGGCGATCGACTGTCATATCAGCCAGGCGCGCGAAAACCCGATTCTCGTCCGCCGCTTGCAGCTGCAGGGATCGTTCGAACGCATCAGGCTGACGCTCTCGGAAACGGGCGACCATGCCAAGGTCCACAAGCCGCCGTTGTCGACGACTGCTGTCGGTCGGTGAGACTCGCGTGAGCGGCGACTTCGGCGTGCGCCTCGTGGGCGACGATCTCGGCGTGCCGTGCATCGACGGCGTCGAGCGCAGCTACCTGTCGCTCGATGTCGCGGCATCGACCAACGCCCTCCCGGCGGTTGCGGCGCGAGTGCAGGAGTTTCTCCCGTGGTACTCCAGTGTCCACCGGGGCGCCGGCTGGAAGTCTCAGCTCGCCACTGCAGCGTACGAGGAAGCCCGCGCGGCTTTCGCCGCTTTCGCCGGGCGGACCGGCACCGACGACGTCGCCATCATTTGCCGCAACACGACCGAGGCGATCAACCACCTTGCCTACCGACTGCGACTCCGTCCCGACGACGTCGTCGTCACCACCGTCGTCGAGCACCACGCCAACCTGTTGCCGTGGGCCCGTGTCGCCCGGCGGCGCTACGTTGAATGCGACGAATCAGGCACCTTCGGTGTGGACGCCGTCGTGTCGGTGCTCGACGAGCAGCCCCGCCCTCGACTGCTAGCGGTCACCGGCGCCTCCAACGTGACCGGCTGGGTCCCGCCGATCGACGAGATCATCGCCGCAGCCCACGATCGAGGTGTCGCGGTGCTGGTCGACGCGGCACAGCTGGCCCCCCACCGCCCACTGCCCGCCGCCGCCGACTACCTGGCCTGGAGCGGGCACAAGATGTACGCGCCTTTCGGAGCCGGCGTGCTCGTCGGGCCGCGGGCAACGTTCGCCGACGGCGACCCGTTTCTGGTGGGTGGCGGCGCTGTCGACCTCGTCGACGTCGACGAGGTCGTGTGGACCGACCCGCCCGATCGGGAGGAGGCCGGCTCGCCCAATGTCGTCGGCGCCGTCGCCCTCCATGCTGCCGTCGACGAGATGACCAGGCTGGGGTGGGACGCCATCCGAGCCCACGACGATGCAACGGCGACTCGGCTCCGCGAGGGGCTCAAGGGCATCGACGGCGTCCGGCTGCTCGGCCCTTCGGCCCAGCCCGGCGCCCTCCCCGTCGCTTCGTTCGTCGTCAACGGCGTCTCGCACGCCCTCGTCGCCGCCCGGCTCAGCGCCGAGCACGCAATCGGCGTTCGCCACGGCTGCTTCTGCGCTCACCCCTATCTCCTGCGCCTGCTCGGGCTGACGTCTCCCGAGGTCGCCGACTATCGCGCCGACGTCCTGATCGGTAACCGTCGGCGCATGCCGGGCGCCGTGCGGGCCAGCGCCGGGATCGCCACCTCGATCGAAGACATCGACCGCTTCCTCGACGCCGTCGCCCGCATTGCCGGTGGTGAGTCGCCGCCCGTGCCATACGACCAAGACGAACACACCGGCGATTTCTGGCCCGACAGCGACGACCCGGCCTGGTCCAGCGCTGGCCGCCGGCTCGGCGCCGCCTGCGCTCGAGGCTGACACCGACCTGCCGCGTGTCGTCGGTCGTCGATTCGACGTCGCCCTGGCACACTCTGTGTGTGATCGGTGTGCTTGGTTGCGAGGAACTGGGGTGACGCGTCGCGGGATCGTTCGTTGTTCGTTGGCGGCGGTGCTGTTCGGTATCTCCACTCCGGCTGCCTCGCGACTCGCCGGCGACATGGGCGCGTTCACGCTCGCCGGCTTGCTGTACCTGGGTGCGGCGATCGCTGTGCTACCCGTTATAGGGCGCATTCGTCCGACTCGGCGTGCTATCCGGCGCGGCGGTCGAAGTCTCGCTACTGCGGTCGTGCTCGGCGGGGCCGTCGGCCCGGTGCTGCTCGCCGCCGGGCTCAGCCAAACGCCGGCGGCGACAGCTGCACTGCTTTTGAACTTGGAGCTGGGTTTCACGACGGTGCTGGCGTTCCTGCTATTCCGTGAACAGGTCGGGCCCAGGGTGATCGCCGGCACTGTCCTGGTGGCAATCGCCGGTGTGACGTTGGGGTGGTCGGGGAGCGCGGATCTTCGTTGGGGTGCGTTGTTGATCGCCGGAGCATGCTTCTGCTGGGGCGTGGACAACTGTGTGACGGCGAATCTGGACGAACTCGCGCCGGCTCACATCACGTTCGTCAAGGGTGCCGTCGCCGGTGGCGCGAATCTGGCGATCGGCCTCGCCCTCGGTGGCCCCCCGGCGGGTTGGCCGGTGCTCGGTGCACTGGTGGTGGGAGGCGTCGGGTACGGGATGTCGATCACGCTGTGGGTTGCCGGGGCCCGCGATCTTGGTGCGGCGCGCGGGCAGCTTGTGTTCGCCACGGCGCCGTTCGTTGGCGCGATTGTTGCGTGGACGGCGTTCGCCGATCCGGTTGCGGGCCGGGAGGTCATCTCGCTGGTCATCGCTGCCGTTGGCGTGAGTTTCGTGCTGGGCAGTGGTCATGTCCATGAGCATCGGCACGAGGCGGTCGAGCACGATCACGAGCACGTGCACGCTGATGGCCACCATGATCACGCGCATCCGGGTGAGCCGACCGTTCGACATCAACACCCGCATCGGCACGAGGTGCTGGTGCACGCCCATCCCCACGTGCCGGACCTACATCACCGCCACGATCACGCCAGCTCATTCGTCGAGCCCGGCCACCTTGATCCTGACGGCCGGCCATGAACGGCGACCACGGCCACGATCACGGCGCGGCCGCGATGCGGGCCGGCGCCCGCTATGTGCGCCCACTGCTGATCTCGCTCGGCTTGATTGTCGTGTTCCTGGTGGTGCAGGTCGTCACCGGGATCGTGACTGGGTCGCTCGCGCTGCTGTCGGATGCCGGACACATGGCCACCGACGCGCTAGGTCTCGGCTTGGCGCTAGCGGCCATGCACGCTGCGTCCCAGGCTCGAGCGCATCCACAGCGCACGTTCGGGCTGTACCGGCTCGAGATCCTCGCCGCGCTCGTCAACGCCGCACTACTATTCGGGGTGGCGGGCTACGTGCTGTACGAGGCGGTCAGGCGTTTGGGCAACTCGCGCGAGATCGCCTCGACCCCGGTGCTTGTCGTCGGCGTGCTCGGCCTTGCGGTGAACATTGCCGCGTTCCTGCTCCTCCGAGCCGGGGCGAAAGAGAGCCTCAATCTGCACGGCGCGTACCTCGAGGTGCTGTCAGACGCCGTGGGTTCGGTGGGGGTGATCGTCGCCGCGATCGTATGGGGCATCACTGGGTGGGTCTGGGTCGACCCGGTGATCGGCGCCGCTATCGGGGTGTTCATCCTGCCCCGGGCATGGAAGTTGGGGCACGAGGCGCTTCGCATCCTCGTGCAGGCCGCGCCCCGACGTCTCGACGTACCGGCATTGCGCGGCGAGTTGGGCGCCATCGTCGGGGTGATCGATGTGCACGATCTGCATGTGTGGACGCTGACGTCGGCGATGGACGTGGCCACCGCCCATCTGATGGTCGCTGCTGGCACCGACACCCACGTGGTGCTCGACCAGGCCAGGGAGTTGCTCGCCGAACGCCACGGGATCACCCACGCCACACTGCAGGTCGAACCCGACGACCATCGCGGATGCGAGGACGTGACGTGGTGACCGCAGTCGTTCGCAGCACACTCGAACGTCGAGCGATTCGTCTGGCGTGGGCGACGATCGCCTGGAATGTCGTCGAGGCCGTTGTCGCCATCGCCGCCGGCACCGCGGCCGGCTCGATCGCGCTGGTTAGTTTCGGCCTCGATTCGACCGTCGAGGTGGTGTCCGCAGTGGTGATCGTGTGGCAGTTCTATGGCCTCGCCGAAGACCGCGAACGGTCCGCGTTGAAGCTGATCGCCGTCAGCTTTTTCGCGCTGGCCGGCTATGTGGCCGTACGTGCAGTAATCGATCTCGCCGGGCGGTCCGAACCGGAATCGTCCGCTGTCGGTATCGGGCTGGCCATCGCCTCGCTCATCGTCATGCCGCTGTTTGCTGCTGCCAAGCGACGTACCGGGCGTCAGCTGGGCAGCAGCACGGTTGTAGCCGACGGCAACCAGACCAAGCTGTGCGCGTACCTGTCAGCGATCCTGCTCGGCGGCCTGATCTTGAACGCCACGGCCGGGTGGTGGTGGGCCGACCCGATGGCTGCACTCGCCATCGCCGTGCTCGCAGTCAACGAGGGCCGCGAAGCGTGGCGCGGCGAGAGCTGCGACGACGGCTGCTGATCCAGCCGGCCCCCACGTTCCGGCTTCATATCGGGTGAGTTTTCGTACATGCGGATGGCAACGACGAGCGCCGTGACGGCGACGGCTCCGTAGCCGGCGGCCTCGTTGATCGCCGCGCCTACGCGTTCGTCGCCCGCCGCGCTTGATATGACGTGGTATCAGACGGGCTCACGGCTGAAGGCGTCACGCAGTTGGGCGACGGTGGGTAGCGAGAGGCGGCAGGACATCGTTGGCTCGTCGTCTGTGACGAACGGGTCGAGCCCGTCGATGAGGAGGGTCGGCGACCCGCGCATGCCCAAGCGGGCGGCTTCGTCGACGTCGTCGACCTGACGCAGGACAAGGTCGACGCGGCGACCGTCGCGTGCGAAATCGATGCGCGACGTCAGCTCGCGCACATGCGGGCAGTCGGCGACGTGGAGTAGCAGGAGTTTCAGTTGCACGGTTGACGATTGTCGCATACACAGCGCGGCGACAGCCTTGAATACCAGGATACGGCATCTTTCCAAAATAAGAATTGACCGATCAGTTAGATTCTGCCACACTGCCCCGAGCCGAGTAAGGGGCTCGGCACTGACGGGCCGAATACGGCCGGACAGGGGGAAGACAATTGATGAGAGGTTCGAAGAGGTTCGCGGCAGGAGTGATGGTGCTCGCTGTGCTCGCCGTGGGGTGTTCGGAAGGTTCAAAGTCCGAATCCGCCACGGGGCCAACCGTGACCCCCAACACTGCCGGCGCGCCGGCGGGCACGGAGGCTCCAGCCACGTCAGACACCGCTGCGGTGGCGCCGACGGATACCACGGGTGTGAGCGACAGCGCAATGACTCTCGAAGGCGCAATTGCTCATGCCCTCGACTACACGGGTGGCACTGCTGGTGTGGCATCGGGTGATCCGATCAAGATCGGCTACGTCAACGAGGAAGGCGGCACGCCGGCGTTCCCTGAGAGCACGATCGGTATTGAGGCCGCGGTGAAGTACGTGAACGAGTCGATGGGCGGCGCCGATGGTCATCCGATCGAGTTGGTGAAGTGCATCACCAACTCGTCCGAGGACTCGACCAAGTGCGCGCAGCAGATCCTCGCCGACGATTCGATCTCCGTCGTGATGACTGGCGTCATTGCCCAGGACGCGTTGGTGGCCCCTCTCCTCGATGCACTGAAGGGTCAAAAGCCGGTGATCATCGGGAATCCGGTCACGACGCCCGAGTTCCTCGCAAGCGATGGATACGCGTACACGCCGGGTTCGCCGGGCGTCATCCAAGGTATCGCGGCATTCGCTGCCAGGCACTTGCCGGCTGGCGCTTCGAAGAAGGTGGCCGTGGTGTACGGCGATAACTCCGGCGGCCAGGTTGCCTTCAGTGCGCTCACCGAACCGGCGTTGAAAGCCCTCGGCGTCGAAACGGTCGTCGGTGTGCCGATCGCTGACACGGCCGGTCCGCAGGACTTCGCCCCGGCGATCACCGCAGCGGGGGCCGCCGACGCGGATGCTTTCTTGCCGCTGGTGACGGTGCAGGGATGCATTGGAACTGCCCAAGCGCTGCAGGATCTGGCGATCGTGACTCCTGTCGTCACGACTTCCCTGTGCCTTGGCACGCCGATGACCGATTATCTCGAGCAGCAAGGTGGGACTGGGATCGTTCCGAACAACTGGTACTTCGGCGGGTATGGCTATAGCTACTTCATTCCCGGCAACGACGACCTGGACAGCTACGTCACGATGGTCCTTCAGTACGGCAAGGACGAGGGCATCGACAACATCGAGTACACAGGGTTTGCCGCCTCGATGTTCGGCAACTTGTTGACAGTGACGAGGTTCGTCAACGAGATCGGCGCCGACAACCTGACACCCGATTCGATTCGGACGGCCGCGAAGGCCTTCGCCGGTCCGATGTGGGGTGTCGTCGGTCCGATGAAGTGCGGCGCAAGTCCGATCTTCGTATCGGTGTGCGGTCTCCAGATGGGTATCCAGCAGTACGTCGACGACAAGTGGGTGAGCATCAATGACGGCTACAACGGCCAGCCGATCGACCCAGCGGTTGAACTCGCCGGCTGAGCCGAGCGAGCAGGAGTCAACAGCAGCGACGGGGTGCCCGGCAGCGCCGGGTGCCCCGCAACCTTCGGGCAGGAAACGACAGCTCGGGCATGTGATCAACACTCGCACCGCTCGGAACTGGGGGATCGGAGCCGTGTGCCTGGTGGTTCCCATCGCCCTGATGTGGGCTTTCGACAAGTCGCAGATCGGCCAACTCACCTTGGGTCTCGGCTCCGGTGCGCTCATCGCCGCCATCGCCCTCGGGGTCGTCCTGACCTACAAGGGCTCCGGCGTGGTCAACTTCAGCAACGGTGCTGTCGCGATCTTCTCGGCGTACATCTTCCATGGCCTGCGCGGCTCGTTCGACAACGGCAACGGCAAGTTGTACATGCCCCCGCTGCCGAATCCGTTGGCCCTGGTCGAGGGCACATGGAATTCCTTCGTCACCAACAAGAGCGACTGGGTCGATCTGCCGAACTTGCCGACCAAGATCGACATCGACTTCGGCAACGGTCGTATGCCGATGGTGACGGCGTTCCTGGTTGCCTTGGTGTACGCAGCGCTTCTCGGGCTGATCTTTCACTTTCTCATCTTCCGACCGCTACGACACGCTCCGCCGCTTGCCAAGGTCGTCACCTCGGTGGGCCTGTTCCTGCTGCTGATCAACGTCATCACGTTGCGCTTCACGGGAACGTTCAAGCCCGTCGCCGAGCCGGACCTGGGCAAGAAGACGCTGAAACCGTTCGGCAACGACATCGTCATCCAACGCGAGCAACTGATCGCGGCAGGGCTGGTGGTGTTCGTCACCGCAGTGCTCACCGTGGTGTTCAAACGCACGCGCTTCGGCCTCGCCACGCGCGCCGCCGCCGAGAACGAGAAGGGCGCCGTGGTTCTCGGCTTCTCTCCGGAGTTCCTCGCCGGCGCCAACTGGGTGCTGTCCACTGTCGTGGCCGGCACATTCGGAATCCTCGTGTCGGCGATCACCGGCCTCGATCCGATCACCCTTCCTTTCCTGATCATCCCGGCGTTGGGTGCTGCGCTGCTCGGCAGCTTCAACTCGTTCTGGATCACATCATTCGCCGGCCTCGGCATCGGGATGATCCAAGCGCTCACCAAGACCTTCACCGCGAAGTCCTGGTTCCCTAGGGAATGGATCCCGCAATCGGGCCTCGAACGGGCGTTGCCGTTCTTCATCATCATCATCGTGCTGTTCGTTCGTGGCAGAAGTCTGCCCCAGCGCGGGGCGGTGTCGGCCGGTCGGCTGCCGTTTGCGCCAAAGCCGAACAAGATCCTCTGGCCAACCGTGCTGTTATCGGCCGGGGCCTTGGTCACCGTGTTCGCGTTCGGTTACGACTGGCGCCAGGCCTCGATAAACACCCTCGTCGGGGCCGCGCTGGCGCTGTCGCTGGTCGTCATCACGGGCTATGTCGGCCAGATCTCGTTGGCCCAGGCAGCGCTGGCGGGTGTCGCCGGATTCGCGATGTCGAAGTTCTTCCAGAGCTGGCTCCCATTCCCGCTCGCGCCGCTCGCCGGGGCGCTGGTGGCCGCGGGCTTCGGTTTGCTGATCGCCCTTCCTGCGTTGCGCGTCCGTGGTGTCAACCTGGCGGTGGTCACGCTCGCAGCCGCGCTCGCCATCGAGGAGTTGGTCTTGAAGAACGCCAAGCTGGCGGGCCGAAGTGGTGTGCTGGCGGTGGACCCGCCGAGGATCAACGGCCTCGATTTCGGGCCGGGCAACACCAACCTGAGGGTGTTCGAGATCAAGGCGTTCAAGGATCCCAACGTGCCGCCGTCAGCGTGGTTCGGTGTGCTGTGCCTCGTGGTCGTGGTACTGCTGGCGGTGATGGTCGCCAACGTCCGTCGCAGCGGCACGGGACGACGGTTCCTCGCCGTTCGCTCCAACGAACGCGCCGCCGCCGCGGCCGGAGTCAGTGTCGCCGGCACCAAGCTTCTGGCGTTCGGGTTGTCGGCATTCATCGCTGGTATCGGTGGGGCGATGTCGGGATACCGATTCGGCAGCGTCGCGCCATCCAACTTCGGGGCGCTCGCTTCGATCACACTGCTTGCGTTCGCCTACCTCGGCGGCATCTCCAGTGTCACCGGCGCGGTCGTTGCCGGAATGATCGGTGTGAACGCGCTGGCGTTCACGCTTCTCGACAAGCGCACCGGCATCGATCTGAAATACACCGTGATCCTCGGGGCGGTGGGTCTGATTTTCACCGCGATCCAGAACCCGGAAGGCATCGCCGGAGCACTTCGGCTCGGCACCGGGCAATTCCGTCGCAAACGACACCTCGAACTCGTCGAGATCGGAGGACCGGGCTAATGAGTCTGCTCAACACCTTCGGCATGTCGGTCACCTTCGGCGGTCTGCGAGCGGTCGACGAAATCGATTTCGAAGTTCCGAAGGGCTCGCTCGTGGGCCTGATCGGGCCCAACGGCGCTGGGAAAACCACCTTGATCGATGGTTTGACCGGCTTCGTGCCGACGTCCGGTCGGATGGTGTTCGACGGGCACGAGATCGGCTCGCTCGCCGCGCACAAGCGCGCCGCGCTGGGTCTCGGCCGGACGTGGCAATCGTTGGAGCTTTTCGACGAACTTTCCGTCGAGGAGAACCTGCAGGTCGCCGCCGAGCGCCAATCGGCGAAGGCCTTCCTGCTCGATCTGGTCCATCCGCAGCGCAGCCGCGATCGCAGCGGCGTCGACTTCGCCCTCGACGTCCTCGGAATCCGTGACCTCGCCACGAAAATGCCGAACGAGATCAGCCAGGGTCAACGCAAGCTCGTCTCGGCGGCTAGGGCCTTGGCCGCTCGACCGAAGCTGGTGTGCATGGATGAACCTGCAGCCGGGCTCGATACGCGGGAGAGTCAAGAGCTCGGTGCCCGCCTCGGCGACATCATCGATGCGGGCACCTCGGTCCTCCTGGTTGATCACGACATGGGTCTGGTGCTCAACGTCTGCGACTACATCTACGTGATCGAGTTCGGATCGAAGATCGCCGAAGGCACACCGGCTGAGATCAAGAACAATCCGAAGGTGATCGAGGCGTACCTCGGGCAATCGGCTGGAGCGACCGTGGGTGCACGGCCGTGACCTTGCTGCAGATCGACGACATGTCCACCGGGTACAACGGTGTATCGGTGGTTCGCCACCTGACCATGCACGTCGACGAGGGAGAGGTCGTCGCGCTGCTGGGACCGAACGGCGCCGGAAAGACCACGACTCTGCTCACGACGTCGGCATTGAATCCGATCATCAGCGGCGACATCACCGTGATGGGAACGTCGGTGAAGGGTAGGCGGCCACACCTTGTCGCCCGCGAAGGGCTCGCCCACGTTCCCGAGGACCGGAGCCTGTTCTTCCAATTGACGGTGAAGGAAAACCTCCGCCTCGGTGCGGCAAAAGGATCGTCCGATATCAGCCGGGCCCTCGACTACTTTCCGGCGCTCGAGAGGCTGATGGATCGCCGGGCCGGGTTGCTCTCCGGCGGGGAGCAACAGATGCTGGCGATGGCTCGTGCTCTGACGGTGAAGCCGAAGCTGTTGATGGTCGACGAGATGAGCCTGGGCTTGGCGCCGATCATCGTCGAGCGGTTGTTGCCGGTACTACGACGCATTGCCGACGACACCGGGGCAGGCGTGCTGCTGGTCGAACAGCACGTACATCTTGCGCTCGAGGTGGCAGATCGGGCGTACGTCCTCAGCCACGGCGGCTTGGCCCTGGAGGGTGCAGCAGTTCACCTCCGCCAGAACATGCATCTGCTCGAGAGCAGCTACCTCGGCACCAGTGAACTCGATCAGGTGAGCTCTGCGACAGCGCTGTCGGCTTGACCGACCGGGTCAACACGTGGGAGCTGCACGGGGTGGCCGACCCAGAGCCCGATCTGCGTTCCGGTCCTGCCCTGTGGGCCCTCGGCGAGGAGATCGACGAGGACGCGCCCGAGATCGCCGGGGCGCAGCCACGTGGCGATGAGTTCCGGCGTGGCGCGCTCGCCGAGGAACTCGCGCAACATCTCGCCATCGGTGGCACCCATGCACAACTCGTTGACGCGGATGCGGTGCGGTCGCAATGCCTCGGCCCACGCCTCGGTCAACCCGCGGATGCCCCATTTCGAGGCGTCGTAGGCATCCATGCGCGCACCGCCACCCGTGCGCACACCTGGCGCTCGGTGCCCGTGATCGGTGGAGATGTTGACGATGTGCCCGCCACCTCGGGCCACCATTACGGGGGCGACGGCGCGCCCGAGGAGATACACGCCCTTGAGGTTGGTGCCGATCTGATCGTCGAAGTCTTCGAGCGCCTTGGGCCACGGGTCGAGCGGCGTTGTCAGCCGGATCCGTCCGGCGTTCGCCACAGAGATGTCGATGCCTCCGTGGTCGGCAACCACTCGGTCGACGAAGTCGCGCACCTGCCCCGGATCGGAGGCATCGGCCACGACGTCCGCGCCTGGGCGCACGTCGAAGCCGATGACCGTGGCGCCGGCGTCTTTCAGTGCCCGCACCCACGCCGCGCCGAGCCCACGAGCCGACCCGGAGACGACCGCGACCTTGCCGATCAATTCGTCCATGACCTTGCTTTCACAGGTGTCGGCGTTCGGGGGCGGCCCGTCATCGCCAACTCGGCGTCCAATCGGCACTCCCTACCATCGTGCGCTGTCCCGGCTCCGCGCGCGGCGTGGCCTTGCTCCAATCGCAGTAGGTCCGTTCGCTGACGACGAGATCGTCGCTGTCGAACGTCAACACCACGGTGCCGCGGGTGACGCGGGTCGCGTCGCCGATCGTGACCAGCATCGCCAGTGCGGAACCTTCGCCCACGAGGCGATGCAGTTGCATCAGCGGCCCGGGTGCCGGAAACTCGTCGAGCAGGAGTTGGCGGGTGCGGGCGAGTTCTTCGATTCCTCGGGACTCGATACCTCCGACGCGACCAAAGGTGCAGTGCGTAGCGAACATCTCGAGCGCCGAACCGAGTGGACCGTGCGACCAGCGCCGAACGTACTCGTCGGCCATCTGTGCATACCACGAATCGACCCGGGGAGCACCGACTCCGAGGTTCGGCGGGACCGTGCCGTGCGACCGCATCGAGGCGGTGCTGCGGTCCGCCCAATCGAACCAACCGACCTCGGCAGCGACCTTGCCGGTCTCGTCGAGCCACCACCACACGCATGCGGGAGCGTATTCGTGCGTCACCGGGGCGACAACTGTCGTTTCGAGACAGGCCACGCCGTCGTCGGCAATGACGCGGATCAACTCGTGGCGGTGCTCGGGGATCCTCGCCGCCAGCTCGTGCTCGACAGCGTGCAGTTGCGTGCTGCCGAGGACGACGCGGGCGGGGTTTGCCATGTTCTCCATCACGATGTCGTCGGCGTAGATCTCGTCGACCATTTGATGCGGATCGACAGCCCACAGATCTGCGAACCGGATCGCCACTGCTCGCACGTCGACAGTCACGATGGCCCCGTGGCGGGCACGGCCAGGATCGTGCCACCTTCCGGTCGGAACCGCGCACGAGCGTGTTCGATGCACTCGAGTGTCTCGCTCGACAGTGAGATGCCCGCCGCGGCGGCGTTCTCGGTGATGTGCGTGGCCGTGCGGCTGCCGGGGATTGGCACGACCGCCGGGTGTTGGTGCAACAGCCAGGCCAGCGCCAACTGGCTCGGCGTGAGCTCGAGCAAGCCGGCGAGCGCCTTGATCGGTGCGAAGCGGTCGTTGTTCAGCGCCAGGTTCGTGCCCGACAACCGCGGGAAGTTGTTGCGGAAGTCACTGGCGTCGAGCGAGATGAGGTCGCCGGTCAGGAATCCGCCGCCGAGCGGCGACCAGGCGACGATTCCGATGCCGTGACGCTGGGCCACGGCGAGCAACGCCGGACAAGGGGCGGCCCACAAGGACCATTCGCACTGTACGGCGCTGATCGCGTGTACCGCCGCCGCCCGTTCCAGTTGCTCGGCGGTCACGTTGGACAACCCGACGTGACGCACCAGGCCTTCGGTGACGAGATCCCCGATCGCACCGACGGTGTCCTCGATGGGCACGAGCGGATCCGGGAAGTGTGGCGAATAAAGGTCGATGTGGTCGGTGCGCAGCCGCTCGAGACTCGCCACCGCGTAGCCGCGGATGTGCTGCGGCTCGGCGTTGACCGCCAGCGTGCCGTACGCCACCTGGAAACGGTGGCGCTCGACCCCGCTTGGCACGCGGTAGCCGAACTTGGTGGATATGACGACATCGTCGCGTCGGCCGCCAACCGAGGCTCCGATCAGGCGCTCGTTATGGGCATCCTTGCCGTACCCGTCCGAGGTGTCGAGGAACGACGAGCCGGCATCGATCGCGTGCATGATGGCGCGGGTCGCCTGGTCGTCGTCGATCGAGCCGTAGAAGCCGGGCGACAGCACCATCGCGCCGAAGCCCACGGCCGGCACGGAGAGCGGGCCGAGTCGACGGGTCTCCACGGAGCGCCTACCCGCCGAATCCGTGATGCAGGCGGCCGCTGCTCATCGCGGTCACCCGATCGGCCAGAACGTCGGCCCACGCCGCATGGGTGAGGATCCAGAACCGGTCGTTGACGATGCCGTCTAGAACCATCGCCGCCACCTCCGCCGGGTCGAGGCCTCGCGTCGCCAGCATGGTGCCGGCGCGAGAGCGGAACTGATCAGCGACGGCCCCGAGCGAGGCGGCGACGTCCGCAGGACGATTTCTCTCGGAATCGACGATCTTGGTGTTCACCGCCCCCGGGCACAGCACGCTGACGCCCACGCCTGTGCCCTCGAGCTCGAGCCGGAGCGTTTCCGACAGCGCCACGACACCGAACTTGGCCACGTTGTAGGGGCCGATCCCAGGGTTCGCCTGCAGCCCGGCGGTGGACGCGGTGTTCACTATGTGCCCCTCGCCGTGGGCCTTCAGCAACGGGGCGAACGTTCGCACGCCGTGGATCACGCTCCACAGATCGACCTCGAGCACCCACCTCCAGAGATCGATCGAGATCTCCTCCAGCGTCCCCGATGCCACGACTCCGGCGTTGTTGTGCACCACATGCACGGCGCCGAACGCGTCGAGTGCAGCGTCGCGCAACGCCTCGATCGCCTCCGCCGAGCTCACGTCTGTTGGCACCGCAACCACATCGTGTCCGGCGTCGGTCAGCCCACCGGCCACGCCGAACAGGGCGGCGGCCTCGATATCGGCCACCACGACCTTCATGCCTTCCTGGGCCAGCCGCTCGGCCGTTGCCCTACCGATGCCGCTGGCTGCGCCTGTTACGACGGCCACCTTGCCTCGAAGATCTCTCACGATTCCCCTCTCAATCAATCAATTGACCACACGATTAATTATGCTATCATCAGGGCGTTGACGCGACCGTACTGGGGACGGTTCGCACGAGTCCCGAGGGGGAGTGCACGTGATTCCGAGGAACACCGCCGAAATGACCGCACCTTGGTTGACCGAGGTGCTGCGCGATGCCAAGGTAATCGATGAATCGACCGTCGTCAGCGTCGACCACGAGCCCGTCGGCGCAGGCGTGGGGCTGATGGGCGAGCTCACCCGGGTGGCCCTCACTTACGATCGCGCCGCGCCAGAAGCGCCGTCGTCGGTGATCGTCAAGGTGACGTCGCCGTACGAGGCGAACCGTGCCCAGGGGGTTGCGCTCGGCATGTATGAGGCCGAGGTGCGCTTCTACAACGAGCTCGCCGGGCAGGCGTCGGTGCGCGTCCCGCAGTGCTACCTCGCCGAACTCGATCCGGCGACGAGCGACTTTGTGATCGTGCTCGAGGACCTAGGCGGATGGGCGGTCGCCGATCAAGTCGACGGCATGTCGGTTGATCAGGCGGAGGTGGCGGCGGACGCGCTGGCCGACCTCCACGGTAGTTTCTGGCAGCGGGTCGACGACATCGACTGGGTCGCCAGCGTCGTGCACGAGCGCATCAAGGTGTTCTCCGCTGCATGGCCCGATCTGTGGGCGTCGTTCTCACAGCGCTTCGCCGATCGTCTGCCGGAAGGGGCGATCTCTGCCGGTGAGCAGATCAGGGACCACTACTGGAGCCTGATGTGCACCCTCGGCGATCGCCCGTGGACACTTCTCCACCAGGACTTCCGGTGCGACAACCTGTTCTTCGGCGCGCCAACGCGGGATGCGCCCGTTGTTGTCATCGATTGGCAGGGCATCGGTCGCGGGCCTGGCGCCTACGATCTCGCTTACCTACTGGGTGGCAGCCTGCCGATCGACGATCGTCGCCAACACGAGGAACGGATCGTTCGCCGGTATCACGAGCAGATCGTGGACCACGGTGTCAGTGACTACACCTTCGACGATCTGTGGGCCGACTACCGGCTGTCGCACCTTGTCAACACCGCGGTGCCCGTGTTGACTGGAGGAACCATGGACCTGGCCAACGAACGCGGCCGACAACTCATCGGCACCCTCGGCGAGCGCCATTTCACCGCGGTGCTCGACCTGAAGTCCGTCGAACTGATCGCCTGAATCGGCCTGGCGCACGGCGCGATGTGCGCTACCTCGGCACCTCCTTCCACGGGAGATTCTTGTCGACTCGCGGTTCGCCGGGCAGGGCGAGAACCCGCTCGGCGATGATGTTGCGCTGTGTCTCGTCGGAGCCTCCGGCAATGCGATAGCCGGGAGCGCCGAGTACATGCTCGGCCCACTCGTACGTTCCCCATTGACCTGTGTCGGCAACGAGATGCGGCCCGAGGATGCCCGAGATCACCTCGGTCATCAGGTTCATGCCTTCCGTCCAGAGCAGCTTGCCGAGCGAGCCCTCCGGCCCGGCGGGGGCGCCGGAGCGCCGCATGTCCGCGGCACGGTGATTGACGAAACCTTCGACACGATGGTGGGTGTAGGCGCGCATCAGTCGTTGCCGCGTGACGGGATCGAGGGTGGCTCCCATCATCTGCGCGGTACCGAGCAACTGCCGCCATGAACCGCCAACACGACTGTTGCCGGAGCCGGCATCGGAGTGGTCGCGCTCGAAGCCGAGCGTAGTGAGGGCGACCTTCCATCCCTCGCCGACCGGGCCGAGTCTCATCGAGTCTGGTACGCGCACGTCGTTCATGAAAACCTCGTTGAACGACGAGCCACCACTCATCTGCTTGATCGGCCGGATCTCGATGCCAGGCATATCGAGCGGGATGACGAAGGCCGTCAAACCCTTGTGCTTGGCGACATCGGGATCGTGGCGGGCGATCAGCTCGCCCCATTCCGAGAACTGCGCTCCGGAGCTCCACACCTTCTGTCCAGTGACGACCCATTCGTCGCCGTCGCGAACGGCGCGACAGGCGAGCGAGGCGAGGTCGGAACCGGCGTTCGGCTCGGAGAACAGTTGGCAACACAGCTCCCGTGTGGCCAGGAATTTTCCGACGAGAGAGTTCTTCTGCTCGTCGCTGCCGTAGATCTGGATGGTCGGCGCCACCAGTCGCGTCGTCACGGTGTGCGTCTCGTGACGCGTGGGCGTCTGGAATTGTGCCTCGAGGCTCGAGAAGGCGCGAGCATATTCGCGTGGCAGACCCAGGCCACCGTACCGGCACGGCGCGGTGATGGCGTGGTAGCCGCGTGTGGCTTTCAACATGGTCCACTGCTTGATCCGCTCCAGCAGGTCGCGCTCGTCGGCAAGGCTCAGCGAATGGAACACGGCCACACTGAATTCTCCTTCGCCCCAGGCAAGTTCGCCGTCGTTCGAGGCCGCTCGGCGAGCGGGTGCATGGTCGTCGAGCCACTGCACGGCTCGTTCGCTGAACTCGTCGATCGTGGGCGTTGACATGTTGCTCATCCTAATTGAATCAACCGATTAGTATTTTCATCGCGTTGAATCTGGCATACTGGGCGGGTGAGAAAAACCAAGGCAATCAAGCCCCGACTCGGCAGGCCGCCATCGACCGACTCGGCCGACACTCGACGACGTATTCTCGACGTCGCCCGCCTGGCCATGGCGGCGCGCGGGTACGACGCGGCGACCAACCGCAACCTCGGCATCGAGGCCGGCATCACGGCCGGCGCGATCTACCACTACTTCGGTTCGAAGCTCGATTTGTACGTCGCCGTTCACGACGACGTGGCCGAACGCGTGTACAGCCGGCTGTCGGCCGCCATCCGCGACGTACCGACGTTTCGCGGCAGGATCGAAGCGGTGCTCGAGGCAGCTCACGAGATGAACAACGAAGATGCGTCGCTCGCCCAGTTCCTCGGCGCGGTGCGCGTCGACACGCGCCGCAACCCTGAACTGAGAGCTGCGCTGCAGGGCAGCGAGGTGACGCGCGACGCATTCTTCGCCAGCATCGTCGATGCCGGAGTCGAGTCGGGCGAGATCGATCCCTCGCATCGCGATCAGGTCAGCGCACTGGTGTTGACCCTGCTGGTCGGACTCACCGACGCCGTCTCGCACGATCCACGTCAGCACAGGCTGGCCATCGATGCGATCAACGCGCTACTCGAGGGCAAGCTCATCCGCCCCGTCCCGTGACCCAACGCTGATGCGCAGACTGGCGATCTGCGGGCCGCCGACCCAACCGCACATGTGCGGATCACACTCGCGGAGTTCACCGGAGATCCAATGCCCGTCAGTGCCGAAGATGCCGACTCGGTCCTGATACGTAACGCGAATAGTGCCGTTGCCGTCCTGCTCGTACAGAGCTCTGGTGAAGGGATGAATGATGCCTCTCACGGCTGCGTTCCTTCGACCCATTCACCGAGGCGGTGATGCAGCCAGCGGATCTTCGACTCCTGGTAGTTGCCGAGGGTGATGCCCGGCTTGAAGGTGGTCTCCAGGCCCTGTTGCACCTTGGCCATGTTGAACGTGTCCTGATCGAAGACCTTCGCCAACATTCCGAGTTCGGGTGCGTCGGTCCATGGATCGCCGACGCCGAGTGCATGCACCTTTGCGGGCGGCGGCCGGTCGCCCGCGTACGGCGAGAGGAACAGCACCTCCATGATCGCGCTGCGGTGATCGTCGCCGTTGGGGCGGAACCGGTAGACGATGCGGTTGAACGCGCCCCACGGGTGGAAGTTGGGGAACAGCGAATAGTCAAGGCTGTCCATCATCTCGGCGTCGCTCATCGCGTCGACACGATCGCCCACAATCGGCCGCCACCGTTGGCGCGCCGCGCCAGCCGCGACGGCACGAGCCGTTTGCCCTTCGGGAAGTGGCAGCGGAGGCACCTCGTCGACGCGCACGTCGAGCATCGACCGCAGCATCTCCTCCTCGGTGGGCTTCCAGTCGAGCAGGGGGCTGGGCGTGCCGCCCGGTGTGATCACGCGTGAGAACGTGGGCCAGACGTCGACCTGCGAGTTCGTATCACCGAGGTAGGGCAGGATCTGGGGGTGCGTCCCGCCGACGTGGAATGCCTCGCAGAACGCCTCCTGGGTGATCTTCCAATTGGCCTCGATCACCTTCGTCACGTGTACCTCGACGAATCGGTTCTCGAGATCCCAGATGTCGAAGTGGCCGGCCATGTCGCCGATGAAGTCGGCGAGCGGCCCGGCAGCCGGGTCGGGGTTGATGAAGACGAATCCGGCCCAGGTGCCGACCTGGCACTGGGGGAGGTGGAAGTCGTCAGGGCGCTCTTGCACGTGCGGGAAGTCCCAGCCGGCGGGCACGGAAGCGAGTCCGCCATCGAGATCCCAGGCGAAACCGTGAAAGGGGCAGCGGATCTCCGAGCAGTGGCCGTCGTAGTCCTTCAGTTTCCGACCTCGATGCAGGCAGGCGTTGGGGTAGGCCCTGATCTTGCCGTCGTCGGTCCTGATCACCACGAATGACAGGTTGGCGATGTCGTAGATGACGTAGTCACCCGGCCTGGGGATGTGTTCCTCGCGGCAGGCGAACTGCCACACCCGCATCCACAGCCGATCGACCTCCCGGCGGTGCCACTCGTGGCTCGTGTAGCGCTCGATCGAAATGTCGGAGCTGCCGAGGTAGCGCGGCGACTCGAGCCGCAGCACGTCGGGCACAGGGTGGGTGTCGGCGTCGAGCAGCTCCTGGTACGTGATGCCGGGAGAGCGTGCCCGACGCGATTCTGTGGCAGTCATGAGACAATTATTAACCATGCGATTACTTTAGTCCAGGCCTGGCAGCCGATCGAATAGCGTTCAGTTCGCCGTCGGCTGGTAGTGGACGCCCGGAATGCCTGCGGCCAATGCCGCAAACCAGTCGGGTCGGGGCTGTATACCGGGGTAGCCGACACCGATCCGCGGCGCTGTCTCGGCGTTCCACTCGTGATGGATCGGTGGGATCTGGAAGTACCCGTTCGACGCGTTGGTGCCGCCGTCGACGCACAGATCGTGACCGGTGATATAGCTGGCGGCATCGGATGCGAGGAACATCACCGGGGCGACGATCTCGGCGAGCTCACCGATTCGGCGTATGGGGGTACGACTGGCGATCCATTTGTCCATCCCCATTCCTTCCAAGGCGGGGCGCACCATCTCGGTGATGATGAACCCGGGAGATACCGAGTTGACTCGGACACCACGGTCGGCCCATTCGCAGCCGAGCTGCAGGGTCAGGTTGCGCAGCGCGCCCTTGGCGGCCGTGTAGGCGATCACGTTCAGCTCGTTGGCGCCGTGTCCCATGATCGAGCAGATGTTGACGATCGACCCGCGGCCGTTGCCCAGCATGTGCCGGCCGACATCGCGCATGTACATGAACGCGCCGTTGAGATCGACCGAGATGATCGAGTTCCACGTTTTCATATCGAACTGCTCCGGCGCAACGCCGCGGAGGTCGTTGACCCCGGCGTTGTTGACCAACACGTCGATGCTTTGGTGCTCGCCCACAGCGGTAGCGACCACGTTGTCGACATCAGCCTCGACCGAGACATCGCCCGGCACTACTGTGACTTTCGGCGAGCCCTTGCCGCGGCACGCGTCGGCAACCTGCTCGAGCATTTCGGCCGAACGCGCCGTGAGTACCAGATCGGCGCCCGCTTCGGCGAACCCGTGGGCGAACCCTTCGCCGAGTCCGTAGGACGCTCCCGTGATAAGCACCGTTTTCCCTGAGAAATCGAACATTGGCGAACCCCCATTTCGTTGACTGTCCAACAATACACAATTAATTGATCATGTGGTAAGTTTTGTTGGATGGCGACCCAGATACCTGTCAGCGAGGGAATCTTCAGCTGGCCGTGTGAACACCCGCAACTTCTCGGCA